>JAAYFE010000037.1 GCA_012728365.1 Tissierellia bacterium
AATAAAAAAATGTAGAGGGGTTTGATTTATATTATTTTATATATACGTAAAGACTATAAGTAAAACCTCTCAAATTACATCAAGACCCCCTTTACAAAATTTCTGTGGTTGTATACCACAGAAATTTTGTATTAAATAAATTGATAAAGGGGATAAAAATGCTTCAATATGAAATATTTAAACAAAATATAAATAAACTTATAGTTATAGATCTAAATCTATATAAAGAAAAACAAATGTTAAGAAGAATCAAGTCTTTAATGAGAAGAAATGGATTTAATGACTTAAGTGAATATTATGATAAACTAAAGGTGGACAAGGAGTTGTTAGATCAATTTATTAACTACTTGACTATTAATGTTTCTGAATTTTTTAGAAATATTACTCAATGGCAAGTACTTGAAAAGGAAATATTACCAAATCTAATAAAAAACTCTAATATACCTCTTAGTGTCTGGAGTTCTGCTTGTTCTACAGGTGAGGAGCCTTATTCTTTGGCAATGCTGCTTACTAAATTTTACAGTTTGGATAAAATAAAAATATTGGCTACAGATATTGATATATCTGCTTTAAACAAGGCTAAGGAAGGTATTTATGATAAAAAATCCTTAGAAAATGTTCCAAAAGAATTTATTGTTAAATATTTTGATAAATACAACAATTATTATAGAATTAAAGATGAAATTAAAAAAACTGTTGAATTTAAACAAATGGACTTATTGAAGGATTCATTTCCCAAAGACATGGATCTAATTCTTTGTAGAAACGTTATGATTTATTTTACAAATGAAGCTAAAGATTTATTATATAAAAAATTTTATAATAGTCTCAGTGATTATGGAGTATTATTCGTTGGCAGTACAGAACAAATTTTATTACCAGAAAAATATAATTTAAAACCAATTAAGACTTTTTTCTATACAAAACTTAAATAATAGGGGGTTATACTATTTGGATACAAAAAAATTTTTAAAAGAGCTTTGTACAAACTATAGTGTATCAGGCCATGAATTGAGTATAAAAGAAACTATTACAAAATCATTTGAAAAATATGCAGATGAAATTAATACAGACAGGCTTGGTAATATAGTTATTTTCAAAAAAGGAAAAAACAATGATTCAAATATAAAAATAATGGTAGCAGCACATATGGACGAAGTTGGTTTAATGGTTAAATCTATAGAAAAAAATGGCTATATTAAGTTTACAAACATAGGTGGTATTGATCCTAAAACTATATTAGGACAGGAAGTAATTGTACATGGTAAAAAGCCATTATTCGGAGTAGTAGTATCTAAACCACCTCACTTGCAAGAGGCATCAGAAAGCAATAAAGCGTTAAAACTTGATGACTTATATATTGATTTAGGTTATGATAGTGAAAAGTTAAAAAATTATATAAGCATCGGTGACATAATTACAATTAATAGGGAATTTAGAGAACTTAAAAATGGTAAGCTTACATGCAAATCATTAGATAATAAAGCTGGCATAGCCACCATGTATGAAGCTATTAAAGAATTGATGAAACTAGACCATAAAGCTGATTTATATTTTGTCTGTACAGTCCAAGAAGAGGTAGGTTTAAGAGGTGCACATACTAGTACCTACGGTATTAACCCTGATATTGGAATAGCCATAGATGTTGGATTTGGTTCAACTCCTGAACTACCTAAACATAAAACCATAGAGTTAGGAAAGGGACCAGGAATTGCAATTGGAGGAACTATTCATCCGAAGCTGAGAGAAAAAATGGTTAAAATAGCTGAAAAATACAATATACCTTTTCAATATGATATTTCACCAAGTTCTACTGGTACAGATGCAGATGCTATACAATTAACTAGAGAAGGTATCCCTACTCTGTGCTTATCCATTCCTTTAAGATATATGCATACTTCAGTAGAAGTTGTGGATATAAAAGATATAGAAAATACAGCTAAATTATTAGCATTTTTTGTAGCATCTATCACTGAGGAAAATTTGGAGGGGTTATTATGCTATTAAAAAGACTTACTGAAGCTTCTGGAATTTCTGGAAATGAATGGGAAGTAAGAAATCTGATTATTAATGAAATTAAAGACCATGTAGATGATTTAAAAATCGATAAATTAGGCAATGTAATTGCATTTAAGAAGGGTAAAGAAATCCCAAAAAAACTTATGATTACTGCCCATATGGATGAAGTTGGGTTAATGATAATTGATGTTGATGATAAAGGATATATAAAGTTTACCACTGTAGGTGGAATTGATAAAAGAATTCTAGTATCTAAACCTGTCTTAGTAGGAGACAAAAAAATACCAGGTGTTATTGGTTCCAAACCTATACATCTACAGATGAAAGAAGAAAGAGATAAAGCTATAGAGGTTGATAATTTATATATAGACATAGGAGTAGATTCTAAAGAAGAAGCTTTGAAATACGTTAAAATTGGAGACTACATAACCTTTGATAGTAGATATATAGAATTTGGAGATAATTTAATTAAAGCAAAAGCCTTAGATAATAGGGTAGGGTGCAGTTTATTAATTGAATTAATTAAAGAAGTTGAGGATATAAGCTTTTATGGGGTTTTTACTGTTATGGAAGAAGTAGGGTTAAAAGGGGCTGGACCTGCTGCATATAGTGTAGATCCAGATATATGTATCGTATTAGAAGGTACATTATGCTATGATGTGCCTGAAATTGATTCGCATTTTATACCTACACGTTTAAATGATGGACCTGCTATCTCATTAATTGATAAAACAACCCTATTTAATAAAGCCTTAAGGGAAAAGATTGTAGAAATAGCAAAATTAAATGATATTCCCTACCAATATAGAAAGTCTTCTATGGGTGGTAATGATTCAGGCAAAATTCATACTACCAAAGAAGGAGCTATAACAGCTACAATATCAGTACCTTGTAGAAATATTCATTCTCCTACATCTGTGATGAGTAGGAAAGATTATGAAAATACTCTTAAATTATTGAAAGCTATATTATGTGAATATAAGAAGGGGGAATTTACTAGTGGAATTTAATAGCAAATTATTAAAAGGACTTGTTACAACCTATGGACCATCAGGTAATGAAACAAAGATATGTAATTATATAAAAGAACAAATAGAAAATTATGTTGATGAAATTATAATTGATAATCTAGGTAACTTAATAGCAAGAAAAAAAGGTAATGGAAAAAAGATTATGATTGCAGCTCATATGGACCAAATAGGGCTTATGATTACAGATATTGACGATAATGGATTTTTAAGATTTACTAATATTGGAGGTATATCACCTATTGTATCATTAAATCAGCATGTAATATTTGAAAACGGTGTTGTAGGCATAATTGCCATGGAACCTATGGAAGATATTTCGAAAATAAAACTATCAAATTTATTCATCGATATTGGTGTAAAAGATAAAAAGGAAGCAGAAAGTCTGGTTAATATTGGTGATATATGCGTTTACCTGTCCCACTATAGCGAAAATGAAAATGTTATATTTACTGGTGCTATAGATGATAGAATAGGTTGCTATGTTGCCATAGAAGCTATTAAAAGGATTAAAAATTATAAAAACGACTTATATTTTGTATTTACCGTTCAGGAAGAGGTTGGACTAAGAGGGGCAAAGACGTCTGCTTATAAAATTAACCCCGATATATGTATTGCCTTAGATGTTACTGGCAGTGGTGATACACCTAAGGCTAAGACTTTTGCTGTAGGCTTGCATAAGGGGACTGCTATAAAGGTTAAAGATAACTCAATTTTAACCCATCCTAAGTTAAGAAATGTAATGATTAACATTGCTAAAGAAAATAATATACCTTATCAATTAGAGGTCTTAGAGTATGGTGGTACTGATTCTGGAGCAGTACATTTAACAAGGGAAGGGGTAACATCAGGGGTCATATCCATCCCAACTAGATATGTTCATTCAACAACGGAAATGGTTTCTAAGAAAGATGTATTAAATTCCATAAAACTACTTATGAAGCTTTTAGAAAATGATCTAAACTTATAATAAATATAAAGGGCCAATATTTTGGCTCTTTTGTTGATTATGGCAAATAATTGATGAATAATAAATGAAAAGATCCCTATTTATCGCATAATGTATTAATTTTTATGAAGGATTTAAGGAAAATTTAAAGAATATAATTATAATACTGCTTAAAAGGGGGTAAAAGAATGGTAGAAGTTGATAAAGAATATACTATATCTGAAGCAGCTGAAATAACAGGCTACCCTCCTCATGTGTTAAGATTTTATGAAAAAGAATTCGAATTAGACATACCAAGAAACGAATCAAATCATAGGTATTACACATATAGCCAAATTGAATTGTTTCAATATATAAAATCTCTTCAAGATAAAGGATTCAGTAATAAACAAATAAAGCTTATATTGAAATCACCTGAAGTTTTAATAACATCAGATGATGAAACTGCCTTAACAAATATTGTTCAACAGGGGAATATTGATATAATTGAATTAGCCAATAGAATTTCAAGCAGCTTACATGAAAATTTTTTTGATAAACTTTTGGAAATCTTGGAAAACAATAAAGATTATAATGCTCAACTTATTAAAGAATTAACAGAGGAAATTATAAATTTAAAAAATGAATTAAATAGCAAAGAAAGAGATGTCCTTATTCGTGAAAATGCAAAGCTTAAAATGAAAATTAAAGAAAAATCCTATGAAGTTGCAGAACTTAAAGAAAAAATTAAAAGGCTGGAAAATAATAAGGGACTATTTAAAAAAATATTTAATAGAAACAAAACCAAATGAATGAAACATAATGAAACAAAACTTGCATAATTAAAATAGTTATAAAGTATAAGTATTAATATTTTGACAACTTTGCAATTTGTATCATTTATTCTTTTAATTTTCTGAAATTTCACTTGCCTTTCATTAAAGCTTATGGTATGATTTTATTAAACATAAGTCGGAAGGAAAGATGCCTATGAAACAAAAAAATAAATTTTTGAAATTTAACCATAAGCATAATTCAAAAAACTGTGGAGCCATAACTTGCATTTATAATGTATGCGGTCAATGCCATAAAGATAAGTGTGAACTTTATGAAAATGTACTTATACAAGAAGACTAATTTATAAATAGCCTATTGCTTATAATAGGCTATTTATATTTATATGTTCTTTTTTTTTGCTTATTTTGCTATAATAAAAGGTAGCTAGTAATAAGGAGGAAAACAAATGAAGAAGAAATACACTATTGTCACATATGGATGTCAGATGAATGAACATGATTCGGAAAAAATATCATGGTTATTAGAAAACTTAGGTTATGAATGGACAGATAATAAAGAAGATAGTGATTTTATTGTATATAATACATGTTTAGTTAGGGAAAATGCAGAGTTGAAAGTATATGGCCAATTAGGTGCTTTAAAGGATTTAAAGAGAAGAAAACCAGAATTAATACTTGCAGTTTGTGGATGTATGATGCAAAGAGAAGAAGCAAGGAATGTAATATTAGAAAAATATAAACATGTAGACATCATATTTGGAACAAACAACATTCATAAACTTCCAATACTAATTGATAGGCATAAACAGACTAATGAAACTGTTGTTGATATTATAGAAGATACCAGGGATATAGATGATAATATTGAAGCTAACAGAAAATATTCCTTTAAAGCCTTTGTAAATATAATGTATGGATGCAATAACTTTTGTACTTACTGCATTGTTCCTTATACCAGAGGAAGAGAAAGGAGTAGGGAACCAGAAAGTATTATTAAAGAAATTGAACAATTAGCTAGTGAAGGTTATAAGGAAATTATGCTCTTAGGACAAAATGTTAACTCATATGGAAAAACCTTTGATTATAAGTATACTTTTGCAGATCTGCTGAAGGATGTTAATAAAATTGATGGTATTGAAAGAATTAGGTTTATGACTTCCCACCCTAAAGATTTATCTGATGAACTAATTAATGCTATGGCAAATTTAGATAAAGTTTGTGAACAATTGCACTTACCAGTACAGTCGGGTAGCAATAGAATTCTTAAAGCTATGAATAGAAAGTATACAAGGGAAGATTATTTATTGCTAATAGAGAAACTTAGAAAGGCTATACCTGACATAGCAATTACAACAGATATAATAGTAGGTTTCCCAGGAGAAACAGAAGAGGACTTTCAAGAAACATTAGACTTAGTTAAAAAAGTAAAATATGATTCAGCCTTTACCTTCTTATATTCAACAAGAGAAGGAACCATAGCTGCTAGAATGGAAAATCAAGTACCAGATGAAATTAAAAAAGAAAGATTTCAACGATTATTGGATATAATCTATCCTATATTCTTAGAAAAGAATCAGAAATATTTAAATAAAACTGTTGAGGTTTTAGTTGAAGAAGTAAGTAAAAATAATGATGAGATTCTTTCAGGTAGAACTAGAACAGGTAAACTTGTCCATTTTAAAGGAACTAAAGATCTAATAGGAAAATTTGTAAATGTAAATATTGATGCTGCAAAAACATTTACTTTAGAAGGTTATTTAGTTTAATTTGGAGGTTATAATATTGGGTAATTTAACACCAATGATGATGCAATATAAAAAGATCAAAGAAAAGTATAAAGACTGCATACTATTTTTTAGATTAGGGGATTTTTATGAAATGTTTTTTGATGATGCTATTATTGCATCTAAAGAATTGGAAATAGTCCTAACCCATAGGGATGCTGGAGGTAATATAAAAGCCCCTATGTGTGGAGTTCCTCATCATGTTTCTGATGCCTATATAACTAAGCTGGTAGAAAAGGGCTATAAAGTCGCCATTTGCGAACAATTAGAAGATCCATCACAAGCTAAAGGCCTTGTAGAAAGGGATGTAGTAAGGATAATAACTCCTGGAACTATAACAGATATAAATGCCCTAGATGAAAAATCTAATAATTATCTTCTTTCAATTTACATGGATGAAATGGGAGTAGGGCTATCTTATGTAGACAGCAGTACTGGTGAAATGTATACTACTGAAATTTTAGAAAATGAAAACGAATTATGGAGCTTTTTATTAGATGAAATAGGTAAGATAATGCCTTCAGAGATTCTTTGTAATGAAAAATTTACCCACAATAATAAATTATATAAAATAATTATAGATAAAATTAATCCATATATTAATATATATGAAAGCGGTTCAATTACAGATGTAGATTGGATCTCAAAAATACAAAACCACTTTAGGGTAAAAAATCTGTCCTCTTTAGGTATAGAAGGTAAAGCATATTCTATTGTGGCAACGGGAAAACTACTTGAATATTTATATGAGACACAAAAAAACTCCCTTGAACATATTAGCAATATTGAATACTATAGTCCCCAAGAATATATGATCTTAGATATAAATACAAGAATTAACCTTGAAATACACGAAACTATTAGAAGAAATAAAAAGGGTGCTCTTTTATGGATATTAGATAAGACATCAACAGCAATGGGTGGAAGATTGTTGAAAAACTGGTTAGAACAACCATTGATAGATAAAAAGAGTATTGAGAAACGCCAAGAAATAGTAGAATTATTCGTAAACGATGGAATTTTAATGGAAGAAGTAAAAAACAAGCTGAAAAATATTTATGACTTAGAGAGGATTACTAGTAAAATATCTTATGGCAATTGCAATGCTAGAGATTTGTTTTCCTTAAAAATATCTATAGAAAAAATTCCGGAGCTAAAAGAACTTTTGATTAAATCTAACAAGGAACCTTTAATTAATTTGGGATTAAAAATTGATTCTTTAAATGATATATATGAATTGATAGACAAGGCAATTGTAGACAATCCTCCTATTTCTGTTAAAGAAGGAGGCATAATAAGGAAAGGATATAATTCAGAACTGGATGAACTAAAAAGTGCAAATAAAGATGGTAAACAGTGGTTAGCTAATTTAGAAGGGGAAGAAAAATCTAAAACTGGAATAAGAGGCCTAAAGGTTGGGTTTAATAAAAAAATAGGCTATTATTTTGAAGTTACTAAATCATATTATGATCTGGTACCTGATTATTTTATTTTAAAACAATCATTAACCAACTCCCGTAGATATTTTACTGATGAATTAAAGGAAATTGAATTAAAAATACTAGGTTCTGAAGAGAAAATTATAGAACTTGAGTATAATATATTTCAAGAGATTAGAAATAAGATAAAATCTCAAATATTAAGAATTCAAAACTTAAGTAAGATTATTTCAAAACTAGATGTTTTAAATTCATTTGCACAAGTTGCTCACGAAAATAATTATGTAAAACCTAAATTAAATAAGAAAGGTATAATCAAAATTATTGAAGGAAGGCATCCTGTAGTAGAAAAAACTCTTACGGATAATATGTTTGTACCAAATGATACCTTATTAGACAATGAAAATAATATGGTCCAAATAATAACTGGACCAAATATGGCGGGCAAATCAACTTATATAAGGCAGGTAGCTATTATAACCCTAATGGCCCAAATAGGTTCCTTTGTACCAGCTAAAGAGGCAGATATATCAATAGTCGATAGAATATTTACAAGAATAGGTGCTTCTGACAATTTATCTCAGGGTGAAAGTACCTTTATGGTAGAAATGAACGAAGTAGCAAATATTCTAAAGAATGCAACTAAAAATAGTCTAATAATCTTAGACGAAGTTGGTAGGGGTACTAGCACCTATGATGGTTTAAGCATAGCTTGGGCTATAGTAGAATACATTGCTAATGATATAAAGGCAAAAACATTGTTTGCTACCCATTATCATGAACTTACAGAGTTAAGCAACAAATTAAAAGGAGTAAAAAATTTGACAGTCTTGGTTGAAGAAAAAGCAGATGAAATTATTTTCTTGCGTAAAATAATAGAGGGTAGTACAGATAAAAGTTATGGTATTGAGGTTGCTAAATTAGCAGGAATAGATAAAAAAATAATCGATAGGGCAAATGAAATTTTAAATGAAATAGAAATGAAGCATTATACCAAAAATAATATTGTTAAAGAAGATTTAAATTACCAATTTAACCTTTTAGATTATAAAAAGGAATATTTATTAGAAAAGATAAAGAATATTGATATTTCAAAAATTACCCCAATAGAAGCCATTAATATATTATACGAACTAAACAAGGAAGCAAAAAAACTTGAGGAGATGGCTTAAATGAGTAAGATAAAATTATTAGATGAACTAACAATACAAAAAATTGCTGCTGGCGAAATTATAGAAAGGCCAGCATCTGTCGTTAAGGAGTTGGTAGAAAACTCTTTAGATGCTGGCGCTTCTAATATAGTTATAGAAATAATGAATGGAGGCAAAGATTATATTAGAGTAACAGATGATGGAGAAGGTTTTTTAGAAGAGGATTTAGAATTAGCTTTTAAGAGACATTCTACTAGTAAAATAGAAAAAGTAGATGATTTGCTAAAAATAGTTTCTTTTGGATTTAGAGGCGAAGCCCTATCTAGCATTTCCGCAGTAGCAAAAGTAGAAGTTTTATCTAAAACTGATGGCAGCTTATCTGGGATCCAGGCTTTTGTAGAAGAAGGTAGGATAAAAAGCAAAAAACCTGTTGGTTGTCCTAAAGGAACCACCATGATAGTAAGGGACTTGTTTTATAATGTTCCAGTAAGAAGAAATTTCCTTAAGAGCAAATCAAGTGAGACAGCATATATTGATGATATCCTTTATAGGCTTGCTCTAGGTAATACTAATGTTGCCATTAAATATATAAGGGATAACAAAGTTATATTTTATACCTCAAAGAATAATGACTTAATTTCGAATATATATAACCTATTGGGAAGGGATTTTAGCAACAATCTTATAGAAGTCGACTTTAAATCAAAAAATTTTAATATTTATGGATATATTTCAAATAATACTTTTTATAGAGGGAATAGAAAGCATCAATATTTTTACGTAAACAATAGGCATGTAAAAAATGAGATTATAACTAATATAATTGAAAATAAGTACAAATCATTAATACCTATTAATAAGTTTCCTGTATATGTATTGTTTATAGATATAGATCCATCATTTATTGATGTAAATATACACCCTACAAAACAGGAAGTTAAATTTTTGAATCAAGAAGAAATTAATAGCGCCCTAGACCAAATGCTTTCTAAAGCTCTAAATAAAAATTTATATATACAAAAGGTAAATTTTGATAATGAAGATGAAAGATCTAATTATGAGGAACTACCCTTGTTATTTGAAAAGGCTGAGATAAATGATGCAAAAGTGGAAATAAAGGATAAGTACAGTGATAAATCATTTATAAATAGCCCAATAAAAACTAAACAATATAATACAGAACCTTATGTAAAAAAAGAAATGCATACTATGGAAAAAAAGAATTTTATTGATGAAAGCCCAGAAGACAAACCTAAGAAATTGCTTGAAAATATTAGGATAATAGGAGTTCTTTTTTCTACCTATATTCTATTAGAAGATAGTATTAAGGAAAATTTTTTAATAATTGATCAGCATGCAGCCCATGAAAGAATTATGTATGAAAAATATAAAAAAGAATTCAAGGAAGAAAAGGTAGCTATACAAAATCTTTTAGTACCTGAAATTATAGACTTAAGTACCTGGGAAGTTGAATTTGTAAAAATGAATTCTAATTTATTAAAGAACTTAGGATTTATTGTTGAAGAATTTGGTCAAAACAGTATTATCTTAAGGGGGGTACCAATATTGTTTGGTGTACCTCAAGCAAAATTTTTTTTCTTAGAAATATTGGATGAGTTAAAGGCTGATATTCAGAGCAGCTATGATATTAAATTAGAAAAAATAATGAAAATAGCCTGTAGTAAGGCTATAAAAAGTGGTGATAAAATCAATAATATAGAAATAGAAAGCCTAATTAATCAATTAAAAATGGTTGAAAATCCATATACATGTCCCCATGGAAGACCAACTATTATTGAAATTTCAAAAAACGATATAGAAAAACAATTTAAAAGAATTGTATAAAAGGAATGATGCAGTTGAAGAAAAAAGATAATCTATTAATTATTCTTGGACCTACAGCTATTGGAAAATCTGATGTAGCAATAAATGTTGCACAAAAAATGGATGGGGAAATAATATCAGCTGATTCCATGCAAATATATAAATATATGGATATTGGAACAGCAAAAGTAAAACCAGAAGAAATGAGGGGAATTCCTCATTTCTTAATAGATATAGTGCATCCTGATGAAGAGTTTACTGTAGCAGACTTTAAACAACAGGCAGAAAAGTATATTAGACAAATAAACAATAGGGATAAATTACCAATAGTAGTAGGGGGTACTGGACTTTATATAAATTCATTGGTTTATGAACTAAAATTTACAAGAGTAAAAGCAAATCAAGATCTTCGAAATAAATACAATGAACTTGCAGATAAATATGGTAATGATTTTATATATAATGAACTTTATAAAATTGATGCAACTTCTGCAAAAAAAATAAGTCCTAATGATAGAAAAAGAATAATTAGAGCATTAGAAATATATTATGAAACTGGAAAACCTATGTCATATTATAATGAAAATTTTAGAAAAAAAAGTAATAAGTATAATCTTGTAATGATTGGACTTAATACAGATAGGAAGCTATTATATTCTCGTATTGAAAAAAGAGTAGATAAAATGATCAATGATGGATTAATTGATGAAGTAAAAAGACTAATAAGCATGGGATATAATAAAAATTTGCCATCTATGAAAGCAATAGGATATAAGGAAATAATTTCTTATTTAGAAGGTGAACTGGAATTAAATGAAGCAATTAATATTCTGAAGAGAAATACCAGGAGATTTGCAAAAAGACAATTAACTTGGTTTAAAATGGATGATAGAATAAAATGGATAAATATAAATGATTTTAAAGATGTAGACGACATAGGAAATTACATTTTTAATTATGCTAGTAAGATAATAGCCAAAAATTAAGGAGGTTAATAAATGAAAAAAAATATGAATATGCAGGATCTATTCTTAAACAAAATACGTAAAGAAAATAATGAAGTAACTATTTATCTAATTAACGGCTATCAAATAAAAGGATACATAAAAGGCTTTGATAACTATGTATTGATTATAGAAAATAACGATAAACAGCAAATGGTATATAAACATGCAATTTCAACAATAACTCCAAATAAACAAATTAAATTAATTAATAAAAATGAAGAAGAGTAGATTTAAATAATTTATTTAAATAATTTATAGAATGTTAGAATTCAAATAAATATTGAGAAAGGTGAAACAGATGTTGGAAGAGACAATAAATATATTATGTAAACAATATGGAGTAAGCGAAGAAGTAGTTAAATTTGTTAATTCCAAGGAAAAACTTATACAGGATAAATTCAAAAATATAGATCAGGTAGCTGAATACAATCATTATAAGGTTATTAAAAGTATGCAAGATGTTAAACTTACATCAACAGATTTTAATTGGACTACAGGGTATGGTTATGGAGATATAGGAAGAGATAAGGTTGAAGAAATTTATTCAATTATTTTTAATACTGAAGATGCTTTAGTAAGACCATTAATTGCCTCTGGAACCCATGCTATTAATTTAACCTTATCTGGTCTTTTAAGGCCTAATGATGAATTTGTTTCCATTACAGGTAGTCCCTATGATACTTTGCAAGAGGTAATTGGCATCAAAGGAAATCAAAAAGGAACATTGTTGGACTATGGAGTTAAATATAAAGAAGTTCCTCTTAAAGAAAATAAAATTGACATTAATGGAGTAATAGAAAGTATAGGACAAGACACAAAATTATTATTTATACAACGCTCAACAGGATATAGTGACAGAAGAGCTATACCTATTAAAGAAATTGAAAAAGCAATTAAAGCTATAAAGGATTATAAAAAAGATATTATTGTTATGGTAGATAACTGCTATGGTGAATTTACAGATGTAGTAGAACCAACGGATGTAGGTGCAGATATAATGGCTGGTTCATTGATAAAAAATCCAGGTGGTGGACTAGCTTATGCTGGTGGTTATGTAGTAGGAAAAAAAGATTTAGTAGAACAAGTTGCCAATAGAAGTACAGCTCCTGGTATTGGTAAAGCATGTGGTTTAACTTTTGGGATGACTAGAAGTATTTTGCAAGGTTTATTTCTTGCTCCTCATATAGTTGCCCAAGCTTTAAAAGGTGCAATACTAATAGGGGTCGTATATAAAGAACTAGGATTTGATATTGTGCCAGATATTGATGATGTTAGAAGCGATATAATACAAGGAATAAAACTACAGACCCCAGAAAGAGTAGTGGAATTCTGTAAAGGAATTCAAAAAGCATCAGCTGTTGATTCTTATATAACTCCTATGCCATGGAATATGCCTGGTTATAAGGATAAAGTAGTTATGGCAGCTGGAGGATTTGTAGAAGGTTCATCTATTGAATTAAGTGCAGACGGACCTATGAGGGAACCTTATTATGTATATTTTCAAGGAGGCTTAACCTATGAACACTGTAAACTTGGAGCTATGATATCTGTAAATAATTTATATAAAAATAATCTAATTAGTAAAAACAAGCTAACAATTTAGTTAGCTTGTTTTTTTAGTGTGCCCGGCATGGGCGTAAGCTAGTCGGTGAAAGTCCGATACGGGGGTTGATAGTGCCAACCGTTAGCTTAAGACAAGGGTGTCCACCGCGAGGTGGAATCTGAAGGAAGTCGGCGGCAAAACTCCGGTC
>JAAYFE010000038.1 GCA_012728365.1 Tissierellia bacterium
GCATAACACAGGATGGGCCAGTAAAAGAAGGCTATGGTGGAGTAAACAGGGGATATTATGTAAATCCTAGAGTAGACGAATTAATTGATAAGGCTATAGGTACAGTTGATGCTGATGAAAGAGACAGGATCATGCAGGAAGTATGGCAGATAGCAGCTGATGATGTATCTTATATACCACTACATTTCCAAGTAGATATATTTGCTCATAAAAATGACATAACCTATCATCCAAGAAAAGATAAGTATATATATGCATGGGATATAGAGTTTAAATAGAGAAGAAGATATATAAAAGGAAAGGAAGTCTTCCTTTCCTTTTATATAGTTAAAGAATTGCAGCGGAGGTGACAGTGTGGCTCAGTATTTAGTAAAAAGAATAATGCAGCTTATTATGGTTTTATTCATAGTTTCTTTATTGATCTTTGTTTTTACTAGTGTTCTAGGTAATCCTGTATACTTGATGGTTAGGGAAAATGCTTCTGAGGAAGAAATCCAAAAAGCCATGGAATATTTAGGTTTGGACAAGCCCCTTCCTGTACAATATGGTAGATTTGTTAAAAATGCCTTAAAAGGCGACTTTGGTATGTCATATATGTATCATCGTTCTGCATTGCAGCTGATTCTTGAAAGGTTTCCAGCTACTTTAGAAGTGGTTATTGTAGCCATGTTATTGACTGTAATAATAGGTATTCCCCTAGGGGTCTTTTCTGGAGCCTTTCCAAAATCAAGGTTCAGTAGAATAGTTATGGTTTCCTCTATTGCTGGAATATCCCTTCCTTCTTTTTGGATAGGCATGGTAATGATACTGGTATTTAGTTTAAATTTAGGAATATTACCTGTATCAGGAAGGGGAGCTGTGGGAAGTATCTTAGGTATTGAAACTAGCCTTGCTACAGTAGATGGCTGGAGACACATAATACTTCCAGCAATAACCCTTGCAGTACAAAATATAGCTTCAATAATCCGTCTAACTCGTGGTGGTATGCAGGAAAACATGAGACAGGACTATATAAAGTTTGCTAGAGCAAAGGGCGTACCCAGAAGGAAGGTATTATTTGGACATGCACTGAAAAACACAATGATACCTGTAGTTACAATATTTGGTTTGCAGCTTGGTTCCCTTATAGCTTTTACAACTATAACAGAGACCATATTTGCTTGGCCAGGCATGGGGAAACTTTTAATTGATGCCATAAACAGTTCAGATAGGCCCATTATTTCAGCCTATATACTATTTGTGGCAGTCATGTATGTATTTATAAATTTTGTTGTAGATATACTTTACACAATTATAGATCCTAGAATAGATCTAAATAATTAAAGGTGGTGATTATATGGATGCTAAGGCTCAAGAATTTAGCAGCAAAGAAGCTGATTTAAGTAAATTAAGGCTTTTTTTAGAATCAGAGTTTTTTTATAATTATAGACATTCACTTTCAGCCATTATAGGCACAATTATAGTTGTTTTTTGTATTGTTAACTGCAATATTTGGGCCATACTTTACTGTACAAAATCCCTATGACCTGTCAGACATACAATTGGCCGATGCCTATAAGCCCCCTGCCTACCTAGAAGGCGGAGATGCTAAATTTATATTAGGTACTGACCAGCAGGGAAGAGATATACTTAGTACCATAGTTTATGGAAGCAGGGTTTCCCTATTTATAGGTATTGTTGGAACACTCCTTACATGTGCTATAGGTGTAACCCTAGGACTTATATCCGGTTATTTTGGTGGTAAAATAGATGCCTTAATTATGCGTATAGCTGATGTTCAGCTTTCCTTTCCTACCATGTTAATTGCAATTTTTTTAATGTCTTTATTAGGTAGAGGTATTGCAAATATATTAATTTCCCTAGCCCTGGTAGGATGGGTAAGATATGCAAGAATAGTAAGAGGTGAAGTATTGTCTGTTAAAAAACAGGAATATATTGAGGCAACCAAGGTAATTGGATTGCCTAACTTTAGGATTATAGCTAAACACGTGCTTCCAAATGTTATAACTTCTATTATTGTATTATCAACTATGCAAGTTGGCTCCTTCATACTTACTGAGGCAACTTTGAGTTTCTTAGGACTAGGTGTTCCTGTTACTAGACCTTCACTAGGTATGATATGCAGTGATGGTTATCAGGTGTTGTTTAGCGGTTTATGGTGGGTTTCAATTTTCCCAGGTCTATATATTATGCTTATAGTATTTGGCATTAACTTATTAGGAGATTTCCTAAGGGATGAACTAAATCCAAAGTTAAAGTAAAGAGAGGTGCTAGAATGGGAAAAAAGCTACTTGAAGTGAAAAACTTATCTACTTGTTTCCATACCTTTAAGGGAACTGTAAAGGCTGTAGATAATGTAAGTTTTCATATAGGAGAAGGGGAAATACTAGGAGTAGTTGGTGAGTCTGGTGCTGGAAAGTCTGTAACAGGTTTTTCAATCATAGGTCTCATAGATGAACCGGGAAAAATAGAGGCTGGTGAAATAATTTTTAATTGTGAAGATCTGATGAAAAAATCCGAAAGTGAGATGAATAAAATAAGGGGTAAGGAAATCTCCATGATTTTCCAAGACCCTATGACCTCCTTAAATCCAGTATATACCATAGGCCAGCAATTAGAAGAAGTACTACTGCTTCATGAAAATCTTAGCAAGAGCCAGAGACATAAAAAATGTATTGAACTATTGGAAGCAGTTGGCATTTCCAACCCTGAAAGCAGGCTTAAAAATTATCCCCATCAATTTAGTGGGGGAATGAGGCAAAGGGTAGTTATTGCCATAGCCCTTGCAGCTAATCCAAAGCTTATTATAGCTGATGAACCTACAACGGCTTTAGATGTTACTATACAAGCACAAATTTTAAAACTTATGGAGGATCTTGTAAGGAAACAAGGATGCTCACTAATGCTTATAACTCATGATTTGGCAGTTGTATCTGAAATGGCAGACAGGATTATGGTAATGTATTGTGGCAAAATTGTAGAAAAGGGTAAAATAGAAGACATAGTTAAAAATTATGGACATCCATATACTGAAGGATTAATAAATTCAATTCCAGACCTAGATAGGGATAAGGAAAGGTTGGAAGCTATTCCAGGCATTGTACCAAATATGTTTAATTTACCTACAGGATGTAATTTTTGGCCTAGATGTAGATATTGTAAGGATATATGTAAGGAAAAGGAACCTGAACTTGTTGAAGTTGGTCATGATCATTATGTTGCATGCCATTTCCCAGTAAGAAGGGGGGAAAAATAAGTGGAAAAGATTTTGGAAGTAGAAAATCTAGAGCAGAAGTTTGATCTCAGTACTGGTGTATTGGGAAAGTTTAAGTTTAAAAAGGGTAGGCTGGTAAAGGAAGAGCGTATGGTAAATGCAGTAAATAAGGTGTCTTTTAGTATAGATAAGGGTAAAGTTTTTAGCCTGGTTGGAGAGTCTGGCTGTGGCAAGTCAACTACCGCAAGGACTGTTATTAAGCTTGTTGAACCTAAAGGGGGCACTATTAAATTTGCAGGAGAGGATATAACAAATTTTACACCTGGCCAAATGCTTAAATATAGAAAAAGGATGCAGATGATATTTCAGGATCCATACGCTTCATTGAATCCAAGACAGAAAATAATAGATATAATAACTGAACCAATGTTGTTTCATAAGGTTGCAAATACAAAAAAAGAAGCAGAGGAGAAAGCCTTAGAGCTTTTACATAAGGTTGGCATAAGACCTGAACAAGCTACCAGATATCCTCACCAATTTAGTGGAGGACAAAGGCAAAGAATTGGTATAGCCAGAGCACTGGCTGTTGAACCTGAATTTATTATTGCAGACGAGCCAGTATCAGCCCTTGATGTATCTATTCAAGCTCAAATTTTGAATTTATTGATGGACTTAAAGGATGAATTTAAATTTTCTTATTTATTTATATCCCATGATCCTCTACACCCCTATACTAAAGTATTGCTATCAGCAGTGCCTAAGCTATCAGGCACAAATTTAAAAAGGTCCAGGCTTGTGAAAGGGGAAATCCCCAGTGCTATTAATTTGCCTTCTGGTTGCTATTTTCATGAACGCTGCCCCTATGCAAGGCCAATATGCAAGGAAGAGATGCCTACTGAAAAAGAGGTAAAAGACAACCATTTTGTCCTTTGCCACCTATACTAAATTAAGGAGTTGACTTTTATGGTATTAAGACAAGAAATACTTGATGAAATAAATAATATAAAGGATGAACTTATTAATTTAAGTAAGGAAATCCATGGGAAACCTGAACTGGCCTTTAAGGAATACTATGCTGTAGAAAATATAAGCACCTTATTAGAAAAACATGGCTTTAAGGTGGAAAAAGGAATTGCTGGATTAGATACTGCCTTTAAGGCAGAATTTAAGGGTAAGGCCAGTGGACCAACTGTTGCCTTTATAGCAGAATATGATGCCTTGCCTGAAATAGGCCATGGATGTGGACATAATTTAATAGCTGCCATGTCTACAGGGGCAGCCATTGGCTTAAGTAAGGTTATGGATAGAGTAAATGGAAGACTGCTTGTACTAGGAACCCCTGGAGAAGAAGGAGGTGGTGGTAAGGTAATAATGATTAATAAGGGTGTTTTTGATGATGTTGATTATTGTTTAATGCTCCATCCTAGCACCTCAAATCTCATCTGTAGAGGTGGACTTGCAACTAGGGGAGTTAAGGTGGAGTATTATGGTAAGTCTGCTCATTCTTCTGTTCCGGAAACAGGTATCAATGCCTTGCAAGCTGTTATACAAACTTTCAATCTAATCGATAGTCATAGGGCTATGTTTCCATTAAAGTCCAATGTTAATGGAATTATAGTTGAAGGAGGGAAGGCTCCAAATGTTATACCAGATTATGCCTCTTGTAAATTTAGTGTAAGGGCAGATGCTTAAGGGAGCAAAAGCCTTAGCCTTAACTGGACTTGATATTTTAACCCATGAAGACTTTAGGGAAAAAATTAATAGGGAATTTTATAGTACAGTACCTAAATATACTAAGGATGATTTGGAGTAGAACAGAGGGGAGGTTCCCCTCTATTATTTTTTTGTAATTTTAAGATTTGGAGGTAAGTCATCTAAAAAGAAAGCAGACTTAGGTGAAGTCTGCCACAAAATGGAGGACTTTAATGAAGCCCTTTAGTGACTTTAACAAAGTCCTTACTTTTATTAAAGATAAAAAAACTGTATATTTACCCTAAAGTATTTTAAAGGGGAGAGGGCTATGAAGTTACTTAATTCACAACCATTAGTAGTAGATAAAGGGCTGGCGGTAATATTAGGTTTAAATGAGGCATTAGTACTGCAGCAGATCCATTATTGGTTAGAAATAAATAAGAAGAATAAAAGAAATTTTCATGAGGGAAGATACTGGACCTACAATACCCTTAAGGACTGGCAGAAGGAATTTCCTTTTTGGAGCCTTTCAACTATTAAGAGAATACTTAAAAAACTAAGGGAAAAGAAATTAATAGAGGTAGATAATTTTAATATATATCAAATGGACAGGACCCTATGGTATACCATTAATTATGAGGAAGTGGATAAGCTATATGCTGATGAGGAAGGCAGGGTATGGGAGGAGAAAAATATGGATGGAGGAGCTCAAAATAGTCAAGCCATTAGTTCAAAGGAAGCCAGTCCAAAGGTGCAGGCTGAACCAATGGAAAGGCTCAAAAAGGCCTCAGCAATACCAGAGAATACTACAAAGATTTCTACAGAGATTTCTATTTCATCCATCAATCAGTCACAGAAGATGGAGGATGGACAGAGGAAAAATAATCTATCACTTAAATTCAAGGAAAAATATGAAAGGATAATAGACAAGTGTGAGCTCTATGCCCTGGATGAAAAATATAGGCAGGCAGTAGCCCATGCCATAAGGCTATTGGTACTTGATGTGGAAAGGAAGGGTTATATCAAGCTGGCTGATAGCCATATACCAGCCAGTGTAGTTGAAAGGGACATGGAAAGATTAAACTTTTTTGTAGTTGAGCATGCAGTAAATAGGTTCAAGGAAGCCAGTAGGATTCAAAGGATAAGTAACCCTTTAGGCTACCTAAAGGTCTTAATATACAATGCCATACACGAGCTGGAAATCTATATGGATGCAAGGCTAAGATATGAAAGATTAATAAGCTAGTTGGATTGCTATCTACTTTAGCTTTACCTTCCTATGGCTACTAAAATGTGGTAAAATATAAGTACCATATAACTAAAGAATAGATGTTAAGGGTGTGGTTAACATTAACAGGTTTAAAGATGAAAAACCAAAGCAGTATGAAATACTTTCTCAAATAGTAGACCATATTGTAAAAAAAATAAACCCTAAGATGATAATTCTATTTGGTTCCTGTGCTAAGGGTATAGCAACTATCCATAGTGATATAGACCTGTGTATAGTAGTTGAAGGAAAGGCAGATATTAAGAAGAGGGTAGAAATTAGAAGTGAGCTTTTGATGGATCTAATAGATATAACAGATTATGAAATAGACTTGCTTATCTGTAGTTTTCAGGATTGGGAAGAAAAGCACAAGGATGAGGGGACCTTTATAGGCAAGGTTTATAAGGAGGGGAAGGTCATATATGGTAGATAGTAAAAATTATGAAGACTGGATAGAAGCAGCTAGAAAGGATTTACGGGGGGCAAAAATACTCTTTGAAGCAGGTGGAGTAGATGAATTGGTGGCCTTTCATTGCCAGCAGGCTGTAGAAAAATATTTAAAGGCCTTCTTAATTAAAAATACTGGTTATTTACACAGTGGCCATTATCTAATGGGGCTTTTAAAGAAGTGCTATCAAATAGATGAAAACTTAAGGCAGTTTGTTCCCCAGGTAACCTTTCTCAATGCCTACCATATAGAAACTAGATATCCTTCTGTAGACAGACTAACTGTAGATAGGGAAGATGCTGAAAAATGTATTGAATATGCCAGTCAGGTCTTGGCTTATGACTTTTAAGAAAGGAGGGTTAGGATGTTTGATCCTAAGGAGTATGCTTATCAAATAGAAGTTACACTACAGGCCATATTTAAGTGTAATAAATTTGAACTAGGGGGCATAGCAGATGCTAACTTTATAGCAAAATATCCCTTTATAGCCATAGCCTTTGCATTTGGAAATTATTATAACAAGGTAGACCCAACATTTAAGGAAAAGATAGAGGAATTTCTCAGCGTATTTTATCTAGATATGGGCAAGAGCATGGAGGAAATAGGAGAAGAAAGAGTTAAGAAACTGGTGGAAGATTTTAAGGAGATAATAGCTACAATATAATAAAATCATCAAAGTTTAATAAGCCTGCAGATAAAATATATAAAGGGGACAATTTTAAGTCTTGTCCCCTTGTTTTTTCAGGTTATATTTCCATTTCTAACAGTGCTGAGCTTAAGGATTTACCATGTTTATCTAGGGCTAAGCTTCTGGTTACTCCACCACCTAAGGTTTTATCCAGTACAAAGTTTAAGGCTCCAATGCTGTCTATTTCATAGCGTTTTACTTCTCCATGGCAAATATCCTTAAAGTATTCCTTGACCTTTTCAGCAGTTACTTTTTCCTTAATTAATTCATAATCTTTCATATCGTACACTATCAATGATATATTGGATATGTCCCCCTTGTCACCAGTTCTAGAATGGGCAATTTCTTTTAACTTCATAGGCTATACCTCCTCGTATATTACCCTTACTTCAATATCATCACGTGGTATGAAGATGGAGCAAATTGATATAATTTCACTTACCTTTTTACTAGCCCCTCCACCGCCAGCAGGTCCATTGGTATACAGCGCTTCAACTTCATTGCCTATAAGTACAGCATCCTTTCTTTCTTTGGTCCTGCCACTTATTCTAAGCCTTATTTCTGAAAACTGGTTTGGTTTCATTTGGCTTGATATTTTATCCTTATATAATGAATTGTATCCAATAAAGTCTACTCTATATTCTTCTATATTGGCTCCTATTAGTTTCAGCCTTTTTTCTACTATATCAGCTGCTAATTTTGCCCTATTTATTGCATTGGTTCCACCATAGCTTATTTCTCCTTCACCTATAAAGCAGTCCTTGTATCCAATGCTTACCTTAAGGGTTTCTGGCTGATGTTTGCTACTTGCTCCAGTTACTTTAACAACATCATCTTCAATATCTTCAAATGTCACCTTAGAAAAATCTGCAACTATATCAGGAGTGAAGTAGGCTGATGGGTCATGGATTTCATATAGCATTTGTTCCTTACAAGTAGCTGACGAAACTTTGCCACCAGATCCTTTTACTTTTGTTACTATAAAATCACCACTTTCATCAATTTCAACTATTGGAAAGCCTAGTAGATGCAGATTTTCCACATCTTTATATCCTGGGTCTGCAAAATATCCTCCCGTTACTTGGCCAGCGCATTCTAATAGGTGACCTGCTAGCACTCCTTGGCCCATTTGATATTTATCCTTAATTGTCCATTTGAATTCGTATATCATAGGGGCCAAAAACAGGGAGGGGTCTGCAACCCTGCCTGTAATTATAATATCTGCTCCATTTTCCAAAGCTTCAACAATTCCTTCAGTTCCTAGATATACATTTGCAGAGAGTATTTCTCCTTCCAAGTCTTTTAGTTTATATCCAAGTTCTAAAATTTCCTTGTCCTTATAGCTGTCTATCTTGTTATAAATATCGTCACCTAAGACGCCAGCAATTTTCAGTTCCCTTATTCCCAGCTCCTTTGCAATATTTTTTGTAACCTCAACTGCTGCCTGGGTATTTGCTGCTCCCATGTTATTGACACTCCCCATGACTAAAGTCAGGGGATTCTCTGGTGATTAAATGCCAGTCCATTTCTGGCAGGCAAGTATGACCCAGAGTTAAGGGTGTGTCATCACCCCTCCCTAGGCAGGACGTATAGACCCTAGGGCTGGTAGACTTATCAACTACGCTACACCATCTACCAC
>JAAYFE010000039.1 GCA_012728365.1 Tissierellia bacterium
GAACATCATTTTTCATTTTTTGATAAATTTGTGTATAATTAAGATGAATTTATATAAAAAGCGAGGAGATATAGATGGATATAGTTCAATCTGTGGATAGAGCACTATCAATTATTGAAGTGCTTTCAGAATATTATGATGGATTAGGAGTTACAGAAATTAGTGAAAAAGTTAATCTTCACAAAAGCACAGTATATAGATTATTAACAACATTAATTTACAAAGGATATGTGGTGCAAGATGTGGAAACTAGTAAATATAAAATAACCTTTAAATTGTTTGAACTTGGAAGTAGAAAGATTGAAAATATGGATTTATTAACTGCTTCAAAACCCTATACTAGAATATTAATGGAAAAGATCAATGAAGTGGTACATCTTGTAGTTAGGGATGACAATGAAATAATATATATAGACAAGGTTGAAGCAGACAATACTATACGAATGGCTTCTAAAATAGGCAAGAGGAGTCCTTTATATTGTACAGCAACAGGCAAGGCCATATTAGCATATCTTCCTGAGTCAAAAGTGGCTGAAATATGGGACAAAAGTAAAATAGAGAAAAGAACAGATAATACAATAACTAATTTTGATGTGCTAAAGGCAGAATTAGCTGAAATTAGAAAGAAAGGTTATGCAATTGATAATGAGGAAAATGAAATAGGAGTAATATGTGTTGGTGCACCTATATTTAATAGGTTAGGAGAAATAGAAGGAGCCATTAGTGTATCAGGTCCTACTTTTAGAATAACCAAGGATAAAATAGAAGCTGTGGCAAAAGAAGTTAAATATTATGCAGAATTAATTTCACGAGAAATCGGATATTATAAATAAGCTATATATTGAAATCTAGAATCTATGTATAATGTATAATATTAAATTAATAACAGAGGATAGCCTTCTATCCCCTGTTATTAATTATTGTTTATATCAGTTTTAATGGTTTATTATATAAATATACATATTATTTTTATATACTTTTTCATTCTTGGAAATAATATATGGTTTTCTAGATGAAAGAAGTATTTTTTTATATGAATCAGATTCACCATATTTTCTAATAATCAATTGGCCTTTCATCTAAAATGTCTTCCGGTAGTATATCCAATGCCTTTTCCAATATATCCTTGGCATAAAGGCCTTCCTCCCATGGAGGATTTAAAAGCCTTCTCCAAGTTCTACTTCCCCTCTTATTGTGAAAGAGGCCTAAGGTGTTTTTTAAGGCATTATACCCCATCCTCTTATCTTTCCCAAATCTATCTACATAATCTATAAGGCCTTCTATAATTTCACGCCTTGATATATTGTTTACTTGACCTCCTTCAACAAATTGATCTACTTCAGTTAATAAAAAGGGATTCTCATAGGCTACCCTACCTAGCATAACTCCATCTACCTGTTTTAAATGCGCCCTTATGGCCTCAATGGTCCTTATGCCTCCATTTATTTCTATAAAGAGGTTTGGGAAGGATTCCTTTATCCTATAAACCTCCTCATACCTAAGGGGTGGAATATCCCTGTTTTCCTTTGGACTTAAGCCTTCTAATATGGCTATGCGGGCATGGATTATAAAGTGCTTAACCCCTACCTGGGAAAGTACCTTTACAAAATACTCTAAGTCCTCATACTTATCCAGCACTAGCCTTGGCAATGAATTAGGTAAAACATTGGTGCCATCAATGCCTATTCTGTGTTTAACAGTAACAGGCTTTTTAGTTTCCTTTTTCATGGACTCAACTATTTCAGCAACCATGTCAGGATAGGCCATGAGAGCTGCCCCCATTTGATTACCTGAAACCCTGTCTGATGGACAGCCTACATTGAAATTTATCTCATCATAGTCCCATGCCTCTGCAATTTTTACTGCCTCCTGTATTTCCTTCTTATCACAGCCTGCTATTTGTAAGGCTATGGGCTTTTCAAAGGGATCAAAATCCAAAAGCTTATTTCTATCCCCATGGATAATGGCACTACTTGTTATCATTTCAGTATATAGCATGGATTTTTTAGTTAAAAGCCTGCAAAAATACCTAAAGTGTCTATCTGTTACATCTACCATTGGTGCAATACTTATTCTTGCCATCTTCTTACCTCCCTATAGTTTAATAATTATACAATAATATTATGGCCTATGGCAAGAATATTAAAGGCACCCTGTTCATATGGCTAACAAGGGTGCCCTTAACATAAGGAGGTAATTAGACATTATCTTTCAGCTTCATATTTTCTTAATAGTTTTACAAATAGCTCAGGTACCTTTTCCATATTTTCTGGTGTCTCCACAAAGGATATCCTAAACTGGGTCTTTCCTGGATTTTCCTCATCATTTTCCGCATCATAAAAGCCCTTCATTGGTGCCACAAGGAGAGTAGTTTCTACCCCATCTACTTCCACAGAGCCTTCTTCTGCACAATATAGAACAAAGTCTATTGAATCAAAGCCTGGCTTTACAACATTTTTGACATCAATTACTGAGTAAATGGATGCATCTGGGCTGGATACAATTAAGCCTGGCTCTAATTCCTTAAACTTATTGTATACCTTTACTATTAGGTCCCTATAATAATCCCTTTGTTGTTTGCACCAATTAAGGATGCTTTCCTTACTTTCATGGGCCAGGGCTCCAAAAATATACTGGCCTATGGCATTGGCACAAAGGTTGGCTGTATATTCTGCCACAGAGCGGGTGTGAAATTCTTTATTATCTGTAATTACTGCCCCTATTCTTAAACCACAGGCATTCCAACCCTTGGAAGCAGTTTCAATGCTAATCCTTCTTCCTTCAATACCTGGCACATCTTCATCAGATAGTCCCCAAATACTTACAAGCTTTTCATCATCAGTATAATACAACTCACGGTAAGCTTCATCACTGGCTAGCCACATATTATACTTAACACAAAGCCTTGCCAGATCCTTTAAAAGGTCATAAGTATAGTATTGTCCTGTTGGATTATCGTAAGGAATAACCAATAAGGCCCCTGGTTTATGTTCTTTAATCATTTCTTCAACTTCTTCCATATCTGGCAGGTTGAACTTACCCTTTTCATCCATATAGCGCTTTATGGTCACAACCTTGCGGCCTAATCTTTCTGCAAAGGAAATATAATTTGTATAGGCTGGATCTATTAGCATAAGTGGTCTTTCATCACTGCCAGCTGGACCACATACTCCCAATATCAATAGCTCCATACCAGCTGAACCACCATCTGTTATTTGAACATAAAGGTTGTCTGTATTAAAGCCTTCACTCTTTAATATATTCTTAAAAGCATTTTGTGCTTCTTCAGTACCTGCTGTCCCTGTATACCTAATAACTCCATTGGCAAAGGGGCTATCAGGTGAGTTAAGCTCAAACATTCTTTTTTGCATGGCAGGATTAGTTGGCAAGGAAACGTTCCCTATTCCTACATTAATAATCTTTTCAGGTTTTACCTTACGTTCAGCATATTTTATTTGGGCTAAACGAACATCAGAAGGTTCCCTGCTTTGAAAATGCTCTGATAATATTGGTTTTTGCATTTAAACTCCCCCTTCTCATGTGAGTTTGTTAACATTTTAATAACCATACTACCTCTATTATACACCATTTAAAATATCTTTCATTAAAATATAGGCTTTTTTCTAAAGAATTATTTCCTGCTGGATTTGAAGGAGTAGCTTTCCCAATTAAATTGAGGAAGTAGATGTCAATATTTCAAGGGATTTTTATAATTTATAATCCTTTATTGATTCTCTTTCTTCTATATTCCTTTATTAAACTAACTGCAGATATAAAGGCAATATATAAAGGTATCGTAACAAGTAGTATGGCGAAAAAATCCCGTTTAGCTGAATATGTGGAAGCAGGAAAGCCTTTTATAAATATATGGGCTAATATATAGGACATAGGCAGTAGGAAAATATATAGCATAATATTCCTTAACTTTTCTCTTTTACGCCACTTAAATAAAATAATGCCACTAATTAGAGTAAGTACCACAGCCAATGTAAAATAGTAGCTTAAAACTAGCCTTGGTAAAGATATAACCCCACCAGTTGGATGTTGATCCTTTCCATATATTAATATATCTTCACTGCTATCAGCATTATAATAATAAACAGCAGCCACCTCTTCCCCTTCTGGATTTAAAACTACATTATTTACAGATTTTTTTATAATATTTCTATTCCAAATACTATCCCATGTGTTTATATAGTAAACAATTCCATCATCTATTTCAGATGGTTCAGCATGAATGGTATAACCTGTTACTTCAGGGCTAAATATTGCAATGACCATTCCATCATCACTTTCCATAAAGGATATTAGACCTTCATGATAGGGGATATGTTCAGGAACAGTTAAGTAACCTATGGC
>JAAYFE010000040.1 GCA_012728365.1 Tissierellia bacterium
TCACTAATACTTTCAATATCCATATCCTTGAATTTTTCAATTTGAGCATTAGCTTCTTCTAGATGTTCTTTTAATTGCTTTAATTCAGTTTCTTTTGTTTCTGCTAAAGTTTTGTATTTTTCAATGTCTTTCCCATTCTCTGCCATAATCTTATCAATTTGCTCATCAGTAAGCCCTAATTCCTTCAAAAACTGTCTTTTCATGTTTCAATCTCTCCTTTCCATCTACGCTTTTATACGAGGTTGCTTCTCGTGATGCGCCAGTGTATCGCCCTGGCTTGCGTGATTTAAAGCATAAAAAATAGACCTTTTAAGGTCTTCTCTATAACATAATAAAAGCACTTACTGAGTAAAACAGTGAGTGCTTTCATTTATGCGCAGTTAGTATTGTTATTATATCTTCACATATTCTACCAATCTCATTTGGTGTATAATTTTCATCAAAACCATGTAACATCAAATAATCAGGAACTTTTTCCATTAATTCTATATATAGTTCTTCATCAAGATCGTCATTTACATCAAAGCCAAATCTTATTTTATTTAAAAGTTCCTTTTGTTCTTGATTAAATTGAAATTTCATATTAATCACCTTTATATTTCTTTCTGACTTCTTTACCTGTTCTCCAAGTTGTTATCAAATTATTTGTATCTGGGTTTACTTCTACAGTTGCATATTTCCCAATAAATCTAACACTTTTTCTTCCATGCCTATTTCCCCTTTAAGATAGTTTTTGTTATACATAATATACCATATATTTACCCAATAGGGTAAGAAATTGTCTATAAAAGTAAAAATATTTACATGATTTTAAGGAAAAGTTTATTATGAAAAAATTTGATTTATATTGATAAAATTTATAATAAAAAAATTAATATTGAATAATCCTATACATAATTTAATCTGGCACATATTGTAGTAATATAGTACTAGTGGTCAAAAAAAGGAGGCTAAAAATGATAATCGATTGCCACATGCATGAAAGCAAGTACTCTAGCGATAGCAGGCTGGATTTATACCAGGCAATTAAAGAAGCTAAAAGTATAGGATTAGATGGTATTTGTATTACCAACCATGACAACAACCTTTTGAGAAAGGAAATTGGAGATTCTGCCTATATAGATGGCCTTCTGGTTATAGTAGGGGCTGAGGTATTTACCTTTGAAGGAGATATATTAACCTTTGGCCTTAAGGATATACCTAAGGAAAGGGTTAGTGCCCAGAAGCTATTAAGATTGGTGGAGAAGGAAAAGGGTATTGCCATTGCCGCCCATCCCTTTAGGAACAACAATAGGGGCATAGGAAGACATATGATCCGGCTGGCTCCTTTCCTGTCTGCAGTTGAGGCCTTCAATGGAAGTACCTATTATGAAGACAATATGGAGGCTTATACACTGGCTGCTACATTAAAGCTCCCTGTACTGGGAGCCAGTGATGCCCACAGGGTGGAAAAGGTAGGCTGTTATGCTACTTACTTTGAAGGTGAAATTAGGGATCATAAGGATTTTATTGAGGCAGTAAAGTACTCAAGTTATTATCCTGTCATGAGGCAGGGTAGGGAATTTGTTGTGGCAGCTCCTGAAATAGAGGAATATAAAAAATCAAGTGGTCTGTAGACCACTTGATTTTTATTTGGCTAATTCTTCAATGTCAATTTTTCCTCCAGAATAGGACCCATCATCATAGTTTTCATTAAATCTGATGACCCTTGGATCAAATCCACGCTCTTCTAATCTCTTTACAATGCCTTCCTTCTGTCTGTTTCTTTCAAAGGGATTGGCAGTTTCCTTAACCCCTTCAACAGTTTCATACCACTTTTCAAAGGGTATACCAATTCCTATTTCATTTTCCTGCCAGTTGGCCACCAGGCGGGTTCCAGGACAAAGTAGGGTGATGTTGATATCTTTAGTGTTGTAGGGATAAGTAGTTAGGTCCTGGCAAACTGCCTGCAGGCCACAGGTTCTTAGGTTATTTGTATAACCGTTGAAATAAGCATGTCCCTGTATCATCCTCATTATGTTGTATGGCTTGCTTACTACAATTACCACATCAGGCTCTAGATTGTGATTTGCATACTCTTCCAAGGGCATAACTGCAATACCGTAGGGTTCTTCCTTCAAAAATAGCATGCTGTCGCTGATGCTCTTTGATACATCCACACTGCAATAGATATTTTTACTGTATCTGGCCTTTCCACTGGCCATAGGTTCAGGTACTTCCCTCATCTTTAAGGCCATGGCACCATTAGGACAGGCTTGGTTTGCCTTAGTCAGCTTCATGGCCTTGCCTCTGCTGGCTAGCTGTACAGAATTACAGTAGGTTACCTTCCGATCCCTTTGGGGAACACCCAAATTTTTAAACTCTTCCTCATCAAAGAAAAATTTAACCCCTACTGGCTTACGGTCCAGGTCCAAATAGGCTTCTATTGTATCTACACTAAGCTTAATATCCATTATTATTCCTCCTTATTAACCCTTTTCCTTGTCTTATTTCCTTTCAATTATACCATTAAGGACAAGTTAGGGATAATAAGAAATATTTATTGTTAAAAGTTTTCTATTGATAAAATTGATAGTTAGAGCCTAGCTGGACTTCTCAGTTTCTGATGCCTTATTGGGTGCTGAAAGCCAGTTGGATTTTTTGTAGTATATGATGAAGATAATGGAGCTAATGGACCAGGTTAGGGGGTAGGCCCAGTAAATAACCCTTATATCTGGTAATATTCTAACTGCTATGGTTATATAGGATATCGTTATTAGGCACCAGCTTATTAGCATTACAATCATAGGTATGTTGGTCTTTCCAGCTCCACGAAGTATTCCCGATAGGCAGTGGGAGATTGCCAGCAAGAAGAAAAAGAGGCTTGTGGTCCTGGCATGCATAACCCCATACCTTATTACTTCTGGGTCAGAATTAAAGAAACCTATTAGCCTAGGAGCATATATCCATATAAATATACCAATAATTTCTGCCAGGGAAAGGCCGGCTATGATTCCAAACCTAGCCCCTTCTTTGGCCCTTTCGTATTTTCTTGCTCCCAGGTTTTGTCCAATAAAGGTGGTCAGGGCAATACTGAAGCTGGTAATGGGCATAAAGGCAAAGCCTTCAAGTTTTGAGTAGCTGCCACTGCCTGCCATGGCAATGGAACCAAAGCTATTAATATTGGACTGGACTATTACATTGGCCAAGGCAATTACAGAGTTTTGCACCCCAGTGGGTATTCCCATTTTCATTAGGCTTTTTAGCATATCCAAATCAATTCTTATCTGTCTTATGTATATCTTGTAGCAGGTATTAATCCTTGTAAGCTTAATAAAGGCCAGGCAGGCACTAAGAAGTTGGGAGATAACCGTTGCTATGGCTGCCCCTTCAATACCAAGGTCAAGTACTGCTACAAATACTATATCTAGTATTATATTTGTAATTGCAGCTATAATCAGGTAGTAAAGGGGCCGCTTGCTGTCACCAATGGCCTGAAAGATACCCAGGCAGGCATTGTACATGACAATGGCAATTCCACCGGCAAAGTAGATCCTTAGGTATTTTACAGCCTCTTCAAATACATCAGCAGGTGTTTTCATTAATTTTAAAAAGTAAGGACTTAAGCCTACTCCTATTAGGGTGATTATGATCCCAGCTATGAAGGCAGAGGCAATGGTAGTATGGACTGCAATGGAAAGCCTTTCCTTGTCTTCTGCCCCATAGTGGTGGGAGATAATAACAGATGCACCTACAAATATTCCACTTAAAAAGCCTACAATTAAAAATATTAGGCTACCAGTGGAGCTTACTGCAGCAAGGGCTTCCTTGCCAATTACATTGCCAACTACCAGGGAATCTACAACATTGTAAAGCTGTTGAAATAAGCTGCCTAAGAAGATTGGCAGGGCAAAGAGTATTATTTTTTGTGAAATTTTTCCTTCTGTCAAGGTGGTATCCTCCTTAAAATTTTGAGAGTCTAAATATTACATAGATATATTAACATAAAATTTTATGAAGTAAATAATATATTTTAGGGAATTTTTATTGATTATAAAAGGCCATATTATACAGAAGAGGGAAGACTTACTGTGCTTTATTTAAATGCAGAGCAAAATAATGGATGAAGCCATTGAATCTAATTAAATTAAGTAGTACAATTAAGGATATAAGAAATATTACACATAGGCTAGCAAAACTACAAGCGTTATATTTTATATAATATAACGACAAGAAACTTCCATAACAAGTTTATGACTATTCCTATCATGAAAACGTTGGCAGGGCCTTAAGTACCTTTAGACAATTAAAATATAATACTTGCCTTAGTCTTTAAGTAGCAAGAAAGTTTAAAATAAAAAAGGAGCAGTGCCATGAAAAATATATTCCTGTCAGGTGAAATAAATGTGGGCAAAAGCACCATCATTCAGCATATTATTAAAAGCTTAAATATCAGTAAGGAAGAAATAGGAGGCTTTTATACCAGGGCCTATGTGGAAAAGGGTGTTCTAAGGGGCTTTTACAAAAAACCTAGCCGAAAGCCCATGACTTTAGTCATTGGGATGAAGGCTTATTGGATATTTGCCACCTATCTAATATTAATATATATTATAATTAGATAGGTGGTGGTTATCTAATGAATAATAAATACACACATAA
>JAAYFE010000041.1 GCA_012728365.1 Tissierellia bacterium
GGTTTACAGAGCCAGCTAGTCGCCTAGCTGCTGGTGAGCTCTTACCTCACCTTTCCACCCTTACCTAGCAAGAAATGGCTAGGCGGTATATTTCTGTTGCACTTGCCTTAGGGTCGCCCCCACTGGACGTTATCCAGCATCCTGCCCTATGGAGCACGGACTTTCCTCATGCTCATTAAAGCACGCGATCATCCGATTTACTCATCTTATTAAATTTTCTAGTAATATAACTATACCACAATTGACTCTTTTTTTCAAATTTAAAATTAACCAAATTTAGCATCATTTGTTATGGCAAGTACAATATTCTCTGGCAATTTTCACATATAACAATTTGATTATTTCTTTTAAGCTTGTCAAGGATAATGGAGGGTAATACCATGTTGCAGCCACTACACCTATTTTCTAAAACTTCAACCACAGCTATTTTTCTAGTCTTAATTAGATTATTAAACTTTTCTAATAGCTCATCATCAATATTAGAGGATATTTTTTCAATCTCTCTTTTTTCACCTTGGGCTTTCTTTTCATATTGATTCATAAGGGATTTATGTTCTTTGACCAATTTAGTATATCCTATTCTATATTCCTTAAACTCTTCCTGTAAATTTTCATATTCCTTCTTTAAATTTTCAATTAACTCAATAGTCTCTAATAAGTTAATTTCCATATTTTCAATATCTCTCTTTATTTTTTTTCTTTCTTTATCTAATATAGACAATTGGTCTATATCTGTAATATTTTCTTCATAAAGCTTTTTTTCAATTTCCTTTAATCTATACTCTAAATCTTTTAAAGCTAAATCCTTCCTTCTTAGAATCTTCTGGTTACTATTTATTTTACTTCGCAAATCATCTAACTTTTTTTCAGTATTTCTTAATATTAAGTTTAGCTTCTTTATCTTCTCTAAGGTAGAAGGCGCTTTCAAAATTTTCTCTATTTCCTCCAATTGACTATAATGTTGTTGAAGCAACCAGAGCTTTTCTACATTATACACTAGCCCACCTCCAAAAGAGTCCTAATAAAATATACATTTAGGGCTCATTTTATCATAAATTTTTACACTAAGTAGACCTTCACTTTCCTTTTCTAGATAGCTTTTTATTACGGGTAGTATAACCTTTTCTGTATTATAATGGCCTGCATCTATTAAGGTTAATCCTAATTCATTGGCATATTGTACATCATGGTATTTTATATCTCCTGTAATATATACTTCCGCTCCCTTTTTAAATGCATCAAAGATAAAGGATGCTCCACTTCCACCACATAAGGCTACCCTTTCAACGTCTCTATTTATATTGCCATAAACCATTAGCCTATCAACATCAAGTTTTTCTTTTATTATATCAAGGAATTTATTTAAGGGCATCCTATCAATGTTTCCTATACCGCCATATCCATATATATTTCCCTTATTCAATAGATGATAAATATCATAGGCAACTTCTTCATAGGGGTGGGCAGCTATTACCTTATTAACAATTTTCTTTAAATCAGCTTCCTTTACAACAGTTTCTATCCTTATCTCCTCAACTTCTTCTAGGTTATAGGCTTCACCTATAAAGGGGTTTGTCCCTTCTAAGGGCATAAATGTGCCTATACCTTCTACATTATAGGTACAGTGACTATAATTTCCAATAAAACCAGCGCCTTCATCTCCTAGTACTTTTCTTATGGTATTTGCATGGCTTTTAGGAACAAAAACAACAAATTTATATAAGCTTTCCTCATGGGTTGTCCTCAAAGGTTCAGCATTTTTTAATCCAAATAAATCTATTAAGGTATCATTAACTCCACCTTTAGCTAGATCTAAATTAGTATGGGCATTATAAACTACTATATCATTTTTTATAATATCGTAAATTAATTTTTCCTTGTATGAATTATAAACAATAGATTTAATAGGTTTAAATATTAATGGGTGATGGGTTATTATCATTTCTGCTTCTTCTTCTAAGGCTTTTTCCAAAACTTCCCTATCCAGATCTAAAGCAAGCAATATTTTTGAAACTTGCCTATTTGGATCCCCTATTTGAAATCCAGTGTTATCCCATTCATCAATTAAAATAGGATAGGCCCATTTGTTCATTATATTTATTATATCAATTGCCTTCAATTTCCCTTAACACCTCCTTTAAGTCAAGAATTTTCTTATCAAGTTCATAATACCTCTCCTTAGTTCTAGAAGTATTTTTGTTTTTTATTTTTTTCATTATGTCGGAATAGAGGTTTATTTTAAAATTTACAAAGTCTTCTAATAAAGGGTCCTTATTTTCAATAAGTTTTTCTCCAATTTCTAAGTAAATTCTTCTATTTAAAAGGGCCTTTTCTTTTTTGGCATGTATTATTTCATAAAATTTATCAGATTCTTTAACTAGTTTTTCATCTATGATAGTGAAATTATTTTCATAAAGATACTCTCGTAACTTATCTGATGCTATATTAGGTTGTAATATGAAATGGGTAATAGTATCTGCTATTTCTTTACTATTGTCCAATATATCCTTTATTAATAAACCTCCCATTCCTGCAATAACTACAGTATCTATTTCAAAAGGCTTTAATACATCCAATCCATCTCCTAATCTTATATCAATAAAATTTTTAAGTCCTTTTGATTCAACATGCTGAATAATTTTTTTTAAGGAATTGGAACTGATATCTGTAGCAATTACTTTTTTTGATATTTTATTTTCAATTAGATATACAGGTAGATAACCATGGTCAGTTCCAATATCTCCCACTATACTATTTTTAGGAACAAAATTTGCAATTGTTCTTAGTCTTTCTGATAACAACATATTAAATTCCTTTCCTTTTATAATATAAAGTATAAAGATCCGCACCTAAGCGAATCTTTATATTATTCAAGAAAATCCTTTAGTTTTTTACTTCTACTTGGATGTCTTAGTTTCCTTAAAGCTTTTGCTTCAATCTGTCTAATTCTTTCCCTTGTAACATCAAATTCCTTTCCTACTTCCTCTAAGGTTCTTGCTCTTCCATCATCTAATCCAAATCTTAATCTTAATACTTTTTGTTCTCTTGGCGTCAGGCTGTCTAATACTCCAATCAATTGTTCTCTAAGCATTGTAAAAGTAGCGGCATCTTGTGGTGCTAACACACTATCATCTTCAATAAAATCTCCTAAATGGCTATCTTCTTCTTCTCCAATTGGAGTTTCCAAAGATACAGGTTCTTGGGCTATTTTCATTATATCCCTTACTTTTTCAACTTCCATATCCATTTCTTTGGCTATCTCTTCTGGAGTAGGATCTCTTCCAAGTTCTTGGACCAGCTGTCTTTGAACCCTGACTAATTTATTAATTGTTTCTACCATATGGACTGGAATTCTAATTGTCCTAGCCTGGTCTGCAATTGCCCTTGTTATAGCTTGGCGTATCCACCAAGTTGCATAGGTGCTAAACTTAAACCCTTTTTTATAATCAAATTTCTCAACCGCTTTCATTAATCCAAGATTACCTTCCTGAATTAAATCCAAAAAGAGCATACCTCTACCTACATATCTTTTAGCAATGCTAACTACTAATCTTAAATTTGCTTCAGCAAGTCTTTTCTTTGCTTCCTCATCACCTGATTCCATTCTCTTTGCTAATTCTATTTCCTCTTCTGCAGTTAATAGGGGTATTTTCCCTATTTCTTTTAAATACATCCTTACAGGATCATCTACACTTATTCCTTTTAAAAGGGCTTCGTCATCTTTGCTTTCTTCTTCTGCCTCTTTAATATCATCCGTCTCAAGAAGAGCTACCTCCTCTTTATCTCCCACCACATCTATACCAAAATCTTCAAGTCTTATATATAAATTATCTATTTGATCTATATCAAGATCAACTTCTTCTAATGCATCCATAATTTCCTTATAGGTCAACATTCCTTTTTTCTTACCTTTTTCTATTAACTTTTTAACTGCTTGTACTTTATCCTTTTCTGAATCCTCATGCTGCTTACTATTTTGATTCAATTAAGTTCCCTCCTTCCCTAGTATTTACAAATGTGTTTTTAACTCCTTGTCTAATTCTGTTAATTTTAAGCATAATCTTTTTAACTCCTCTACATCTCCTTTATTCTTTTGTTTTTTTAAGTCTAATTCTTTAATTTTATTTGCCACTATTTTCCTTTCAAATTTTAACTTAAAGTACTTTACTGTGTTAATGGAATCTTCAATAAATTTATATATATCTTCAGCAACAATATGGATATTGGTTATTTCATCTATAATTTCATAATCTATGTTTTCCTCATTTTTCAATTTACCTAATATTAAATTAATATCTAATTCTTTTAAATAAGGATTATTTTCATATTCATCATAGATAATATTAACTAAAATTTTGCATTCATAGTTTAAAAAATCTTCCCTACTTAAATGATTTTTTATCCTTTTATAATAATCTATGTTTTGTATCATTAGTTTTAATAAGTTTTTTTCTGCCTTTAAATGAGCTGGCTCTAATACAGCTTTTACCGGAGATATCTCACTTTTATTATGCCTATTTTTGCCACTAATATACTTGTCCTTGTAAATTGTTGTATTTGGTTTATAGCTATTTCCAAAAACTTCCTTTCCTATGGCTTCTCTTGCTATATTAGTCTCCTTTGAAATTTTATCTATATATACATCCTTTTCAATTGGACTTTTTAAAGCCCTTAATAATTTTGCTGCTTCTTTAGTGAATCTTATTTTTTCTTCTACTTTGTTTAGATTGTACTTCTTTTTTAAAATATAGATCCTATAATCTATACTACTTAATGCATTTTCTTCTAGTTTTTTAAATTCATCTAAACCCTTTTCTTTAATAAAATCATCAGGATCAAAATCTTTAGGAAGAATTATAACCTTTGGCTCAACATCTTCCCTCTCCAGTATATCTAATGCTTTTAAGGTAGCTTTTATTCCTGCATTATCTGAATCATAGCAAATATATATATTTTTACTATATCGTTTTAATAATTTGGCTTGATCCTGTGTGAAGGCTGTACCTAAACTTGCTACAGAGTAATTTATCCCATAAGCAAATAAGGATATGACATCCATATATCCTTCTACTAGGATTATTTTTTCTCTATTTGGCATTTTGTGAACTAAGTTAATTCCATATAAATTTTTTCCCTTTTCAAAAATGATTGTATCTGGAGAATTTAAGTATTTTGGTTTCCCAACATCTAATATTCTTCCTCCAAATCCTATTATTCTATTTTTGTTGTCTACTATGGGAAACATAATCCTATTTCTGAACTTATCATAATACCCAGTATTGTCTTTTCTTTTACTAATTAAACCTACTTTTTCAATGTCCCCATCTTCATAACCTTTATTCTTAAGATAATCATATAGTTCATTCCAACTATTGGAAGCATATCCCAACCCAAATTTAATCATTGTATCCTGGCCTATATTTCTTTCTTTCAGATATTTTAAAGCTTTTGGATTTCTTCTTAAATTATAAATATAAAATAAAGCAGCCTCCCTATTTATTTCATACAACCTTTCCTTCTCTTTTTTTGTTTCTTGGCTATAAGAATTATCATAGCTTTCAATAGGAATATTGTACATATCAGCTAATAACTTTATACTTTCTATAAAGGAGAGGTTTTCAATTTTCATAACAAAGCTTATTAAATCTCCTCCCTCACCACACCCAAAACAATGGAATAGATTTTTGCTTTCAGAAACGGTAAAGGAAGGAGTCTTTTCCTGGTGAAAGGGACATAGGCCCACATAATTACTTCCAGCAGGCTTTAAATTTACATATCTGGACACTAAATCCACAATATTTACAGTATCCTTTATTTTTTCTATAAGTTCTTCATTTATTTTATATGCCATTAAACTCACCTTAAAAAAGTGACATAAAATAATGCACTTTATTTATATTCGACAAATAATTAAGAAATCCTTCTTTGTTAATATATTTTCCAATTCTTTGGTACAAAGAGTTCGTTAAACAAATTAATAACAAATCTATCGGTCATTCCTGCAATATAATCACAAATAATTTCTTCTTTGGATACTTCTGATGAATAGATTTTTCTGTGCTCATCTGGTAGCTTATAAAAGTTTTCCATATAATAAGAATATATATCCCTTATGATGTTTTTTATCTTATTTTCTTCCCCTTTTACACGTTTATTTCTGTATACCCTTTCAAACATAAAGTTTCTCAATTTATTGGTATAGAAAGCTACTTCTTCACTCATAGAAATTGTATTTTTATCTAAACTATTTTTTATTACATCACATATCATTGTATTTATTCTATCTCCATGGCTGCTGCCTAAGACCTTAACACAATCCTTTGGTAGTTCATTTGCCCTTATTATATTTGCCCTAATGGCATCATCAATATCATGATTTATATATGCAATTCTATCGGCTATAGCCACTATTTTTCCTTCTAAGGTTTTGGGACTACCTTCTCCTGTATGATTAAGTATTCCATCCCTAACTTCATAGGTTAAATTTAAACCTTTTCTCTTCTCAGAATGCTCTATATAATCAACAACTTTAAGACTTTGTTCATTATGTTTAAATCCCTTGGGATGCAGTTCATTTAATATATATTCTCCTGTATGTCCAAAGGGAGTATGCCCTAAATCATGGCCAAGACTGATTGCCTCTACTAAATCTTCGTTTAATCTGAGAGCCTTAGCTAAAGTTCTTGAAATTTGGGATACTTCAAGAGTATGGGTAAGTCTTGTCCTATAGTGATCTCCTTCTGGAGCAATAAAGACTTGGGTTTTATGTTTCAAGCGCCTAAAGGCCTTAGAATGTATTATTCTATCTCTATCCCTTTGAAAATCTGTTCTAATACTACATTTTTCTTCCTCCACTAACCTTCCTTTTGAATTGATACTTAGGGTAGCATATTTTGATAAATAAGATTTCTCAAATAACTCGGTTCTTTCTCTAATATTCATAAGGATTACCTCTTTAAAAAATCTTGTTGATATATATATACAACATAATTTCTTATAATCCTTCAACTTTTTTAAAGTTTTTATTATTTATTATTAGAGCCTAAGATTAAAAAGAAGTGTCGTTTTAACAACACTTCCCTATACTTCAGTTCCAAAATTATTTCTCATATGTTCCATAATAATTCCTGCTGTTTCTTCTACTGCCTTGTTGGAAACATCTATAATTACACAGTTAAGTTTTTCCATTATCCTTTTAGAATATTCAAGTTCAAAGTTAATTCTTTCAATACTAGCATAATTTGCATTATTATTTAATCCTAAAGATTTAAGCCTTTCCTGTCTTATTTCATTTAGTTTAAAGGGATTAGCTATAAGGCCAAAAATTCTTTTAGAATCCTTTTCAAACAACTCTTCAGGAGCTGGAACTTCTGGTACTAAGGGCACATTGGCTACTTTAAAATGTTTATGTGCTAAATACATGCTTAGAGGGGTTTTAGAAGTTCTTGAAACTCCTATTAATACTATATCAGCCTTTTTAATTCCCCTTGCATCCTTGCCATCATCATATTTAACTGCAAATTCTACTGCTTCAACCTTTCTAAAATACTGTTCGTCTAATCTTCTAATTATTCCTGACTCTCTCTTAGGTTTACGGCCTAAAACTGCTTCTAAGGCATTTAATGTGGGAGACATTAAATCAATTACGGGTATATTATATTTTTGCCCTAATTCAATAATATAGTTTCTTAATTTTTCTATAACAATTGTATAAATAATTATACTCTTTCTTTCTCTCGCTTCTTCGAAAGCTTCTTTTATCTGCTCTTCATCTGTTACATATGGGTATCTTATTACATCATATTTTAGTGGGCTAAATTGACTGGCTGCTGCTCTAGCAACCTGCTCTCCAGTTTCACCTATGGAGTCTGATAGTATATATATCGTAATATTATTATCCATGTTTTCACCCCTACTCATTGTTTCCTAATTCAACAAAAACCCTAGTAATAGTAGTTTTAGTAATCCTACCAACTAATTTATAGCCCTTATTGCCCTTATCTAAAATTTCTTCTTTTACAACTGGTAGACTATCTATTTCATGTTCTATTAGTTTTCTTGCTGCATCTAGGATGCTTTCTTCTGGATAAGTTACAATTATATTTGGCATTCTTGTCATAATAACTGCTACCGGCGTTCTATCCAGATCCATGCCACCAATGGCACTTTTTAAAAAATCCTTTCTAGATACTACTCCTGAAAGATATCCTTCTGATGTAACAAAAATTGTGCCAGTATCCTCCAAAAACATAGTTACAATACTATCATATATACTAGTATTTTCATCTACTATAACGGGCACAGACTTCCTATCTCCAACTTTAATATTTTTTATTTTTTCAGATATTACATTAAAAATAGATTTACCAGTATAAATATAGCCTACTTTTGGTCTTGCATCAAGTATGCCAGACATAGTAAGTATTGCTAAATCTGGTCTTAATGTAGCCCTTGTTAGTTTTAGTTTTTTTGCAATCTTTTCACTGGTAATGGGCTGATTTTCCTTTACAATATCTATTATCTTTTCCTGGCGTTCGCTAAGTTGGATTGTAATCACCCCTCCGTGTTAGAAATAAGCCCACTTATGTGGGCTTATTTAACTATCTTAGATAAATCACAAATCTTTAACATATTTTCTGCAATCTTACCCAATAAAGCTAATCTATTTTTCCTTAATTCGTCATCTTCTACCATTACCATAACATGATCAAAGAAATTATCAATGGCATCCTTTAAGCTTATGAATTGTTCTAGTGCCTTATCATATTCCTTTTTGTCTATTAATCTTAATACTTCCTCTTCAATTTTTGAAAAAGCTTCATATAGCTCTATTTCTTCTTTTTCTTGCAACAATTCTTTCTTAACCTCAGTATTAGTAGATTTATCTGCTAAATTAATAACCCTATTAAAGGTAACTACTACCTCTGTAAGACCTTTACGTACAATATAGTCATTTAATTGTTCAGCCCTAACACTTAAATCATAAATGTCCTGTATTCCTATATTAGTTATGGACTCTATTATATCATACCTTATTCCCTTATCGCTGAATATGTTTTTAATTCTTCCAATAAAGAAATCTATAATCTGTTCCTTTACATTATTGTAGTCAATTACTAGCCCTTGCTTTTCTACATATATATAAAGGGCATAGTCTATTATATCTTCTAACCCTAACTTAAGCCTTTTATCCAATATTATATTAATAACACCTAAAGCCTGCCTTCTTAAGCCATAAGGGTCTTGGGAGCCAGTTGGCTGAACTCCAATGGCAAAGGAGCCTGCAATAGTATCTATTTTATCTGCAATACTAAGTATTGATCCAGCAGTTGTAGTTGGAAGCACATCTCCTGTAAATCTTGGTAGATATTGTTCGTATATAGCAGTACTTACAATTTCATTTTCTCCAGAATGCTGTGCATATTCCATGCCCATTTTGCCTTGTAGTTCAGTATATTCATTCACCATTTTTGTAACTAAGTCAGCCTTAGATAAGTAGGCTGCTCTCTCAATATTCTTTTGAGTTTCTTCTCCAACTTCCAGGTATTCACCAATTTTATTTGCTAATTTTTGGATCCTAATAGTCTTATCATAAAGGCTACCCAGTTTTTCTTGGAAAGTTATATCCTTTAGCTTCTCCACATAGCTTTCTAATGGTTCTTTTATATCTTCGTAATAGAAAAATTTAGCATCCTCTAACCTAGCACCAAGTACTTTCTCATTTCCTTTTATTACCGTATCAATATAGTCTTTTCCTCCATTACGTACAGTTACAAAATATGGTAACAATTGATTATTGTCATTAATTACGGGGAAAAACCTTAATTGCTCTTTCATAGGTGTGATTATAACATCCCTTGGTAATCTCAAATATTCTTCCTTGATCTTTCCAAGCAAAGGTGTTGGATATTCGACTATGTAAGTTACTTCCCTAAGCAACTCCTCATCACACAAAATACTTCCACCTTTTTCTTTAGCTAATTTATCAGAACTATACTTTATTATTTCTCTTCTCTTATTTTGGTCAACAATTACATAGTTTTCCTCAAGAACTTCCATATATTCGTCTACAGACTTGATCCCTATATTTTTTCTACTTAAGAATCTATGGCCCTTTGTTTCATTACCTACCTTTATTCCTTCAAGTTCAAAGGGTACTACAGTATCATTAAAAATAGATACTACCCATCTAATAGGTCTAGCAAATCTAAGGTTTTTCCCTCCCCATCTCATGGATTTGGGAAATACTATTCCTTTTATAACATTGGCCATCTTTTCTGATATTATTGTACTTGTATCTTTACCTTCCTTTACAACCCTGGCAAAAATATATTCTACACCCTTATGTTCTTCTATAAATATATCCTCCAAGCCTACCTTTTGGCCCCTCATAAAACCTTCTAAAGCCTTAGTAGGTTTTCCTTCTTCATCAAAAGCAATTTTTTTTGCTGGTCCCCTTTGTATTTCAGTTAATGTAGCCTGTTTATGGCCTAACCCATCTACAATAGCTACCAATCTTCTTGGTGTAGCATAGGTCTTAATATCTCTAAACTCAATTCTTTCTTCTTCAAATAATTTTTTCATATTATTATGAAGCTGTTTTAGTGCATCATCTATATACTGTGCAGGTAACTCTTCCACTCCTATTTCCAAAAGGTATTTATTATCCATATTACTTACCTCCCTTTAATAGAGGAAAACCTAATTCTTTTCTTTGTTCTACATATTTAGAGGCCACTAGTCTTGCTAAATTTCTTACCCTACTAATATAATGCGTTCTTTCTGTTACAGATATGGCTCCCCTAGCATCTAATATATTAAACGTATGGGAACATTTCAATATATAATCATAACTTGGTAGTACTAATCCTTCTTCAATATTTACTTTAGCTTCTTTCTCATAAACATTAAAAAGATTCATTAAGGTTTCAATATCAGCCTTTTCAAAGCTATAAACTGAATGCTCATATTCTGCCCTTTTAAATATATCTCCATAGGTCATATCTTCATTCCATTTTATCTGAAATACATTGTCTACATTTTGAAGATACATTGCTATTCTTTCTAATCCATAGGCAAGTTCTGCTGATTCTAAGTCGCAATTAATGCTTCCTACTTGTTGAAAATAAGTAAACTGTGTTATTTCCATACCATCTAACCATACTTCCCATCCTAGTCCCCAGGCACCAAGGGTAGGAGCTTCCCAATTATCTTCAACAAATCTTATGTCATGCTTTATAGGGTCTATACCTATGGCCTTTAAACTATCTAAATATAAGTCTTGTACATCTTCTGGTGATGGCTTTAATATAACCTGAAGTTGATGATGTTGATAAACCCTATGAGGATTCTCTCCATATCTAGCATCTGCAGGCCTTCTTGATGGTTCTACATACACTACTTTCCATGGCTCTGGACCTAGAGCTTTTAAAAAAGTATAGGGACTCATTGTACCTGCACCTTTTTCCACATCATATGGCTCTAGTATAATACATCCTTTCTTTCCCCAATATTCAAGTAACTTCAATATCATATCCTGGAAATACATATTTTTTACCTCCCCAGACTTGTATAAAGAAAATAGAAAACCTTTACATCCCTATGGGGACGAAAGGTCATTTCCCTCTATACTGTAGCAAATTTAACACGACTTTCTATACGATAACAATTTAACAAAATTTTTACTCCTTGTCAACATATTAGGATTGTATAAAATTATTTATCCTTATTTGAAGTTATCATGTTATTTACATTTATTATTTCTCCATCTTCTTTTTGTATTTCAATTGTACATTTTGAAAGTAATGCTCCTCCCAGCCCTATCAAGGCTAAAGGAACAGAAATAATAGCTCCAACAGCAGCTGCAGTTACAGGCAGATTTAATATTATATCTCCATCTTTTTTAACAGTTATTCTGGTAACATTGCCTTTTTCCAATATTTCCTTTACCTTATTTATCATTGCATTTCCTATATCTGTTAACTCGCTGGACAAATTGCTTTTTTGTGATGATTCTATATATATTATAGCTTCTACTACATCACCATTAGTCTTTTCTAGAGCTTCCTTTGCTTCTTTAAAGCTTACATTGGTCCTAGATACAACACTGTCAATCATCTCCAAGGTGATGTCCATATAATTCACCTCCCCCTCCATTAAGAGTTTTTAACACATCCAATGAATTAAAACTTTTTCTATCTATTTTGTGCAATATGTATTTTACCATAATATCATGTAATTTAAACATAGTCTTTTTTGAAATATTTATACCATTTATTCTATCTAAAGGAGTATATATTAATTCTTTCATTGCCTTATACATTGATATATCCATATATTCACAGTTTGATTCTACAAGGGAACATCTATTGCAAACTATCCCACCATATTCTATATTAAACTTAAACCCTTTTAGATCTTTTTCACCACAAATGATACAATTATCTAATAATGGTTTATATCCTAAAAAGGAAATAAATTTTAATTCATAAGCTAAAATAAATTTTAAAAAATGCTTGTCTAATTTTGATAATATTTTCAAACCCTTTCTTAGCAATAAAAATAATTTGTAGGATTCATCTCCTTCAAAAATAGACTTATCTGCCAGTTCTAAAAGATAGTAGCCATAAACAACCCTGTTTACATTTTCCCTTATTGCGTAAAATGAATCGATAATATCTGCTTGATTAATGTAATAAAAATTCCTTCCTTTAAAAAAAATATAATTATTATAGGAAAAGGGCTGAGTATGCACTGTTAATTGACTCTTTGGCTTATAAGCCCCTCTTGCCATACCTTGAATCTTTCCATGATTTTTAGTAAGTATGGTTACAATTTTGCTTGTTTCTCTAAAACGCATCTCCTTTAAAACAATGCCTTCATCTTTAATGTTCATAACAAATACCTTTCTATTATGCCCTATTTATATCCAAAGTATCTAACTTTACTTTCTCTTTCCCTCCAATTTTTTTCCACCTTTACCCAGAGCTGTAAGTTAACTTGACTTCCCAGTAATTTTTCTATATCCTGTCTTGCACTTCTTCCAATACTTTTGAGCATTCTACCATTTTTACCAATAATTATCCCTTTATGAGATTCTCTTTCACAATATATTACAGCATTTACATCTATTAAATCTTTATCTTCCCTTTTTGATATTCTTTCTATTTCTACAAATATTCCATGGGGGACCTCTTCACTTAAATTTTCTAAAGCCTTTTCCCTTATTATTTCAGATATAATAAATCGTTCTGGCTGGTCTGTTATCATGTCTTCGGGAAAATACTGTGGACCTTCTGGTAAAAGCTTCTTTATAGCCTCTATATAGGAATCTATATTTTCACCTTTAATAGCAGAAATAGGAATTATATCTTCAAACATATTCATTTTTTCATATTTTTTTATTAACTTATCTACATCCTCTCTGCTAATTTTATCAATTTTATTGATTAATAATATTATTGGAGTTTTAACCCCCTTTAATTCATCAATAATATATTGATCAAGTCTTCCCGTCTCCATACTTTCATCTACAATAAAGGTTATTATATCAACCTCTTCTAAAGTTTCCTTTGAGACTTTAAGCATATACTCTCCTAATTTATTTCTTGGGATTTGTATGCCAGGAGTATCTAAAAAGATAATTTGAAAATTTTCTTCCGTATATATTAGTTGTATTTTGTTCCTAGTAGTTTGAGGCTTATCGGATATTATAGATATTTTCTCACCTATTATTTGATTCAATAATGTAGATTTACCTACATTTGGCCTACCTATTACTGTTACAAAACCTGACTTATACATTTTTTCACTCCCTTTATTTATCTAAATCCTCTGGTCCAAAACTATTAGGAAGTAATTCATCTAATGTATATATTTTATAATCATCTACTGAATTAGCAATAATAATATTAACATCTTTTCCAAATTCTCTCATTACTTGCCTACATACACCACAGGGAAAGGTATAATCTGAATCTCCAACAACTGCAATGGCTTTAATCTTTCTATGGCCTTCTGACACTGCTTTGAATATTGCAGTTCTTTCTGCACATATGGTTGGTGAATAGGATGCTATTTCAATATTGCAACCTGTATAAATTTTATCATCCTCTGTTAATAGGCTAGCACCAACCCTAAAATTAGAATAAGGAACATAAGCCTTTTCTTGAGCCTCTAAAGCTTTTTCTATTAAGCTCTTAATGTCCATAAAAACACCTCTTATTTTTTGTTAGTTTCATTTTAATATTTACCCTATTATTTGAAATATCAATACGCCTATAAAAATTCCTAATAAAGCTCCTGTTATTACTTCTAACAAGCTATGAATCTTGCCTTCTACCCTACTTTCTGCAACCAAAAATGCTAATATAAAGCTAAGGGTATTTACTAGCAAATTGTTTGAAATAAAAGCTACTATAGTGGCAATTAAAAATGAAAGGGCAGAATGACCACTTACAGTCCCTCCTTGGAAAGGGGTACCTTTTCCCCTATAAAATTTTGCCTTCAAAACTATAGTCAACAATATAACCAAGGCTATGGCTATGAAGGTTAAATATATGGGGGAATTTCGTAATTTATATAAAACTAAGTTTGTAAAAGGCATTAGCCTATCAAAAAACAATAGGTAGCCTACTATTATGGCATTCACTGCAGAAACTAACACTGCTCCTGCTGCAATATCCTTGGATAGCTTTGCCAAAGGATGATAATCCTTCACCACTAGGTCTACAATTTTTTCAATGGCAGTATTAAATAACTCTGCCATTAAAACAAAAGTGATTGTAAAGGATAATAAAAGCAACTCAATTCTAGAAAAATCAAAAAAAAGGCTAATTATCATAACTAAAATTGCTGCAGTAAAATGGATTTTTAAATTTCTTTCAGATTTTAGTGCACTTATTATACCATTAACTGCATGGTTAAAACTTTCAATTAAGTTTTTAGACTTCCTCATTTCTATTAAATTTCTTCCCTTTCATTTTTAAATATATTAAGTCTTTTCATAATTTCTTTTTCCCTTTCACGCATAGCCCTTTTTTCTTCTTCAGTCATATGGTCATACCCTAGCAAATGTAACATACTATGAACAATTAAATAGATTACTTCCCTTTTAAGAGAATGCCCATATTCAACAGATTGTTCTAAGGCTTTTTCCAAGGATATGACTATGTCCCCTAACATATTTGTCTGAACAAGACCTTCTTCCATAGGAAAAGATAAAACATCTGTTTCCCTGTCTACATTCCTATAAAGCCTATTCAATTCCCTAATTTCTTCATTGTTAACAAAAGAAATACTTATTTCATAATCCAAACTTTTTCCCTCAAGTCTTAAAACAGCTTCTATGGCCTCTTCTATTAGGGGAATTATATCTTCATCTAATTCCACCCTATCCTGTCTATTATCAATTAATATATCCAATTTAAGCATCTCCTTTTACACTTTCATTTTCAGGATATTCAATTCTTTCATGGAAGATCCCCATTATTACAGATAGAAAGGCATCTTTTATTTGGTTTAAATTCCTATAAGTTAGGTCACATTCACTTAATTGGTTACTATTTAGTTTTCCATTAATTATATTTTTTATCATAGCTTCAATATTTTCCCTATTGGGTTTTTTAATAGACCTAACAGCTGCTTCAGTGGAATCTGCCAACATAACTATTGCAGCTTCCTTTGTTTGAGGCTTTGGTCCATAGTACCTAAAATCCTCTTCATTTACCTGGCCATTTTCTTCCTTTGCCTTATGATAAAAGTATGAAACAAATGTATCTCCATGGTGCTGTACTATTATATCTAATATTCTCTTTGGCAGCCTGTACTTCTTACCTAATTCTACTCCATCCTTTACATGGTTAATTATTATTGATGCACTTAACTTGGGGTCTACCCTATCATGGGGGTTGTCCCCACTTAATTGATTTTCTTTGAAATAATAAGGCCTAGATAGTTTTCCTATATCATGATAATAAGCCCCTGCTCTAGCTATTAAAGGATCAGCTCCAATAGCTTCAGCTGCCCTTTCACTTAAATTTCCAACAATAATACTGTGGTGATAAGTACCAGGAGCTTCTAACATTAACTTTTTAAGAAGGGGTTGATTTGGATTTGTTAGCTCCAATAGTTTTAGTGGAGTCAAAACCTGAAACAGATTTTCCCAAATTGGAAGGGAGCCTATGGTTAAAATTCCACATAAGATACCATTAAAAAATCCATAGCCACTTCTAATTAGAAGTTCCATCAACTCTATTTTTTTAATAAGCCCCAAACTTATTATGGTCAATATATTAGCAAGTCCGATTATGGCACCATTTATTAGTATATTGTTTCTTTGAAGCTGTCTTTTCATAAAATATGCACCTATAGTGCCACTAATTATATACATGGATAATAATGTATCATCTAATTCCAATATAAAAGTTAGTATAAAGACTAAAAATAAATTAATCAATAAAGACAACCTAATATCAACTAATATAGCCACAAGTAAAGCTGAAGTAGCAATTGGGATCACATAAGGAGAAATATTAATTAGGGCTTTTGATATTAAAATAATGGCAGTTATTATTAGAATTACAATAAACAATCTATTATCAAAGAATATATCCCTGTGATAAATATATATATATCCAAATAATAATACCTGCAACAAAACAACCAATATGAGGGTACCAGAAATATTTTTATTGTCAAAGGCTCTGTCCTCTTTTAATAGACCTAATTCTTTTATTAATTCATAGGTCTTGCTATCAATAACATCTCCTTTTCTAGCTAAAACTTGGTGCTCTTTTATAATAACAGGTTCAATTTTACCTAGCTCCTCTTCTATCTTCCTTTGGGTTGCCTCCTCATCTATAAATTTATTGGGCTGAATGGTATTATTAATTAAAGATATACCTAATTGTTTTTTATCTTCATCAAAGTCTAAGGATTGGAATATTCTCTCTATATTAGTCTTTTCATACTCTATTTCTTCTTCAGTAACTCCAACATTCATTATCTGGTTTATTACATCCATTATGACTCCTCTAAAGCGACTAATTTCTGTTTCATCCATATTTAATGCAGTGATGGCTTCATTCCTTGTTATAGGTATTCTAGATTCATTCATGACTATATCTATTTTTTCCTGTAAATTTAAACCTTCCTCTTCCTTTAATTCCACTACTCTACTAAAAAACTGATTTATAATATCTTTCATAGTCATTTGGATTGAGGGGCTAATTCTATATCTTGGTTCAATACTTTTTTTAACTTCTTCTTTTAACTTATTAGTGGCATATTTATCAACAATATCCTTTGGCGCTCTAATTTCAATTGGAGCAATATCCCCTATTTTAACATTTAGTTTTTCAGTTTCCACTTTCTGTAATAAAATAAAAAATATAATTATACTGAACAATAAAACTAATATTCTATTTATAAAAAACTTATTTTTATTAAATAGCCCTTTATTATTCCCTTTTATGTTTATATTTTTCATGTAGGAACTCCCCCTTTAGTTAGCTCTCCTCGTGTCTTTCATAGGCTTCAATTATCTTTTGTACCAGTGGATGCCTTACTATATCATGTTTTGTTAAATATACAAAATCTATACCCTCTATACCTTTTAAAATTTTAGATACTGTTACTAAGCCTGATGTCTTTCCTCTAGGTAAATCTGTCTGTGTTATATCTCCAGTTATTATAGCTTTGGAACCAAATCCTATTCTTGTCAAAAACATCTTCATCTGTTCATTTGTAGTGTTTTGGGCCTCGTCTAATATTACATATGAATTATCCAAGGTTCTACCTCTCATATAAGCAAGGGGAGCTACTTCAATAAGACCTTTTTCAATTAGTTTAGTGTATGTTTCCCCACCTAATATATCAAATAAAGCATCATATATAGGCCTTAAATATGGATCTACCTTTTCCTGTAAATCACCAGGCAAAAATCCTAAGCTTTCCCCAGCTTCAACTGCAGGTCTAGTTAAAATTATTCTATTAACTTCTTTGTTTTTAAAAGCAGTAACTGCCATTGCCATTGCAAGGTAGGTCTTTCCTGTCCCTGCTGGGCCTATTCCAAAAACTATATCATTTTTTCTAATACTATCTATATACAACTTTTGTCCTATAGTTTTAGGCTTAATTGTCTTTCCAGAAGCAGTTATACAAACTACATCACTTAGTAGATCTTTTAGCTGTCCTTCTTTCCCCTTTTTTACTAATTCAATTGTATATCTTAATTCCTGCTTATTTAACCTTTTCTGTGAATATATTATTTCTATTAAATTATAAATTAATTTTTCCACAATTTCTGTAGAAGTATCATCCCCTACAATCACAAGATGACCATTCCTTAATACTAATTCAACTTCAAATTCATCTTCAATTATTTTTATATTTTCATCAAATTTACCAAATAATTCACTTATTACTCCATTGTCTTCTATTAATATTTGCCTTTCTGTTTTGTCCTTTGTCAAACTATATCCTCCTTTATTATTAATTTATAGGACGTTTCTCGCCTATATCCTCAAGTACTTCAATTACCACATAGGTTGTTACAAAATTATCATTAACAATATGCTTAACATCCTTTGAAATTATATCTGCTTTTGGGGGTAATTGTTTATTTAGTTCTTCAACTGCCCTTATATGATTTTTTTCCTTAATAAGATCTATATCTTGTGTTATCTCCTTAGATTCAACTTCTTTGTATTGGTGGACAAGTATTTTCAGAGGTAAATCTATATTAAGATTGAAAATATTTACCTCTTCAATGCTTTCCACATAGTCATTAAAGGGGATATCTCCTTTTATAAATTGAATTCCCCTCTCTCCTATTTTCAATTCCTTCCTCTCAAATACCCTTCCTGTTTCCTCTCTTATAGTTTTCACTATGGGTTCTTCTATTTTATAGCTATATAAGGTTTTAGCCCATACTTCTCCATCAGCATGAACTAGTATAAAACCATCTGAATCTTCATCAGAAATAAGCCCTGAAATTAATATATCATTTTTTTCTACTATATCTCCTTTTCTAACTACTGCTTTTCCATTTCTTGCTATTACTTTTTCAATAACACCTTTCTTAGAAGCAACTATATGGCTTGGAGTGTTCTCATCTATTTCTTCATTTATTAACTCTATTTCCTTTATATCTATTATAAGCCTAGTTCCTTTAATTTCAACTGATACAAAGGAAAAAGTTTCAAATTTATTTAATAATAAGTGTTTTATATAATCCTTATCTATTTTATACTTAATTATACCACTCTTTATCCCCTCTATTTCTAAAAATTTAATAATATCTTCAGTTTTTACTTTTTCATTACCAACTACTTTTATATCCCATATTATTGAAGATAAGGTAATAATTATTACAAAAAAAAGAATAAATCCAACTCCTAGGGCCTTCCTATGTTTTATTTTATATAACAAAAAAGGTAATCCCCTTTTTTCAACTACTTCAACCCTACAACCTACTTTATTAACAATTTCCTTAAGGGCCCGGAAACCTTCTATAGTTGCCTTCATCTCAAGTTCAGTATAGTCCACTCTCTTAATATCCCAAAGGTAAATATCATTGGTAGCTGCTAAATTTAAAAAACGCTCAAGTGTTAATCCTTTAACTTTTATAATAACATACCCTTTCAAAAAATTCCACGCTTTTATGACCCCATTGCAACACCCCTAACTTATTATTTCTATTTTATCGATAATTCCATTTGCTATTATCTCTTCAGAAAGAATGGTCTTTAGTTTTAAATCATTGCCAGTTATTTTTATTACACCTATATTTGAATTAACCCTTAAAACTTCCTGACTATATTCAATTATTCCTTTGTGGTTTAAAATGTTGATTTGTATATTTCCTATGATTGTTATTTTAGGTAAGTCAAGTACTATATCCTTTGGTAATTCCAAGGCTTCTGATATATTGTATTTTATATTCTCCATTTTTTTGTCCATACGAAAACCTCCTCTGTATAATATTATGCTATCTACAATTTGGGTATTACAAAGCAAAACAAAAGAGAAGCATATACTTATATGCTTCTCTTCATATTTCTTAGACTTTTTGGTTCTGAAAGAATTTCAGAAAATATAATGCCCTTTAGAAGATCCTTTTTCATTTTCTTTTTCTTAATCTTTTTATTGTTTATTTCCTCTTCTTCTTTAATAATCCAATTATCTCCTATATCCCTTTTATAAACTTCCTTTACTTCTTTAATATCCTCCTTGTGTGCAATATCATTAGAAAATTCATTTTTCTTAGCTTTTACTTCTACTATATATTCAGGTAACTTTTCTCCATAATCTATTTCTTTTTTTTCTTCAAAAGGATTTTTTTCTATGTTTTTGTCTTTGCTTAAACTTTCCAATTTCTTTCTTCTTGATTCTTCTATTTTTTTCTTATCCTTAATACTTTTAGAAATTACATCTATTACCAATAGCATAATAAATATTAATAATCCTCTTGGGAACATTTAAAGGCCCCCTATTCATTATTCTTATCTTCATCTTCTGCTATTTTGGATATGGAATCTCTCATTTTGGTATCAGCTAATATATATCTAATATTATAATAATCCATATATCCAATATTTCCATCCTTCAAAGCCTTTGCTAAAGCTAATGGAACTTCTGCCTCTGCTTCTACTACTTTAGCCTTCATAGCTTGGACTTCTGCTATCATTTCTTGCTCTCTAGCAACTGCCATAGCTCTTCTTTCCTCAGCTTTAGCCTGGGCTATACGCTTATCAGCCTCAGCTTGTTCCGTTTGAAGTTTTGCCCCAATATTTCTTCCTACATCTACATCAGCTATATCAATAGA
>JAAYFE010000042.1 GCA_012728365.1 Tissierellia bacterium
CTCTTGTATTCCTGAACTTACTATAGTAGTATCAGAGATCAAACCTATATTATCTCCGAAACATGAACCTCCTATAATGGAAGCTAAAGTAAGAGCAACATTTCCTCCCACAATATGATTTGCCCAAAGAAAAATTGGAACACATGCTGCATAAGTTCCCCAAGATGTACCTGTTGCAACTGACAGAAGGCAAGTAACAAGAAATCCTACCAAGGCAACTGTTTTACTATTAAGACCTAAACTTAAAGAAATTCTGATAATTGAAGCCCCTACTCTAGTAGCCATAAAAATTTCAGCTAAAGCATATGAAAACATTAATATAAAAAATACTTCTACTACAGTAGATACTCCCTTATAAGCTGTATCAGTAATATTTTTAAACGGATGTTTTAAAGTTATCATAGCAATTATAACACCATATATTGTTGCATAACAAGCAGCAACTTTAACATCAATGCCTGCTAATAAAGAAACTATCATTACAACTAGTGGTGACAATTTTAAAAGTGCCATTTTATTCCCCCCATTTTTATCAAAATAATTAATAGACCCATATTTAATAACTAAAAATTAAAATTTTACTAAGCAGTTTCACCACCATCAATTGGTATATGTTGTCCTGTAATATATGAAGCTTCATCTGATGCTAAAAATACAAATAAGGAAGCTACTTCTTCAGGTGTTGCATGCCTTTTCATTGGAATTCCCTCATTAACTTGTTCTAGCATTTCATCTGTATATTCTGCCCTTTGCATAGGTGTTAAGACATAGCCGGGACATATAGAATTGACCCTAATATAGGGTGCATACTCAAGTGCCAATGTCCTTCCTAATAATATAACCCCTGCCTTGGATGCATTATAATCTGCATAATATGGATGAGCTTCCATACCATTAGTTGAAGCTGTAAAAAGAACTACTCCCGATTTTTGCTCTGACATTCTTTTTAAAGCTTCCCTTGCACATAAATACATTCCATTTAGATTTATATCTAATACCTTTTTCCACTGTTCATAAGTAATATCTTTAAATAAATTCCTTACACTTATTCCTGCATTAGAGATCAGTACATCAATTCCATCTATAAGCTTGTCTACTTTTTCAAAACCCTTAATAACACTTTCTTCTTTACTTACATCTACAACTACACCACCTGCTAAATCAGGATTATTGCTAATTACATCATCTAAAGCCTTTTCATTAATATCAAATATTACAACTTTAGAACCTTCCTTAGCAAAGCGTTTTGCTGTAGCTAAGCCTATGCCACTGGCACCTCCAGTTACAACGACCCTTTTTCCTACTAAATCTTCATATCTAGCCATAATATCACCCTCCTATTCTATTTCCACTTGATACATGATTTCCATTCCATACCCAACCTTAACTCTATAATAGCCTTTTAACATTTGATCTACTTTTTTGTCCCCAGTATATACCATGAAAGGCTTCCCCCTTAATCCAATAATCTTACTGTTAGTTGAAACTATTATTATATTATCTTTGCCAATTTTTTCTACAACCTTGCTACTTATCTGTTGATTTCCCCTACCTAATAAATATCCTTGCCCACCTGTAGGAGTAAGTACAAGCTTACTTGGATATTGACTTACATAGTCTAGCAAATCCCTTTCTGATGCATCCTTTTTTAGCAATCTTTGATTCATTATCACATCTACGCCTAATAAAGTATATGGCAAATTTAAAGCTTGCATAATGGCTCTTGTGGTGGTACCAGGTCCAATAATATAGCAAATGTTTTCCTCCATATTATCAACTATATCTAGGGCAATGGCCTTCTGAGTAGCTTCTTCACTTAAGGGAGTAGGAGCTTTTTTATTCTGCATAAATTTTTTATCTACTGGTACTTTTAAATATCCATATAGCTGGGTTCTAACCAGATCTTTTCTAAAGGCTTCTTCGTCAATATCAACTACTTCTTCTTCTCTAATAGCTACTTTTTCTCCATTTATATATAGAAGGGCTAATTCACCAGCTTTTTCAGGTGTACTTGCATATACTGGGGAATGGATCTTAACTCCAGCAGGAATACCTAATACTAGCTGTTCATTTCCTAAACTTTCATACACATCTCTAGCTGTCCCATCACCTCCAACAAATAGTAATAAATCTACTCCTTCTTCCTTTATTTTTTTTGCCCCTAGCTTTGTATCATTGCTATTTGTCATTGAATCCTTAGAATTGTAAACTACTTTAGTTCTAAAACCCAAACTTTCTGCTTGAATTTGCCCCATATTTGAAGAACATGTCACTATTAATAATTGTTCTCTAAGGGACAAAAGTTTTTCTAAAGCTCTTAAAGCTTTAGCTGGGGCTTCTGGAGTAGCCCCCAGCTTTATTGCTTTATTCAAAATATGAACTCCATCTGTCCCTTTTAGTCCAACTTTGCCTCCCATTCCTGCTATTGGATTTACTATTAATCCTATTTTTTTCAAAATATCACTTCCAATTTAATCTTCCTTAGTCTTTCTCAAATAAACTCTCCATGTAGGTGCCCATTTTTCTGGATCATCAAAGCTAGATTCATCTACCTGATGAATAGTACTCCTATGGGGGGCCTTTTTAATTATTTCTGGATTTTCATAGGCTTCATCAAATATATGGTGAAGAGTATTTATATACTCATCTAAATCAGCCTTAGATGGAGTTTCAGTGGGTTCAAGAGTAATTGGTTCTGGAACATAATATGGATGATGGCTAGTCCAATAGTGCATGCCAAAATCCATTACCCTTCTTTGTATATCTCCAGAAGTAATACCTGTATCCTGTGTCAACTTTTCTAAAGTATACCTAACCTGTTCCACCCTCTGTATATCCCTTCTATATGGTACATCTACACCCTTATGTTCTAGTAGTTTCTTAAATAAATAGTTATTATTTAATGCTGCCACCTTAGCTACTTCATATAATCCTTCAGCACCTAGGCTCATAATCCAAGCATAAGCCTTTAAAACTGTTTGTGGTACTCCATTAAACAACCTAACCTTACCAATACTCTTATCCAAATCGTAATTTAAGAAATATTTGCCATCCTTATAGCCAACTATTGGTTTAGGCAAATAATCAATAAGCTCCTTTGTTACTCCTAAAGCACCACCACCAGGTCCTCCACAACCATGAGGAGCAGCAAAGGTCTTGTGTAAATTGAAGAAGCACATATCAAAGCCTGCTTCTTTAGCTCTGGTAATTCCCAGTAATCCATTAGCATTGGCCTGATCATAGCAGTTTAGTCCTCCAGCCTTTCTGACTAAATCGGTAAATTCTTTTATTCTTGAATTAAATATTCCTGTATCCTCTGGATTAGCAACAAAGAAGGCTGCTGTCCTTTCTGAAACTGCATTTTTAAATGCTTCATAATCAGGATAACCCTCTTCATCGGCCATTATGGTTATTACTTTGTATCCTTTTGTTGCAGGTGCTGCAGCATCTGATGGATGAGAATAAACTGTGGTTATTATTTCATCTCTTTGCTCTTCCTCTCCTCGTTCCCTATGATATTTCCTTACTATTGAAGCCATTGTCAATATTGCTTGGCTTCCTCCACCTGGTTGAAATGTAAATTGATCCATACCTGAAATCTCTCTTAAACATAAATCAGTTTTATACATAATTTCTAAAATACCTTGAACTGTACTTTCATCTTGTAAAGGGTGTAGTTCTGTCATTTCAGGTTTGCGAGCGATGTATTCATTGACCTTTGGATTGTATTTCATGGTACAGGTACCCTGGCCTATTTCCACATTTATATCTGCACCTAAAGTCTCCTGTGAAAGCCTTAAATAATGCATCAATACCCTTTTTGGTTTATTTCAGGAAGATTTGGCAAAGTTTCTCGTTTCATAGACTCGGGTATTTTAGATACGCCATCCCCTATTGCATCAGCAATTTCTTTTTCAACTTTAGGCACCAATATGCCTCGTTCACCTTTATTACTAAGTTCGAATATTATAGGTTCGTCCCATTTTGCTTGATGAAAATTTCTTACCTTATAGTCTCTCTTGATCCGTTTCATTTTATCAGCCCCTTCTCTAAAGAATTTTAACCTTCTATAATTTCTCTTAGACTATTAACTAATTTATCTATATCTTCCTTAAGATGTATTTCAGTTACACAATAAAGTCCGCATTGGCCTAATTCTGGAAAATCCTTAGATAAATCCTTTCCGCCAAATATACCCCTCTTAAGTAATTCCTTGTTTATTTCTTCAACAGTTTTCCCAGTATCATTAAAATCAACTACAAATTCCTTAAAATTGATAGAATTAAACCTTGAACCTTTTACACCTTTTATCTTGCCTAATTCCTGTATTGCATATTGAGATTTTTGCATTATATTTTGACCAAGTTCATACATTCCCTTTGGCCCCATTAGTGATAAATACACTCCAGCTGTAATTGCCCATAAGGATGTATGGGTTCCAACAAACTCTTTGCCCTTCTCTCTTAAATTGCCAAAAGATGTTCTATCATATGCAATATCTCCAAATCCATACTCTCCTTCTTTAACAGTAGGGGCAACTCCAAATAATCTTGAAGGAAACTCCATTACAAATTTTTCCTCATCCCGAGTAGATATAAACCCAGACTGACCTCCACCATAATTCATGTGTATTCCCAAAGGCTGTAAATCTCCACATATTATATCTGCTCCATAATGGCTTGGTGGAGCCAAGACTCCTAGGGAACTAGGGTCTACCCCAACTATGCTAATAGCTCCAGCATTATGAGCCATATCTGAAATTTCTTGACCTTGATCTTCTATAAACCCTAAAAAAGAAGGATTTTCAAAATATACTGCAGCAGTATTTTCTGATAATTTAGCCTTTAAATCCTCTAAATCCATTTTCCCTGTTTCCTTATCATAGTTAATAAGCCTTATATTAACTGCAGGATCACAGTAATTTTTAATTATTAGCAATTTTTCCCTATCTATGGTTCCTACTACTAAAGCTTCCTTTCTATTTGTAATTCTAGCAGCCATTCTAATAGAAGTAGCTGCAGCTTGAGCCCAATCATAGGTAGGAACATTTACTACATCCATATCTATTAACTCTGCTACTAAGCTTTCATATTCAAATAAAGCTTGAAACCTACCATGATCGTTATAGGCCTCTCCAGCATAGGCAGTTAAAAATTCTGATCTACCATTTATTTCATCACATATTGCAGGAACATAATGTTGCCAACATCCAGCTCCTAAAAAGTTTATATAGTCTTTGCAAGTTTTGTTTTTCTCTAATGTCTGCTCTAAATTTCTTCTCAACTCATATTCAGATTTAAAAGGCTCAGGTAGATTTAATTTGCTTTTAAGTTTTAATTCTTCAGGTATTTCTGCATGTAAATCTTCAAGGCTATCAAGCCCCAGCTCCTTTAGCATTTCTTTTTGTACTTCCTCTACAGAATTTGGAATGTAAGGATGATTTTTAAAACCACCTATTGTCATAATAAACTACCTCCTTTGTCAAGTTAGTATTTAAGCAATTCCACCACCATCAACTACTAATGCTGCTCCAGTTATCCAGCTAGCTAAATCGCTGCAAAGAAATAATACTGCATTGGCTACATCTAAAGGCTTCCCAAGCCTTTCCAATGGCCTTCCTTTAGCAGAATCCCTTAAAAATTTATCTATCTCGGATTTAAATCCTAATTGTTCTCCTTCACTTCTAAGCATGGCTGTATCCGTATCTCCAGGATTAACAGAGTTAACCCTTATATTTTGGGGACCATGATCTATTGCCATAGCTCTAGTTAAATTCACTATTCCGCCCTTTACTGCACAAAAAGCTTATGCCTTATCACCACCTTTAAGTCCCCAGCCTGAGCCGGTATTTACAATACTTCCTCCACCTCCTCTAGCCATTATTGGTATAGCATACTTAGATAATAAATAAGTTCCTTTTAGGCCTACATCAATAACTAAATCCCATTCTTCTTCCAGCTCAACGACTGTTTTTCTAATGGCTACTCCAGCATTGTTGAATAATATATCAATTCTTCCATACTTTTGGTCTACTATTTCAATAGCTTTTTTACATTCTTCATTAGATGTAATATCGCATTTAATAAATATTGCATTACCACCTTCATTTTCTATTTCTTTAGCTGCTTTAGTCCCTAAGTTTTCATCTATATCAAGTAATACAACCTTAGCACCATATTCTGCTAACAACTTACCAGTGGCAAAGCCAATACCTCCAGCACCACCGGATATTACTGCTACTTTTCCATGTTGAGATAAAGGGTTGTCTTTATATACCATAAATTCAGTCCTCCTTTTGCAAAATTGGTAATTTGTAAGCTTAGTTTTTTAATAATTTGATGCATTAATCATGCCAAGTCTTTAGTGAATTTTAAAAATATATGCAAAATTATTTATAATCAACAAAACAACTTAGTTCAAAATATTTTAAATTGGCTGACTTTCTTTAATTTTTTTGTTATAATTGTGTCTATAATTGACACCTTTGACAAATCAATTGGCAAATTTGCCAATCATATAGGAGGGGTTCTATTGACACAACTTAAAAATATTAGTTCTTCATTAGAAAGCATTGTATATGCTTTGTCTAATATTACAAAGTTAGAATACGCCATATTCGATGTTAAATCCAATTTAATATCTTGCACTCCTTTATATTTAAAATACAAGGGCAAAAATGTTCACAAAGCTTCTATTGAAGAAGTTTTGTACCAGGGTAATGTGGTAGTAAATAAGCCAGGATATATGAAATCTTGCACTGGTTGAAGATTTGTAAATAATTGCCCTTCTACTATTGAAATACTTAACTCCATAAGATTAAATAGCAATATTATAGGGGTAATTTGCTTAACTTCTTTTTCTAGTAAAGGCCGCAAATTGATCCAAAATAATATTAATGACTATATTCTTATGTTAAAAAATATTTCAAACCTAATATCTATGTTTGCATTTAATGAATTTCATAAATATGAATATAGTCTTGTTAAAACAACTATTAATGAACTAATAAATACTAATGATAGGGACCTTTTAATAATAGATAAAGATGGAATAATTAACCATTGCAGCTCTAATATCCAGCATTTATTTTCCTTTTGCGATTTATACTCTAACTCCATCAAGCAAATACTCCCAGAAAATATTACTAATTGGATATTAGACAGCAAAACCAAATGTCAAAAATATTTAAAATGGGATACTTTTTCTGGTACCATAACTTCTATTCCTATAGTTATAGATAAGAAAATTTCTAGCTTTATAATTGAATTAAAACCTGATACAAAGCCTAAATTTAAATTCAACAATTCAGATTACTTAAACAGCATTATTACTAAAAATTACAGTATGAATAAAATAAAAGAAAAGATATTAAAAATAGCCAATAGTCCTTCTTCAGTACTAATAACTGGTGAAACAGGCACCGGCAAAGAATTAGTTGCCAAAGCTATCCATTATTCTAGTATAAGAAAGGACAAGCCTTTTGTCCCTATAAACTGTGCTAATATACCTGAATCATTATTTGAATCAGAACTGTTTGGTTATGAAGAAGGAGCTTTTACTGGTGCAAGAAAAGGTGGAAAATTGGGCTTATTTGAACTAGCAAATGGAGGTACCATTTTTCTAGATGAAATAGGAGAACTTCCATTACATCTTCAATCTAAACTGTTAAGAGTATTGCAAGAGAATACTATCTATAGATTAGGAAGCATGCAACCCATTTCTATAGATATTAGAATTATAGCTGCTACTAATCGGAATTTAGAAAACATGATAGCTGAAGGGAAATTTAGAGAAGATTTATATTATAGGTTAAATGTAATTCCTATAGAATTACCTTCTTTAAGAGAACGAATAGAAGATGTGGAACTACTAGCCTATCATTTTTTAGAAAAGTATAATAGCCTACTTAACAAGAAAATACATACAATTAGTAATGAGTCCATGGAAATACTAAAGAATTATAATTGGCCAGGTAATGTTAGAGAATTAGAAAACGCCATAGAACATGCGGTAAACTTAGAGGAAGGGGATATTATTACCAAAGAAAGTCTTCCAAAATTCTTGATAAATAACTCCAAAGATATATCAAGTATTCAACAAATACTGGCCAATGAAGAATATAATATAATTGTTCAAACTTTAGATAAACACGGATGGGATGTTAAAGGAAAAGAAAAATCAGCTGAGGAATTAGGTATAAGCTTAAGAACTCTATATAGACGATTAAATGAAATGGCTTTATAAGAGAAAAGGGATATGGTAACCTATATAGTGATAAAAGAGATAGCCAAAAAACCATCTCTTTTATCACTATATGTTCTTCTTATCCCATTTTTACTATTATATGATGTTCTTTCCCATCATCTACCAGCTCAATAATTTTTTCATTAATTTCCCTATTATCAATTATAATGCTTTTTACTCCCTTATTAACCCTATTTTCATTATTAACTTTAATATGATATAAGGTATTCTTATATCTATACCTTACAGTAAAGCTATGCCAATCTTTTGGAATACATGGGTTTATATATAATTTATCCCCTTCAAGGGAAAAGCCTATTATATCCTCCAATCCAACCACATACATCCAGCCAGAAGAACCTGTATACCAGGTCCAGCCACCTCTTCCTCTATGCTGTGGATTAGTATATACATCTGCAGCCACTACATAGGGTTCTACTTTATAAGTAGAAGATTCTATGGGGGTTCTACTATGGTTAATTGGATTAATCATTTTAAATAGATTATAAGCCTTATCCCCATATCCCATCATGGCAAAAGCTTTTATAGTCCAAATGGCTGCATGGGTGTATTGGCCTCCATTCTCTCTAACGCCAGGCACATAGGACTTAATATAGCCTGGATTTAATTCACCAGAATCAAAGGCTGGTGTAAGGAGGGCTATAGTGCCCATATCTTCATCTATTAAATACTTTTCCACTGAACCAAGTGCCACCTTTACCCTCTTTTCATCTCCTATTCCTGATATAACAGCCCAAGATTGGGATATGGAATCTATAGTACACTCACTATTTCCCTTGGAACCTAAAGGAGTACCATCGTCAAAATAGGCCCTTTTATACCATTCTCCATCCCAGGCATTTTTCTCAAGATTTTCTTTTAAATCCTCAATTACCTTTTTATATTTTCTTATTCTTTCCTCATCACCCATAAGCTTGCATATAGGAATGAAATTTTTCAGTACCGTAACTAAAAACCATCCTAACCATACAGATTCCCCTTTACCTTTATATCCTACTTTATTCATTCCATCGTTCCAATCTCCTCCACCCATAAGGGGCAGGCCTCTTTCACCAAATCTTAGGGACCTATCAATGGCTCTTATACAATGTTCATAAACTGTACCTATTTCTTCTGATATTTTAGGAATTTCATATCTTTCTTCTTCATCTTCTCCTAACACTGGACTTTCAATAAAAGGAACTTCCTCTTTTAAAATACTTAAATCCCCTGTTATTTTCACATATTTGGCTAAACCTAAAGGCAGCCATAAAAGGTCATCGGAATACTTGCTTCTAATACCCTTGTGTACTTTACTACCAGGTATAGGATGCCACCAGTGTTGAATATCCCCTTCCTTATATTGATGGGCACAGTTTCTCAATATCTGCTCTCTTGTTATATATGGCATATGGTATAAGGCATTTGTTGCATCCTGCATCTGATCCCTTGCACCAAAGGCTCCTCCAACTTGATAAAATCCAGCCCGTGCCCATATACGACAGGCTATAGTCTGATACATTAGCCATCTATTCATCATAAAGTTCAATGTATCATCTGGTGTTTCTATATATATTTTTGTTAATATGTCATTCCATAAAGTTTTCACTTCCTCTAAGGCCTTTTTAGAAAGCTCTATATCTTTGTACTTGTTTATTAGATTGCATCCTTCTTTTATATTACCTGCTTCTGCCATTAATACTGTTAATTCCTTTTTTTCCTCTGGCGAAAGGTTTATGTTGACTTTAAAAGCAATACATGGATTATATCCTATACCTAAAGTATTAGATAATCTTACTTTCCTTAGTCCCTCTGGTCTTTCATAGTCTGGGCTGGTACCCAAAAACTCTAATCTATCTCCAGTGTAAGAATGAATGTTTTCTGATGTAGTTACAAATATTGTACTTCCTTTAAATTCACTATTTGCGGTATTTTTTACAACAAATACATCTTCCACAAGATCTGTTTCCAATAAATGTTCTGTTTCTTCATCAGATACGCCTAAAACTGGCCTTATATAGTAATATAGGCTTAAATTTCGGGGTTTTTTGGACTCATTTTTAAGCTTTATTAAGTTTATCTTGATATTTTCTTCCTTTGGAACAAAAACCGTTAAATTCTGCTCAATTCCATGGCTGTGGTGATAAAAGTTAGTATATCCTTGTCCATGGCTTATAATATAGTCATTTTCATCTCTTATAGGCTTTGGAGTTATACTAAATACTTCACCTGTATCTTCATCCATCAGGTATATAATCTCGCCTTGATGGCCTACAACAGGATCATTGTACCATGGAGTCAGTTTGTTTTCTCTACTGTTCTTTGACCAAGTAAATCCAGCTCCTTCTTCAGTTACAATAAACCCAAAATCCTTATTTGCTATTACATTTGTCCAAGGCATTGGAGTATTTATACCTTTTGATAGTTTTATAATGTATTCTCTTCCATCCTGTGAAAATCCACCATATTCATTAAAATACCTTAAGTTTAAACTAAGTTCTTTACTAGGATACTCCTCCTTTTCTCCATTAAATATCTTATAGGGAATATCATTTTGAAGCCTGACCATCTCTTTATAGTTTTCTTCAGCTTTAATTATAAAGGCAGCATACTTATAAAGTAGTATCTTATCTTCTGCCATTGTATTTTCATTTATAATAAATACACCCTTTACTAAATTACCTCTTTTTTCATATACCTCCTCCCTAATACTTTCATAAAGGGGTTGATAATAGGCACTTTCATCTTTATTCAATATAACTAGGTCAATATTAAGGCCTCTGTAAATCCAATAACCATAGGCATCTAGTATTTTTCTTAGATTTCCTAACCCTTTCATAGACTGAATTGTTACAAGAAGTATTGGATTATCTCCTGATATGCCTCTAGCCCAAAGACCTTCCTTGCCCTTTATGTTTTTCTTTATAATTGAAGAATATTTTGATTTGGTATTTTCTATTAGGTATAAAAGCTTTGGTAAAAGTTCCTCATAAGGATTGGATCTTGACCTGTTTAAGTTTAAATAACCCATTTCCGTTTGAGATTTGGTTCTATAAAGGTCCACAGCCATTTTTATACTATTTACATCCTTATATTTCTCTAATATTTCCATGGCTTGAGATTTAGTATTTGTCATTGCAGTTATATAATATATGTCTATCTTTCCTTTAGAAGGCACTTTTATTTTCTTTCCAATACTCATAATTGGATCTAATACTACCCCTGTTGTATTAGTTAATCCCTTTTCTATAGCTATTGGTTTTTTAACAGAATTACCCCTGCCGATAAAATTTAACCTACTGGTTTCATATTGAAATTTTTCTACACCCTCTTCAAAGACTCTAACAAAGTGTAATATCCAAGTATCTTCCTTATTATCTTCCCTTTTTCTTCTATAAGCCAGTAATCCTTCATGCTCTTTAAGGGCCTCAGTCCTTATAAATAAATTGCTAAAGGCAGGATGGGCCAAGTCAGATTTTATATTTTCTCCTACAAGTTCAAAATAACTTATGCATTCTAACAAGGCTTCTTCATCACCATCGTTAATAATTCTAACCCTTCTTATTTCTCCAGCTTCTTCAGGCAGCAAGTATATATCCATTTTAGTTTCAATATTTCCATCCCTTCTACTAAATACTGCCTTATACTGATGAAACTCCACTTCATATGAATCTGCTTCTACATAGCAAGGAGCATAGGTAGTGGACCAGTACTTGTTATTCTTTAAGTCCTTAATGTATATAAACTGACCATAAGGATTTATTAGGTAGTCCCTTCTCCATCTATTAATAAAAGTATTTCCTTCTTTTGAAAAGCCTTCTCCCCTGTTTGTAATCATTAATGTGTAGTTACTAGAAGATAATAAATGACATTTTATAGTTTCAAGGTCTTCCTTGGAATAAATTTTTTTCTGCCACATTTCTTCTCTTCTTCTGTGAATTTGAATCTCTTGTAAACTTTCCCTTTCCTTAGATATTATAGGCATATAAGGAATTCTTTCTTGTAATAATATCTCTCCACATTTCATTTGAGGGTCCCTATGGAATCTCTTTATTAATATATTGTCATTGATAAAGTTGTTAATAGAAGCAAAAATCATGCCCTGGTGGTGACTCATATATGTTTTTACTATACCCTTGTCTAGATGGGGTGGAAGCCTTTTAGAGGTATAATCTACTGCTTCATAAAATCCATATTCTCCTTCCATGCCTTCATCTATAAGTCTTTTAATATTGTCTATGGTCCCTTCATAATCAAAATTTAAAGCTAAAAAGCTTGAATAAGGGGATACCACTAACTCTTCCTTTAATCCTCTTTTAAAGCCTAAATTTGGTACTCCAAAGGCTTTATATTGATAGTTTAATAGATTATCAAAGGCAAAAAATCCTGACTCAGAAATCCCCCAAGGTACATTATTTTTTCTCCCATATTCTTTTTGGACCTTTATTGATGTTCTACAAGTTTCATCTAGTAAGGTATTTTTGTAATTTTTCATAACTAAATTGGGCATCAAGTACTCAAACATAGTGCCAGTCCAAGAAGCAAGACACAAGCTCCCATTTTCCTTTATTAATGGTCTGCCTAACATTTGCCAATTCTTTAGGGGTACTTCCCCTCTTGAAATAGCTATATAGCTTGCAGTTCTAGCTTCAGAAGCCAATAGGTCATAATAGTTATTTAGAGTCTTACCATCCTCAAGACTATAGCCTATATAGAATAAATTTTTTGTTTCATCATATAGGGGCTTAAACTTAGTATTATCAATGATATTTTCTATTCTTTCAATTATTTTTTCCATTTCTTCCTTATTTTCAGCTTCGTGGGAATACTCCCTTAGTCCTTCCTTTAGAACTATTAAATAAGCTACAAAGTTACCACTATCTACTGTTGACACAAACATAGGTCTTAAGGGCTTTAAAGTAGTAGTATCATACCAGTTGTATAGGTGGCCTTCCCATTTTTCCAGCCTTTCTATTGTATCTAAGGTTTGACCTATTAAGGTCATCATTTCCCTAGTATCAATGAATCCTAAGTCTCTACTGGATAGCACTGATATCAAGTAAAAACCAATATTGGTTGGTGACGTTCTATTGGCTGCCCCATTATAAGGATATTCCTGGTAATTATCTGGCGGTAAGAAGTTGTTTTTTTCATCTGTAAACTTTCTATAGTAATTCCAGGTTTTCTCAGCTATATTCATAAGTAAGTCTAAATCTTCTTCTTTCTTTTCTAATACTTCTTTTTCTTCCTTACTTATATAAAAGGCTACAAAGGGTCCTAATGCCCATAGTATTGACAATATTAAGCTGAATAGGGAAATATTAAAGTTATTAAACAAGGTTAAGACTATTAGCAATGAGGAGAATATTATATTCCATTTCATAAAGCTAATATAGCCTTGTATGCTGTTCTGGATATTTTTTTCTGCATCAAAGGCTGTAGTCCACTCCAATAAATTTTTCTTGGATATATATACTCTATATAGGGTTCTAAATATGGCATCTGCCATTAAAAAGGCTTCTGTAGGTAAAAAAATTAGTCTTAATATAGCCTCATATAGTAAACTTCTATATCCTAATAATATGTTCCCATTGTACTTTACCTTAGGAAAACTAATCCTAGCTGCTAATAGATTACTTGTTATGGTATATACAAGGGGAAGAAATATATTTACCAAGGCTACAGACATAAATACCCATCTACTTCTTCCAAAAGATAATGCACTTATTATTAAGGATATAAATAAGAATATAGGTAAAAGGCTTCTTCTCAAGTTATCCAACATTTTCCATTTAGAAAGGAAGGAAAGGTTTTTGCCCAGTTTTCCTACTATCCATTTTATCAACTGCCAGTCTCCTCGAACCCATCTATGCTGGCGTTTTAAAAAAGAGATATATTTTTCTGGAAATCCATCTACAAGTACTATATCTGAAGCTAATCCTACCCTTATGTAGCTACCTTCCAATAGATCATGGCTAAGAACTGTGTTTTCAGGTATGGCATTTTTTAAGCATTTTTGAAATACTTCTAAATCATATATTCCCTTACCATTAAATATCCCTTCTCCAAATAAATCCTGGTAAATATCTGATATGGCATTGCCATAGATATCCATACCTCCATGACCTGCAAATATCCTTGTAAAGAGGCATTTGTTGCTGCTTTCTATGTCCACTAATATTCTAGGCTGTATAATGCCATATCCCTCTACTACAATTGATTTTTCTTCATCTACTTTAGCTTCATTTAAGGGGTGTGAAATGGCACCTATAAGCTTTTTTGCAGAATCTATTGGAAGATGAGTATCTGCATCTATAGTGATAATGTATTTAATTTTTCCTTTTAGTTTGGATATATCTCCACTTATAACTTTAAAGCTTGTTTCTTCTTCGCCAAGTAACAGGCTATTTAATTCTACTAAAGCTCCTCTTTTTCTTTCCCATCCCATCCATCTATTTTGGGTCTCGGAAAATACTCTTTCCCTATGTAGATAATAAAATATATCTTCATCTTTAGAATATTTTTCATTTAAGTTTCTTATTAGCTCTAAACCCCTGTCTAAAATATTTTTATCCTCAGCTTTTTCCTTTTCATCTCCATCTTTAAAATCTCCCAGTATAGCAAAATAAATATTGTCTTCCCTATTGGAAAGGTAGTATACTTCCAAGTCCTCTATTAAGGCCTCTAAATGCTTTTCATCTACTATAAGGGTTGGTATAACAACTAAAGTTTTTTTGTCTTTAGGAATTCCATCTTTATACTCTATTTTTGGTATTATTTTAGGATTGTATATCTTTGAGTAGACACTATTGGCTACATTTAGTATTAAATTTCCTACTGGCATAGATAATAAGAGGAATAAAAGTATATTTATAGGTAGATTACTAGTTGCAACAAATCTTGTAAATACATATGTTACTAATAAAGTTATAAGTATTATTGGTAAAGCATAATACTGAAACTTTCTCATATAAAGGCTATAATTTTTACTTCTATATCCAAAGTAATTAAATAGTTCTTTACGTCCCTTATCTATAATATAATATCCAATATGGGCCTTTTTGTCCCTTAGGCCCTTATCATACTTTTCTTTAGCAAATTCTAAAATCTTTTTTGCCAGGAATATTTCTTGTACTCCAAATTTTTCAGCTAAAATTTTTATATTATATCTATAATACTCCTTTGACTGGTAATCCATCTTTTCGTAGACACCTGATGGATCCAGGTTCAATATTTTTTCTATAGCCCTTATGGATTCAAATATATTGTCCCAGTTAAAAGAAGAAACATTTCTTAAGGAAGTAATACCGTATCCCAAATATATATTGTATTTTGATTGGAGCATATACTCCCTTTCCAGTATTTTTTCTATGCTCCTTCCTACATAATCCAGTTTCTCATCTATTCTTTCTATAACATTATGATAATCTTCCCTTTCCTCTCTAATTCTTCTTACTATGCCATCTATCTTTGTAGATTCCATCCTTGGTATTTCTTCTATAATTCTTTCTATAGCTTCATCTGAAGAAATATCTAAACTATCAGCTTCCTTCCATTTTAACTTTACATCCAATAGGTTTGATGAAATATTTTTTATATACTCTATTAAACCTAAAATAATAAAGCTAGGAAAGAAGGCTACTTCATCAAGGGATAAAACTTCTTCCTTTTGAAATTGGTTTACAAAATCTATAAGACCATCTTCTGTTATATTTCCCTTTGAATGGTTGATCAGTTCTACTGCCAAGGCATATACCCTTGGGTACCCTTTATAAATATCCTTATTGGCTATGTTTAATATTATATTTCTTTCTTTTTTAATTGCATTTCTTAACTTTTTATAAGTTAACTCTATAAAATAGAAATTATCAAGTAACCAATCAGCACCTTTAGGATAATGTTCTTTTCTCTCTATACCTTCACTTAGTGCAATATAGGCTTTTTCAATATCCTTAAAGCTGCTTTCTAATCTGTCTAATATAAATTTTTTGGCATTTGTTTTTTTCCCTGTTCTGTATAGAGTATGAATTAATTCCCCTTGTATCTTTAACCTACTATCAACTTTTCCTCTCATACTCCTTCCTTCCTTTCCTACAAGGTTAAGTCTCCATTAGCTTATTTATCTTGTCATTGTATTGTATCCAAAGTTCTTCTGCATATTCTTCATTATGACCTTCTATGTAAAGGTTGAATTTAGGACTTTCATCATCAGGTTCAATAAGAACCCATCCTTTATCATCTATAAACCTAACCCCTTTTACAAGTTCTATCCCTTCTTTTCTATCAATACTTAAGCTTTTAATAATCTTCCCTTTATCATCCCATCTACAGGGTATTTCCTTTTTAAAGTAATAGTATTCTGGTAGCTGATGGACTAATTCATTTAACGATACATCATTCTCCACTAAATAATCTAATATTTTCCCTGTTGCCCATATAGAATCAAAGCTTACAATATACTGAAAATCCTCCTTCTTTTCCTCTATAGTTTCAAGAAGCTCAGATATATTGGATTTATTGTAAATAGTCTTTCCCTTATATTGTTTTGCTATCCTTTCCATTATCCTAGGATAATTATAGGGCACTATAGCTTCCTTAACAGCACCTGTCTTAAAACCTATTAACATAGCTAGCATATAGTATTTATGATCCTCAACAATATTAAAACCATCTGTTAAAGATAATTTCTCTCCATCTCCATCGTAAAGAATGCCAATAAATCCATCTTCATTTAAAACTATATTTTTTACAGCTTCTATATTCATTCCCCTTTTAAATTCCAGGGTCCTTACTTCACAGCCTAAGGCCTTTAAATATGTATTAGCTAGGTCTATTATGTTTTTAGATGGGGATGAAATAACTATATAGGGCTTTTTACTTGCTATTTTTTCCCTATTCTTAATTTTGGATATTCCTTCCCTTAGGTAGATTTGACAAAAATTATATACATTTACAACTTCCTTTATTTCATGGCCCCGACATCTATGAAAATCTTCCAAAATATATGTGTTTTCAATTTTTCTTTCTGTATTCTTGTCTACATTTCTTCCATTTTTGTTGACAAATTCTAAATATATAGTATTGGGATCCATACAATCTGTTCTAACCTGTATACCTCCATCTGCCTTATAATGTTTTACTCCAAACCTGCACATGGGTAAGGTACTATTTTTTATGTCTATAACCAAGGCTCCTGTAGACATGATGCCTGCTATAATAGAGTTTTTTATGAGTATGGAGGCGCTATGTTCATCACTATTTACTACAAAAGTACCTCCCTTTTCCATAATAGTTGCAAAGGCTGCCCCTAGCTTTGATGCCACTTCTGGAGTAATAGTCTCATTTAATTTACCGCATATATTTCTATATCCAAAAAGCTTTTTTGATGCATTGTCTTCCCATTTTAGATTATCTGATATTATCATATTTTCTCCGACAGTTCTATGAGGCCATATTTTGACCCTTGGCTTTATGGTGCTCATTTTGCTTATCTTAGCAGACGCACCAATAGCTGATGAGTCAAATATCCTTACCCTTTCATCTACTTTTACATAATCACATAGAACTGATCCTCTTATTTCACAACTATTGCCTATAGATACATTATTCCAGATTATACTTCTCTTTATTGAAGCACCTTGGTCAATAAAACAATTGTCACCTATGACAGTATAAGGTTCTAAAATTGCACCAGATTTTATAACAGTATTTTCTCCAATATAAACTGGAGGATATATTTTTGTTCCTTTTTCAATTATGGTTCCCTTGCCTATCCATAAGCTTTCTCCTTTTTTCTCTCCTATTAATTTATGGTGGTTTTTATCAGCAAGTATATCAATGTGGGTATTTATATAGCTATTTAAATCTCCCACATCACACCAATATTCATCAGTTATATATCCATACATGGGAACATTATTCTCTAATAGCCTAGGAAATAGATCCTTGCTAAAATCAAAGTTTTCTCCCTTTTTATAGTAATCAAATACTTCTGGTTCAAGTATGTAAATTCCTGTATTGATAGTATCACTAAAGACTTCTCCCCAACTGGGCTTTTCCAAAAATCTTATTATCCTGCCTTCCTCATCTGTAACAACTATTCCATATTCTAAGGGTATAGGCTCCCTTTTTAATATTAAAGTTGCCTTTGAACCCTTTTCTTTATGGAAATCATATGCTTTTTCCAAATCTATATTAGTAAAGGCATCTCCACTGATTACAACTATAGTACTATCTAAAAAATCTTCCGCATTTTTTACACTTCCACCAGTTCCTAAAGGCTTTTCTTCTATATAATAATTGAGTTTTACATCAAATTTATCTCCATCGCCAAAATAATCTATAATCTTATTAGGTAAGTAATGTAATGTAACAGCTATATTATCTATATTGTATTTCTTCAAAAGTTTTATTCCATATTCCATTACTGGCTTGTTAAAAATAGGCACCATTGGCTTAGGAAGGTCACAAGTTAGTGGTCTAAGTCTGGTACCAATTCCTCCTGACATAATTACTCCCTTGATGACAACCACACTCCCTTATTATTTAGTGCTATATTCTATTTTGGACTTATTTATTATTTTTATACAATCGGGTAGGAGGAAAATAATTAATTTATTTTCCGACCTCCCACACCACCGTACATACCGTTCGGTATACGGCGGTTTCATAGTTTACACTCTAACATCAAGGTAATATTTAAGAAAGCTTAAATATCCTTGTTGTTC
>JAAYFE010000043.1 GCA_012728365.1 Tissierellia bacterium
ATGCAGCCCCAAGGCCATGTTCAGGTAGCCATGAATATGATAGATTTTAAATTAAATCCCCAGGAAGCCTTAGATGCCCATAGATGGATGTGGGAGGAAGGAAAGAAGGTATATATAGAACCAGATTTTCCAAATCATATAGCTAAGGAACTAGAAACAAGAGGCCATGAAATCCACTCCCTAATAAGAAGGGGCGTCTTTGGCAGAGGACAGGTTATTATAAGACAGGGGGATGTCCTAATAGGAGGAACAGAAAAGAGGGCAGATAGTACTGTAGCTGCCTGGTAGATAGGCTGTGTTAGGGGGGATAAGATGTTTAGGGAAATGAGAAGAAAGGATAAGCAAATAAGCACTGAACAAGCTATTGAAATATTAAAAAGGTGTTCATATGGAGTCTTATCTCTTGTAGGAGAAAATGGATATGGATACGGAGTGCCTTTAAACTATGTATATGTAGATAATAAAATATATTTTCATAGTGCTAAAAGGGGTTATAAATTAGATAGCATAAAATGTAATAATAAGGTTTCATTTTGCGTAGTAGGAAAGGCAGAAATACTACCAGACAAATTTGATACTAAATATGAAAGTGTTATTGCCTTTGGGAAAGCAGAGGAAGTAGATGGAGATGAGAAATATTTTGCTCTTATGGAAATGATAAAGAAGTATTCAAAGGACTTTTTAGACAAGGGGAGGAAATATATAGAAGATGCTGGTAGTCAAACAAGAGTATTTAAGATAAATATTGAGCATATTACTGGTAAAGAAGAAAAATAAGTCTTGGAGGCATGGGATGGATAAAAGATCAGGGAGCAATGAAAAAGTAACTATTTGGACTAGGCAGGATATAAGGAGCCTTGATGATTTAGAGAAGAATGGCGTTTTTAGAGCAAAAAGAGAGTATATAGAAGAGCAGTATGGAGATATAGCAGGGCACTTTATTAAACTATATAGGTGGTTTACTGAAGTTGCAAGTATTAGGGTTCCTAAACCTGATGGTGTTGAATTTCCAATCTGGTGTTCCATTAGCTATGATAGCATGTTAAGGCCAACAATAGATACAGTTTGTTATGAACTAGAAGTAGATAAATCCCAGGTTATATACTTTGATGGAGCTAAATGGGATTATGTGTTAAACCATCGCTATCTTCCAAAGGACGAAGAGGATGATAAGAAATACCTGGAGGAAATGAGAAAAAAGGGCTTTAAGGAAATAGATATATATTCCTTCATTGAGGGCAAATACTCATACTTATATCCTTTAGAAAAGAAAAGGGTAATGGACAGCTGGCTGAGAATATTTGAAATAGATAATTGGAATATATATACTGTTCAGGCAAATATATGGGAAATAAGGCCAGATATGATTAGAAATATATTATATTATGATAAGTAAGAGGGATTTCAGGTGGAGGCTATGTAGTTCTTATTTACTTTTAGGAAAAGCCCTTAGGTTAAATAAAGTAACTGCATAGACAACTCCACCAATTCCTAAACTTATGTAGAAGCCTAGGGAATCTTTTGCTATTATTTCTTTTAAAATATTTGCAGAATAGTGGATGGCTATAATTGTAATCATGGTAGCCAAAATAGGCTTTAGAAGTATATCCTTAATATTTACCTTTAATTTTACCTTTCTTCTTATGGTTATATTATCTAGTATAAAAATTACTATACCAGATAAGAAGAAGCCAACAAAAAAGCCATTGATTCCAAACTTAGGATTGCCAATTAAGGCATAAATACAGCCCACCTGTATTGCCAGTCCAATAAGCCTGTTTCTTGTGGCTGCCACTTGTTTATTAAGTCCATTTAGTATGCCAGAAAAGGTATGTTCTAGGGCCATAAATATGGTTCCAAAGGACATGGCCCTTATAAAATGGCCTACTTCCATATCTTCATATATAAAATATCCTAGATCATAGGCATATAGCAGGTATATTCCTGATAAAGGTATGGCTGCAAGCAAAGTCATCTTTAAGGAAAAATTTATATCCTTTTTTACCCTGTCATATCTTTTTAAGGCCATATTTTCTGATAGGTTTGGAACTAGGTTAATAACAATGGCTCCTGTTACTATAAAAGGAAAGGCAATTAAGGGCATGGCCATGCCAGATATCCTACCTAAGGTAGAAACTGCCTGGCTATTTGAATAGCCTACTTCCATTAGCTTTCTTGGAATAAATATGGAATTGGCAAATCTTAATATGACACTTATAAAGTCTGCTATGGCTATGGGGGCAGATATGGAAAAAATACCTTTTAATATGTGAGAGGCTCTTGTCCTCTGGCATGGAATATAATCCATACCTTTATTTGTTTTCCTTAACATTGATGTAAGCCATGTTAAATCAAATACTTCTCCAATAGATATACCACATATGGCAATTAAGGCACCCTTAATAGGGGTTATAGGGTAGGCTAAAGTAAGCATAATAAATACAATTATTAGTTGGGCCACATGTTCTATTATTTGGGAAATATTTGGAACCATTATAGCTTGTAGGCCATAGTAGTAGCCCCTAAGGGTAATGGTTAAAGGCAGTAAAATAACAGCAGGAATGAGGAAGTATATGGGTGCAATTAGTACCTCATTTTTATAGACATGAATGGCAATATTGGCCCCAAATAGGCCTATGATTGTGCTAAAGCTAATTCCAAAGGCCAAAGCCAGGGCTATGGATACCATTAGTATTTTTCTAATGGCATAATAATCTCTTTTAGACTTATATTCTGCCACCAATTTAGAAATGGCTGTTGGTATGCCAGCACTGGAAATAACAATAAAAATCATCATAACAGACCTGGCCATATGGGCTAGTCCTAAGCCTTCTGGGCCAATGTATTTTGATAGCATAACATCATAGACAAAGTCTACAGCCCTTACTATGAAATTAATTAGGATCATAAGTATAGACCCATAAACAAAGTTATTTACCCTCAAAAAATCACCCCATAAATTGCATATATTAATCTATATGTCAATTGGGGTGATTTTATTTTACATTTTATATTTTATTGTACTTTTTTAATATGCCTTCTAACATCCTGGCATGTCTACCCTCATCCCTGGCAAATATATTAAAATAATCCCTAGCAGAGCCTATGCCCAACTCCTGGGCCTTGTCAGAGGCTGCCTTCTTATCATTATTAGAAAAGACCTCACCTTCCACCATCATCTTAATATTTTCAAATAAATCCTTTTGAATCATTCCGTTTAGTTCAGCAAATACTGCTGCATGTTCAACCTCTTCCCAGGCAATGGCCTTCAGCACTTCAGCTATGTCTGGGTAGCCCTGTCTTTGGGCTTGCCTGGCCATAGCCAAATATATTCCAGCCTCCTTAACCTCACCATTAAAGTTTTGCTTTACCACCCTTTCTAGTTCAGTTCCCTTAGTTTCTCCTATCTTATCTTCGGTAACTAAATTTAATTTATCCATCATATCCCTCCTATATTAGTTTTTCAGATATTTTTTATTAAATATCTTAAATATTCTCTGAGATAGTTCCTTATTTTTTTCTTCCACTTCCTTAAAGTAAACTAGGGTACTGCCCTTGTAGTCCATATAATCCCCTAGTAGGGCAACTTCCAGGGAAGACCTGATTATATTGATTATACAGTCTTCATCATGGTATAGCTGGCAGTTTTTGCACTCATTTAGAATAAAGGCTATGGCATTTACCAGCTTGTCCTCATCATACAGCTTGGTATCCTCGTAGGGGATACCTTCTAGCCCATTATCTATGTATTCATCCTTATTTTTCAAGGCTGTTAATAGGGACTGCTCACAGTAGCCAACTAAACAAGTGTCTTTAATACATGTCCCACAATGCTCCTTAGAGAGACAGCATTTTCCTACCTTTTCAATTAGGCCATTATAATTTATATTTTTGCTTAACAAAAGACCCCCTCCTTTCTCTTGAATGTTATTTGTTTAACTTTTCAGTTACAAAATCGGTTTCTAGGAAAAATGCCTGTCTTTTATCCTCTTCCTCTATATCTTCAAAGGCTAACTCATAGACCATAGGGTTGGTGTCACTTTTAACTGTAAGCAATCTATGTTTTGAATCATAAAGGCAAATGTACCTGGTATAAGTATTGTAATTATACTTTTTATTCCTTATAAATCCATTAGGTAAGGCCATGGCAGATAAAATATTGTAGGAGTAGGAAAGGGCCTCCTTATAGTTATTAGGCTTAACATGCATTTTAGTTAGATAAAAGGCCTTAATAAACCTAGATGTAGGATCATAGCCTCCTGGCAGGCTTTTTACAGAGTTAAAATCTTCAAGATTGTCTAAATCTAAAAGCTTATTTAGCCTTCTTACATGGGACTTAAAGCCTGGTGAATTGGTCATTACATTGTAGGGATTTTCATAGCAGATTAATTTCTTATTTTGAGGCTCTATAATAACACATCTTTTAGTAGAATCTGCAAACATAAAGTGAAAATCTGGGGCTATAACACTTTCTCCCCTATGATTTTTAGTAGCCATGTGGATGTTGGGCAGGTCTTCAACTAATTCTTCAACGGTCTTGTAATTTCCAAGGGCATGAAAAGGCATTTGTAATCCCTACTAATCCATGTTCATTTACCCCATCCTTAAGGGGATCCTTATTGTTAAAACATACACCTAATATTTTATACCTTGTGTATAAGGGCTTTCCTGTTAGATCATAACAGAAATTGTAGTTTCTTGGCAAATATAAAACATTATATTTTAAAGGAACCTCATAATCCATTGTTCTCCCTAGGACACAACCATCCTTATAATCCATCTTTATACCTGTGCACATA
>JAAYFE010000044.1 GCA_012728365.1 Tissierellia bacterium
AAATTAATTCTAATCTAGATTGTTGCTGAAATTTAATAATTTCTTCAAAGGAAAAAAGAGATGTTTGTCGAATATACATGTTAAGTGATTTCACCCCCATCGTTTTTTGTTTTGGTATCACTTAACATATTCGATATTAATAGGGTGAAATCCTTTTTTTGTTATTGTAGAAATTAGTAAAATCAACGTTTTTAAATTATGAAATTTACTTAAATATTATTTAAATCTAAGATTTTTTTTGAATAATCTGTTATTATATAATAAAGTATACTTTTGAGGTGGTAAGGTGGGTCGTATAATTTCCGTATTTAATCAGAAGGGAGGGGTTGGGAACACCACTTCTGTAATAAATCTGGCAGCTGCACTGGGTAAAATGGGGCAAAAAATATTAGTGATAGATATAGATCCACAAGGAAATGCAACAAGTGGCCTAGGTGTTGATAAAAATAGCCTTAGTGTATCTATATATGACGTGATTATAAATAATTTAGCCATGAAGACAGTTATAAAAACAACATCAGCAGAAAATGTAGATATTGTGCCTTCTAATGTGGATTTAGCCGGTGCGGTAATAGAATTAATAGAAAAAGAGGAAAGGGAATTGTCTCTAAAAAAAGCATTGAAGGGAATTAGGGATAAGTACGATTTTATATTTATTGACTGTCCACCTTCTTTAGGCCTGTTGAGTATAAATGGTTTAGCAGCTTCTGATAGTGTAATTATTCCAATCCAATGTGAGTATTATGCATTGGAAGGGGTAAGCCAGCTTATGGAGACCATACTACTTGTAAAGAGAAGCTTAAATCCTAATTTAGAAATTGAAGGTGTTATTTTAAGCATGTTTGATGGCAGGACAAACCTTTCAATACAAGTTGTTGATGAAGTGAAAAAATATTTTAAAGACAAGGTCTATACATCCATCATTCCTAGAAATGTAAGATTGGCTGAAGCCCCTAGCTATGGCCTGTCAGTTATAGATTATGATCCAAAATCCAGAGGTGCAGAAGCATATACAGACCTGGCAGAAGAATTTTTATATTTGTTAGAGGATTTTGCTGATAATATATAGGTATGGTGAGATTATTTTTCCTTAATAACCCTTCTGGAAATTGTTGTCTATTGTAGGCAAGTATCATAACTTTTCTATAAAAACTTCTGTTTATATTAAATTTAAAAAACTATATGAAGAGTAATAAAGGTTATAGGTTAAAATAGATTCTGTAATTATACTAAGCAGTATTTATGAATATGAGAAAGTATTATAAAGGTAAATTTATTATTTAACTATTGGCATAAAATACAAGCAAGAAAGGTGGTGAAAATCCTGGTTTAATAAAACATAATTTTTAAAACCAGGAGAGTAGGTGGCTTCAAAGAAAAGAGGTTTAGGTAGAGGTTTGTCAGCCTTAATTCCAGATAATATAGAAGCAGACCTTTTGAATACAGAAGAAAGTAAGGAACAGGTAGTAGAATTAGATATTAACCTGATTGTCCCCAATAAAAATCAGCCTAGAAAGGAATTTGAAAAGGTAAGCTTAGAAGAGTTAAAAAACTCCATTCAACAATATGGAATAATCCAACCTATTGTAGTTAGGAAGGTAGAAGATAAATATGAAATAATTGCAGGGGAGAGAAGATGGCGGGCAGCCAGGGAGGCAAGCTTTGATAAAATACCCTGCATTATAAAGGAAGTAGATGAGAAAGAGGCTATTAAACTTGCCATAATTGAAAATATACAAAGAGAGGATTTAAATCCCATAGAGGAAGCTAATGCCTTCAAAAGTTTAATGAATACTTATAACCTTAAGCAGGAAGAAGTAGCTGAGGCAGTGGGAAAGAGTAGGTCCTATGTAGCTAATTCATTAAGACTCTTAAATCTTGATGAGGAGATTCAGGACTATATTTCAGAAGGAAAAATATCAACTGGTCATGCTAAGGCATTATTGGGAGTAAGGAATAAGAAGGATAGACTATCCATTGCTAAAACAATTATAGATAAAAAATTAAATGTAAGAGAAACTGAAAAATTAGTTTCTAAATCCAAAAGAAAGAAGACAGGAAAAAGTACTGTGGAAAAGGATCCTTTTATTAAAGAAATTGAAGAAAGGCTTATGAGTACCTTAGGGACAAAGGTAACTTTAATATCTAGTAAAAAGGGCGGAAAAATTGAAATTGAATTCTATAATGAAGAAGATTTACAAAGGATACTGGAAGTTATTATGAATATATAGATGTTCCACGTGGAACATTTAGAAAGGGGGATTACATGCAAATAACTATTTATCAAGTAGATGCATTTACACAAGTTCCCTTTGGTGGTAATCCTGCAGGGGTAGTGCCCGATGCAAGAGGTATATCTGATGAATATATGCAAAAAATTGCTAAAGAAATGAACTTATCAGAAACAGCCTTTGTAATTCCTATAGATAATAAGAACTATAAAGTTAGATTTTTTACACCAGTAGAAGAGGTAGATCTTTGTGGCCATGCAACCATAGCTACTTTTTATACACTAGCTTCCAAGGGATACTTAACTTCTTTAGAAAAGGGAATAGAGAGGGTGTACCAGGAAACAAAAGCAGGCAGGCTGCAAGTAGACATATTTTTTGAAAATAATAGGGTAACAAAGGTAATGATGGAACAAGCCAAGCCTAAGGATTTAGGAGAGGTATTGGATATTGAATCCTTACTTAAATGTTTTAACCTTAATAGGGAAGATATAGGAATAGAAAATGAATATGTAGTTCCTAAAATTGTATCCACAGGCTTAGCAGATATCATGCTGCCTGTAAACAGGAAGGAAAAATTATATAATCTTAAATTTGACACAAATAGGCTTATAGAAATATCGAAAAAATTAAATGTAGTAGGAGTTCATGCCTTTTATCTACCTAAATACAATTCTGATATTGTTTATACGAGAAATTTTGCACCCTTAGTTGGAATTAATGAAGAGGCTGCCACTGGTACTTCAAATGGAGCACTGATTTATTTTTTAAAGAAGCATGGATACCTTAAGGGTAATGAACTTATATCCATACAAGGGGAAAGTATGAATAGGCCTAGTAGAATAAATTGCTTTATAGAAGAGAAGGATGGTAGTTATAGGGTAAAAGTTGGTGGAGAAGCTAGAATTATCATGGAAGCCATAATGAGTTTCTAATATTGTATTAAAATATATAAAAAACAAATACTAATTAAAATAATATTAGAAATAAATTGACAATACAATTAAAATGTAGTATTATCAATGTGTCACATTAACTTTATTTTCTGGGAAATAAATTATGTTGTTTATTTCCTTTTTTATCTGCTAAAAAATAAATTAATGGTGGTGATATGATGTTCATAGAAAAATCTTTAAAAGAATATGTTGAAGCTGTTTTATCAAAGGAACCAACTCCAGGTGGTGGTAGTGTATCAGCATTAGCAGGTAGTTTAGGTGCTGCTTTAACAACTATGGTTGGAAACCTAACTATTGGCAGAAAAATATATGAGGAATTAGATGCTGAAACAAAGGAACTAATGGACAAAAACTTTAAAGAGTTACATACTAGCATTGAAAGATTAAATTCAATAATTGATGAAGACACTAAGGCTTTTGATAAGGTAATGGAAGCCTTTAAGATGCCTAAAGAAACAGAAGAGGAAAAGAAAGCTAGATCTGAGGCAATTCAAGAAGGTTATAAAGTAGCATTGGAAGTTCCTTTAAGGTGTGCTGAAGAATGTTTTAATGTATTAAAATTACAAAATGTGTTTGCTAATTATGGAAATGTAAACGCTATTACAGATGTTGGAGTAGGAGCTTTACTTGCAGCAGTTGGTCTTGAAGGAGCAATATTAAATGTGAAGATTAACTTACAAAGTGTAAAGGATGAAGAATTTAGAAATAAAATACAAGAAAAAATTGATAATTTAATGGCAGAAGGCATGAAATTAAAAGAGGAAACAATGGAAATTGTGTATAAAAGATTAGGTTAAAGAAGCCCAAGTAGGCTTCTTTTTTATATATAAATAAATGTGAATATGGTATAATAATAGGGTACACTTAACAGATAAGGGTGATATGAATGATATATTTTGACAATGGAGCTACAACTTTTCCAAAGCCTGATATAGTTTATGATGCAGTAATGAAAGCAATGAAAGAATATGGAGCCAATCCAGGTAGGTCTGGTCATAAATTGGCAATAAGAATGGGAAGGGAAATATATGAAACTAGGGAGTTACTTGCAAAACTTTTTAATATAGACAACCCTATGAATATTATATTTACCTACAATTGTACTGAAAGTTTAAACTTAGCAATTAAAGGTATATTAAGTAAAGGGGATCATGTAATTACTTCTTCAATGGAACACAATTCAGTTCTTAGGCCTTTATTTTCTTTAGAAAAGGAAGGGGTAGAGCTAACTATTGTAAATGCAAATCCTGAGGGGAAAATCAGGGTAGAAGATATAGTTATAAATATTAAGGATAACACTAAATTAATAGTAATTACCCACGTTTCTAATTTAACTGGTACCATTATGCCTATTGAGGAAATTGGCAAGATAGCAAGGGAAAAGGGCATATATTTTCTTGTGGATGCTGCCCAATCAGCAGGGGTTTATGATATAGACGTAAAAAGGATGAATATAGATATGCTAGCTTTTCCTGGCCATAAGGGTTTACTTGGACCACAAGGAACAGGAGGTCTTTATATTAGGGAAGGCTTATTATTAAAGGAAATAAAGCAAGGGGGAACAGGAAGCTTTTCTCATGTACTAGATCAGCCTGATATTTTTCCAGATAGATATGAAAGTGGAACCTTAAATGGACCGGGTATAATTGGTCTTGGTGCAGGAGTTAAGTATATTTTTAATAGGGGAATAGAAAATATAAGAAAACATGAAGAGGAACTAACTAAACACTTTTTAGAGGGATTAAGTAAAATAGATAAGGTAAAAATATACGGTCCATTAAATGAAAAGGAGCAAGGGGCTGTAGTTTCCATAAATATAGGGAATGAAGATTCTTCAGACATAAGCTTCATTTTAGATGAAAAGTATGATATACAAGTAAGACCAGGTCTCCACTGTGCACCATTAGCCCATAAGACTATAGGCACCTTTGAACAGGGAGTAGTTAGATTTAGCTTTGGACCTTTTAATACCCATGATGAATTAGATTATGCTTTAAAGGCAATAAGAGAAATAGCTAAGGAGGTATAAGAGGGGTATGCACATGGAGAATATAAGGGAATTAGTATTGTTATATAGTCCGGAGATTATACTAGGCATGGCCATTGCTATTATTATTTTATTATTATTAATTATTATTTTGGCAATTAGAATTTCTAGGATGAAAAGGAGATACAAGCTACTTGTAAGGGGAATAGATAAAACAAGCATTGAGGACTTATTAATAAGGTATGGTGAAGAAATTGATAGTATTAAAGATGAGCTTACATCCTTAGAAGATATATCAAAAGAATTAGATAAAAAACTAGCCTTTGCAGTTCAAAAGGTTGGCTTTGTAAGATACAATGCTTTTGCAGATATGGGTTCAGAGCTAAGCTTTTCTATTGCTTTTTTAGATGGTTTTTTAAATGGTTTTGTATTAACAAGTATATTTGGTCGTGAAAATTCAATTTGTTATGCAAAGCCTATTAAAAATGGAAGATCTATCTATCCCTTGTCAGCAGAAGAAATTCAATCAATAGATAGGGCAATTAGGGGAGACTTATATAGTAATTTGTAAAAGTGGGAGGCGCTATGGAAAGGATACTTTTTATTATAAATCCTGTGGCAGGAGGAGGAAGGACAAAAAAGCTAGTTCCTCTAATAAATGATATTATGGCTCAAAAAAACATAGAATATGATATTGTTTTTACTACTAGGCCTAAAGAGGGTACAGATATAGCTAAAGAAGGCATTGAAAAGGGATATAGAAAAATTATTGCAGTTGGCGGAGATGGTACTGTAAATGAAGTTGCCTTTGGTATAGTGGATAAGAAAAAAGGTATTTTAGGAATACTGCCAAGTGGGACAGGTAATGATTTAGCTAGGGCCTTAAATATACCTTTAAATCCCAAGGATGCATTAAATAATATATTAAAGGGATATACAAAAAATATAGATGTTTGTTCTGTAAATGATGGATTATTTTTAAATATTTCCAGCATTGGATTTGATGCAGAAGTAGCTAAAATTACTGAAAATATTAAAACTAAAATAAAATCAAGCATGGCTTACGTAATAGCCCTCTTTATAGACCTTTTTAAATTTAAATTTATCAAGGTGGAAATGGAAATAGATGATTCTAATATTGAAAGTGAAATATTACTAATTGCCGTTGGAAATGGAAATTATTATGGTGGTGGAATAAATATACTTCCTATGGCCAGTTTAGATGATGGACGTTTTCATGTATGTGTAGTAAAAAAAGTACCAAAGTTAAAATTACTTTTTCTACTTCCAACGATTATCAACGGCAGCCATATAAACCAGAAAAAGTATGTTAGTATATACAAGGCAAAAAATATAAAGGTAAGGACCAAGGACAAGGCATATATTAACATAGATGGAGAGATAGTAGATATTAATAAGGAAGCTTTATTTAGTATAAATAATACTAAACTAACAGTTATTGCAGGCAATTAAGGAAATATATACAGTATAAAAATATCCTTCCTAAGGTACCCTATGTCTAGGAGGGATATTTGATGAAGGATATTTTTGACAAGTGGTACAAGGGATATATAATAACAGATATGGAATTAGGCGATAGTTTGGATAATATAATATTTATGTATGAAGAACCCCTTCTAGAAATAAAAAATAAGGATGAGAAGATTGATAATGGAACTGATTTAAACCCTTAAATCAGTTCCTTTTTATAATTTTTGTTAGAAATTCTAAATAAGGCCCTATTTAAGCTTTTAGCTATAACATCAGCCATATTCATGACTAAGCTGAGTCTAGTATTTTGTAGGATCATATATTCCATTACACCTTTAAAATTTACAACTCCTGTAATACTTATATGTCCTATAGTGGGAAGGTTTTTATTTACGCCTAAACCAGGTTTTAAAGGCCCTTTTTTAATATTAACAAATCCAACCTTATCCATGCTTCCCAATGAAGCATCTATAGCAATTACTAAAGCTTCACTATAATAAGTATTAATTTCCTGTATTTTTTCATTCAAATTTTTTGCATGGACAGGTTCATCTAATGTCCCCATAAGATGAACCCCTTTATAAGCAATAATATGGGGTTTAAGCTTATAGCCCACTAAGGGTCCAAGGGAGTCACCTGTAGATCTGTCTGTTCCTATACATAGTATTATAATTTCTTGATTTTCCTTTAAATTTTCTTCTAAAAATTTAATTATTAAATTGGAAAACTTGATTATTGCAAAGGGACTAGAACTATCCACATAATTATTATGCGCCATTTCTAGCATTATGTACCTCCTGAGTATGAAATAAATATTTTAAGTAGTTTTATAATATATGAAGTTTATGGATATAATAGAAGTATTACCAGGTATGGGAAAATAAATACAATATTGTAAACTTTTATTATTTTTGAAAATCAACTAAAATTATTAAGAATTCTTAATAATTTAATAACCAATTGGCAAAATGAATAATATAAAGTAAAGCCTTAAATATAAGAGCTTTGGGACAATTTCTATTTTATGGCAACCTTGGAAAAGGCCATTTAGACAGGTTAGCAATATTGAAAAAATAAAATTCTATGATATAATATGCACATATTAAGGGTTACAAAATAGTTACAAGCCTCAACAAATTAATATGGTTTTGTTTAATCCAATGACAAGGAGGTACTAAAACCATGTCAGATTCAAACAACCCAGGTTCTCAGACGCCTATTTCACATACAGAGGCTAGCGGTATTGAGAAACCAGGGTGTATAAAGGAGTCAGTAAAGAGCAGATATAGTTTTAAGAATCTAGCTCTAATTCTAATGCTAATAGTTATAGGGGTATGTATTTTTAGCATATACAAAATAAATGAAATTAGAACTAGAGCTTACATAGTTTACTATGGTAATGAGGAAGTAGGAATAGTAAGGGATAAGGGAGAGGCAGAGAAAATATTGGAACAATTACAGGCTGAGTTGTGTAGTATACATAATAGTAATATTGTTCTAAAGGACACCTTAAAATTTGATGATACCCATGTAAAAGATAATATGTTGACTTCTTTAGAGGAGCTGCAATCAAATATTAAATCTAAACTAACTTATAATGTAAAAGGCTATGTATTAGTAGTAGATGGTGAAGAATTAGGCTATAGCAATTCTAAAGAAGAACTTGAAAATATTCTAGAAAGACTTAAGGAACCATATTTAAATGAAGAAGAAAGCCAAATATTGGACATTGGATTTGTTGAGGATGTTAAAATTGTAGAAAAGGAATTTCCTTTGAATAAAATAAAAGATGGAGAGGAAATTTTAGAGTATATTTTAACAGGTTCAGAAGAAATTAGGACCCATACTGTAGAAGTAGGAGAAAGTTTATGGACCATAGCAAAAATATACGATGTATCGGTTGATGATTTAATCCTAGCTAATTCAGATAAGGATCCTGAAAGATTACAAATAGGTGATGAAATAAAACTTACAATTCCAAAACCTTTAATTACAGTTGAAATTGTTGAAGAAGTAGAATATACTGCAAGTGTTGATTTTGAAGTAAAAACAGAATATGATGATAGCATGTATAAAACCCAAAGTAAGGTTAAGGTAAAGGGCCAAAAAGGAGAAACTAAGTATCTTTCTAAAGTCATTAAGCATAATGGCATTGTTGTAGATAAGGAGATATTAAAGGAAGAAGTTATTAAGGAACCTGTAGACCAAATAGTAGTACAGGGTACTAAGGAGTTGCCAAAAACAGCTGCAACTGGTACTTTCTTAATGCCCACCAGGGGCCGACTCTCTTCCAGATATGGAATGAGAGGTGGAAGGATGCATTATGGAATAGACATTGCAGCACCAGCAGGAACTGCTATAAAGGCAGCAGATGGAGGTAAGGTAACCTATGCTGGCTGGAAGGGTTCCTATGGATACTTAGT
>JAAYFE010000045.1 GCA_012728365.1 Tissierellia bacterium
GCTCGTGAGCAGTGAAGAATGACAAAGTTTGCTCGTGGAAGGTTTACTAATAAAATGAGTATTCATACGCAGGGTATAACCTACGGGAGGAAATATCGAAACCACCTACACATCGGAATTCTACTTGCTTTCGAGGGATTAAAACTGCGTCCGGATTTCATATTTTATACATTGTTATATGCTTTTTTACACAACAAAAAACCGCCAAAGGTATTTAAACCAATGACGGTTTTGTATATTCGCAAACAAACTTTGTAAGTTTGAACAAACTCGATTGTAAATAAACAAATAATTATCTCTTTGAGAATTGTGGAGCCCTTCTTGCTTTCTTTAAGCCGTATTTCTTTCTTTCCTTCATTCTTGCATCTCTTGTTAGGAAACCAGCTTTTCTTAATACAGGCTTTAATTCTTCGTCTGATTCAACTAAAGCTCTGGAAATTCCATGTCTGATGGCTCCAGCTTGGCCTGTAAATCCGCCACCTTGTACATTAACTATAACATCATACTTTCCTAGTGTATCTGTTAGTACTAGGGGCTCTCTTACTATAACTTTTAAGGTTTCAAAGTCAAAGTAATCATCTATATCCCTTTGATTTATAATTATCCTACCAGAACCAGGAACAAGTCTTACCCTTGCCACTGAAGTCTTTCTTCTTCCGGTTGCCATATACTGTACAGTTGCCAATGACAGTCCTCCTTCCTAAAGCAAATTAAAATTCATATACTTCTGGTTTTTGTGCTTCATGTTTATGTTCAGGTCCACTATAAACTTTCAGCTTCTTAAACATTTTTCTTCCTAATCTATTTTTTGGAAGCATTCCTTTAACAGCTAATTCTATTACCTTTTCTGGCTTCTTTTCTAACATCTCTCTATATACTATGGATTTTAATCCACCAGGATAGCCTGTGTGATATCTATGATATTTTTGATCTAATTTATTTCCAGTTAATTTAACCTTATCTGCATTAATTACTATTACAAAATCCCCAGTGTCTACATGTGGTGTGTATATGGGTTTGTGCTTTCCTCTTAGTATTTTTGCAATCTCTGAAGCTAGTCTACCTAAAACTTTGCCTTCTGCATCGATTAGGTACCATTTTCTCTCTATCTCGTGTGGTTTTGCAATATAGCTCTTCACCTTTTTCCCTCCTTAATTTCAGTGTTGGTATAAAAAGATTCCGGGGCTTTTTAAACACTCTAGTATATTCTAATACAAGGAAATATCAATGTCAATAAGTTTTTATCAGCTAATAATAGACTTTTTCTAAGCATAATCCCTTTGCTGGAGCAGTGTGCCCAGCCATTTTTCTATCCTTTGATTTTATAATATGGGGAATACTGTCTCCCTTAATTTTCCCTAGTCCTACTTCCACTAAGGTTCCAACAATTATCCTTACCATGTTGTATAGAAAGCCGTCTCCTTCAATGGTAAGGCAGATCAGATTCCCTTTTTGGTCTAATGAAATTCCTTTTATGGTTCTAACAGTTGATTTTACACTGCTTCCTTGGGCCATAAAAGCCTTAAAGTCATGGCTGCCTAAAAAGTAGTTCTTTGCCTTATCCATTGATTGAAAGTCTAGCTTAATTGGCACATGGTAGGCATACCTATTATATAGGGGATTTCTAATTTCTCCATTATATATAAGGTACCTATATATTTTACCTTTAGCATCATACCTTGAATGGAAGTCATCAGCTACTAATTCAGACTTAACTATGCTTATATCCTCAGGTAGTTTTGAGTTTAAGGCATATTTAAACCTACTGGGAGGCACCTTTGAACTTGTTATAAAATTTGCCACCTGACCTTGGGCATGTACTCCCCTATCAGTTCTACCTGAGCCAATTAAGTTTACTTCTTCTCCTGTAACTAAATAAATTGCATCTTCTATTTTTTCTTGAATACTTATACCATTTTTTTGTTTTTGCCAGCCACAATAATTGGTGCCGTCATATTGAATAGTAAGTTTTATATTTGTCATATTATACTCCTTATATTTATATACCTTGTACTTGCTATAAATATAAAGAATATAAGGGAAAAACTAATGGCAATTATATCATTTCTATTAAGTTTTAGCTCCTTCATTCTAGTTCTATTTTCTCCACCTCTATAACATCTGGCTTCCATAGCTATGGCTAATTCATCTGCCCTTCTAAAGGCATTTATAAAGAGGGGAACTAGAAGGGGAACTAAATTTTTGGCACGATTAATTATATTTCCACTTTCAAAGTCGGCTCCTCTTGCCATCTGGGCCTTCATTATTTTATCTGTTTCTTCTAATAGGGTGGGGATAAACCTTAAAGCTATTGTCATCATCATAGCTATCTCATGGGCTGGTACCCCAATCCTTTTAAGTGGCGATAAAAGCTTTTCTATTCCATCAGTTAAAGATATAGGTGATGTTGTTAATGTTAAAAGGGATGTTCCCATAACTAAAAATATAAGCCTTAAGGCCATAAAAACTGCCTGCCTTATTCCCTCTTTTGTAATATTTAAAGGTCCAATACTTAATACTACCTCTCCCTTAGTCATAAATATATTAATAAGAAAGGTTATAGTAATAATCAATAAAAGTGGCTTTAGGCCCTTTAGTACAAACTTAAAGGGAACCCTTGACAGTTTAATTGTCAGTGCTATAAAGGCTAATATAAGAAAATATGGATAAAAGGATGTTACAAAGAATAAGGATACTATAAACATAAAGGTAATTATTATCTTTATTCTAGGATCTAGCCTATGAATAACAGAGTTTGTAGGAAAATATTGACCAATGGTAATATTTTTAATCATTTCCCCTTCTCCTTAAATAATTAATTAATTCTTTTTTGGCTTCCTCCACCGTTATAACTGTATCGTCTACATCATGGCCTTTTATCCTATATTTTCTCATAAATTGGGTAATTTGAGGAATCCCTAAACCTAATTCTTCTAATTTTTCCTGTTCTTTAAAGACCTCTTTTGTGCTGCCATCCATGGCAACTTTCCCCTTATGCATGACAATTATCCTGTTAACAAATCTAGCAACTTCCTCCATGCTATGGGAAACTAATATAATAGTTATATCTTCTTCTTCATACAGCCTTTTTAACCCTGTTAGTATTTCATCCCTTCCCCTAGGATCCAGTCCTGCAGTAGGCTCATCTAATATCAGCACCTTAGGATTCATAGCTAAAACCCCACCTATGGCAACTCTCCTTTTTTGTCCTCCACTTAATTCAAAGGGAGATCTATCCTTCAACTTATCATAGTCTAATCCAACGGCTTCCATGGCTTTTTTAACCCTTATTTTTATTTCCTCTTCCTTTAGACCAAGATTTTTGGGTCCAAAGGCTATATCCTTATAAACTGTTTCTTCAAATAATTGGTGTTCAGGGTATTGGAATACTAAGCCTACTTTTTGTCTAACTTTCAATAAGTCAGCTCTATCACCGCTTGTATCAATACCATCTACTATAACCTTACCAGAGGTAGGCTTTATTAGGCCGTTCAAATGCTGAACTAAGGTTGATTTTCCTGAACCTGTATGCCCTATTAAGCCTATGAATTCTCCTTCATTAATTGTAAGGTTTACATTATCTAAGGCTTTTATTTCAAAGGGTGTATTTGGACTATATACATAATTTAAATTTTCAATTCTTATAATCATAGGGCATCCACCAATTCTTCTATTGTTAATATATTAGAGGGCACATTAAATCCTTCTTTATTAAGTTCATAAGCCAGTTCCGTTACCTGGGGCACGTCTAAGCCTAGCTCCTTTATCTTTTCAACTTGGCTAAATATTTCCCTAGGTGTTCCTTCCATAACTATTTTGCCTTTCTCCATTACTATTATTCTATCGGCTTCCACTGCTTCATCCATATGGTGGGTTATATGGATTATTGTTTTCTTTTCTTCACTGTTTAATTTACGGAGAGTATTCATTATTTCCCTTCTGCCTATTGGATCAAGCATGGCAGTGGGTTCATCTAATATTATGCATTCTGGCTTCATGGCTAGTATTCCTGCTATGGCTACCCTTTGTTTTTGTCCTCCAGAGAGAAGATGGGGTGCATGTTTTTTATACTCACTCATTTCAACTATTTCCAGTGCCTTATCTACCCTCCTTCTAATCTCCTCTGGAGGTACACCAAGGTTTTCTGGACCAAAGGCTACATCTTCTTCCACTATAGTTGCTACTAGTTGGTTGTCTGGGTTTTGAAAAACCATGCCAGCAATTTCCCTTATTTCCCATATCCTATCTTTGTCTTTAGTATTTATACCCTTTACAAATACATCTCCCTTTGTTGGAAGCAAAAGGCCATTTATTAACTTTGCTAAAGTTGACTTTCCTGAGCCATTATGGCCTAAAATAACCAAATATTCACCTTTTTCAACTGTCATACTTACATTGTCTACTGCTTTTAATGGTTTTTTATCACCATAAGATTCATATTCAAATGATACATTTTCTATCCTAATCATCTCATCTGACATGTTAATCGCCTACTTTTTATAATGTTTTTGTAGGGGTCTACAAAAAAGGGACTAAGTAATTATTTGAAGGAACTTAAAGTCCCTCCTACTTAATCCCCCACCCTTTATACTAATTCCACAATTGCCATTTCCGCACCATCACCTCTACGAGGGCCTAGTCTTAGTACCCTTGTATATCCACCATTACGATCAGCATAATTAGGTGCTATTTCATCAAATAATTTTTTTACCACATCTTCATCATATATATAAGCCAATGCTTGCCTTCTAGCATGTAAGTCTCCTCTTTTTCCAAGGGTGATCATCTTGTCTGCCATTCTCTTTGTTTCCTTGGCTTTAGCAGCAGTAGTTTCTATTCTGCCATCACGTAATAAACTTGTTACTTGATTTCTAAGCATAGCTTTTCTATGATCAGTAGTACGACCAAGCTTTCTATATCTAGCCATATTATCCCTCCTTTGTATCTGCTACTCATCTATTTTTTTAAGTGCTAAGCCTAACTCAGCAAGCTTACTTTGTATTTCTTCTAAAGATTTTTTACCAAGATTTCTAACTTTCAATAAATCCTCTTCAGACTTTTGGGTGAGTTCTTCCACAGTATTAATTCCTGCTCTCTTTAAGCAGTTGTAGCTTCTAACGGTCAGGTCCAACTCTTCCACTGTCATTTCCAATACTTTTTCTTTCTTGTCTTCTTCTTTTTCCACCATTATTTCTACATCTTCAACATGATCTGTCAATCCAACAAATAGATTCAAATGTTCCGTAAGTATCTTTGCACCTAAGGAAGTTGCCTCTTGTGGAGTCATAGTTCCATTGGTCCATACCTCAAGGGTTAATTTATCGTAGTCTGTTATCTGGCCTACCCTTGTATTTTCTACTGTAAAGTTTACCTTGGTTACTGGTGTAAAAGAAGAATCAATTGGTATGACACCTATGGAATGATCCTCCCTCTTATTTTTTTCTGCTACTTTGTATCCTCTTCACTTTATCATTTCCATTTCTATATATAGTTTTCCTGTTTCATTTATTGTGGCAATATGATGATCCTTATTTACTATTTCCACATCTGGTCCAGTTATAATATCTCCAGCCTTTACTTCTTTTGGTCCTTCTGCCTCAATCCTTAATATTACAGGTTCATCAGTATACATTTTAGCAGCTATATCTTTTATATTTAATATTATTTCAGGTACATCTTCAAGGACTCCTGGAACAGTTGAAAATTCATGTAATACACCTTGAATTTTTACAGAGGACACAGCAGCACCAGGTAGAGAAGATAAAAGTACCCTCCTTAGGCAATTGCCTAATGTAGTGCCATATCCTCTTTCCAAAGGTTCCAATGTAAACTTCCCATAAGTGTTGTCTTCACTTACTTCAACTATCTCTATTCTTGGTTTTTCAATTTCTATCATTAACTTTTAACCCTCCTTATTTTTATATTATCATGGGACGAGGGCAACTGATTCTATTAATAAGCCTTATTATTTAGAATATAGCTCTACTATTAGATGTTCTTCTATTGGAATATCAATATCTTCTCTAGTTGGCTCTGCTACAATTTTACCCCTATATTCTTCAGGATTAACTTCTAACCATCTAACAGTATTGCCTCTATGATTTTCTATTAGTTCTTTAAATTTAACACTGGATCTGCTCTTTTCCTTTACTTCTATTATATCTCCAACTTTAACTAACATAGATGGTATGTTTGCTTTTTGACCATTAACAGTAAAATGTCCATGTCTTACTAATTGTCTAGCTTCCTTTCTTGATGAAGCAAAGCCCATTCTATATACAACATTGTCAAGCCTTAACTCTAATATTTTTAATAAGTTCTCACCTGTAATTCCCTGCATCTTATCTGCCATTTTAAAATAAGTTCTCATTTGGTTTTCTTGAATACCATAGAATCTACGAACTTTTTGTTTTTCCCTTAACTGCATTCCGTACTCAGACATCTTCTTTCTAGCCTTACCATGTTGTCCTGGAGCATATCCTCTCCTTGAAACTGGACATTTATCTGTATAGCATTTTTCACCCTTTAAATATAATTTTTGTCCTTCCCTACGGCATAGTCTACATACCGGTCCTGTATATCTAGCCATGTTTTTTCACACCTCCTATATTAAACTCTTCTACGTTTTGGTGGTCTACAACCATTATGTGGAATTGGAGTAACGTCCTTAATTAAACTTACTTCCAGGCCTGCTGCTTGAAGTGACCTTATGGCTGCTTCTCTTCCAGAGCCTGGTCCTTTAACATATACTTCAACAGTTTTTAATCCATGTTCCATAGCCTTTCTTGCAGCTTCTTCTGCAGCTTGTTGTGCCGCAAAAGGAGTTGATTTACGAGATCCTTTAAAACCTAATTGGCCAGCACTTGCCCATGATATTACATTGCCTTGCATATCTGTTAATGTAACTATGGTATTGTTAAAAGTTGATTGTATATGGGCCTGACCTCTTTCTATATTTTTACGTTCTCTTCTTCTAACACGTGTGCTTTTACCTTTTCTTGCTGCCATTTCATCTTCCCTCCCTTAACTCTCTATTTTTTCTTACCACTAACTTTTCTAGGGCCTTTCCTTGTTCTTGCATTTGTTTTTGTTCTTTGTCCTCTTACTGGGAGACCTCTTTTATGTCTTATTCCTCTGTAGCAATTAATGTCTCTTAACCTTTTAATGTTCATTGCTACTTCTCTTCTTAAATCTCCCTCTACTGTATAGCCATCTATAATACTTCTTAAAGCATTAACTTCTGCTTCTGTTAAATCTCTTACTCTTGTATTAGGATCAACATTAGCTTTTTCTAATATTTCCTTTGCTCTAGACCTACCAATTCCATAGATATAAGTTAAACCAATTTCTACTCTCTTATCTCTAGGTAGGTCAACACCTGCAATTCTTGCCATTATTATCTACACCTCCTAGGTTCTTTTTCATCTATTATCCTTGTCTTTGCTTATGTCTGGGATTTTCACAAATTACCATTACTCTTCCTTTTCTTTTTATAACCTTACATTTTTCACAAATTTTCTTTACTGATGGTCTAACTTTCACTTAAATCCCTCCTATACTACTTTTTTCGCCAGGTTATCCTTCCTCTAGTCAAATCGTAAGGTGATAGTTCTACTTTTACCTTGTCTCCAGGAAGTATTCTAATATAATTCATCCTTAACTTTCCAGAAATATGGGCTAATATTTCATGACCATTATCTAATCTCACTTTAAAAATTGTATTTGGCAAGGCTTCAACTACCGTACCCTCAACTTCTATTACATCTTTTTTGGACATGCAGTTATCGAACCTCCTATTCTTTTTTCAAACTCTCTTTGAAAGGTTCTAGCAGCTTTCTTACATAGGCATTATTTATATCTATTTTCCCATCAATTTTTTCTTTAAATTCAGCCAATACTTTATTGTAGACCATTAAATGTTTTATCTTTTTCTTCTTAGGCTTTTCTAAGGGCCTTTTATCTCCATCTACTATTAATACATGCTTATCATCTAAAATATCCATTACTAAAAATACATTACCTGCATCTCGACCAGCCTTTGACTTAACCACTTGACCTACGGCTATATCCCTAGTTGAATCCATGGACTTCACCTCTCAAAAATATTTGCGGCTGTCCTAAAAATCACCTTCCAAGGAAGCTATTATTTCATTAAATACTTCTTCTACTGGTTTAGAGCCGTCCACATTTAATAATAGACCTTTTTTATCATAGTAATCTATTAGAGGCTTGGTTTGTTCATGATAAACTTCAATTCTCTTCTCAACAGTTTCCACTGTATCATCATCTCTTTGATGAAGCTCCCCGCCACATTTATCACATACATTTTCTTCTTTAGGAGGGTTGAATTTAATATGGAAAGTTGCACCACAATTTTTACAGATTCTTCTTCCTATTGCCCTTTCTATTAAAATATCCTTGCCAACTTTAATATTAATTACTTTATCTAGTTTAAGATTCATATTTTTAAGTTCTTCATCAAGGGCTTCAGCCTGATTTACAGTCCTTGGAAAACCATCTAATAAAAAGCCTTCTTTACAGTCTTCTTTCGTTAATCTATCCTTTACTATTGATACAACTAATTCATCTGGTACAAGTAGGCCCTTATTCATATAGGCCTCCACTTGTTTACCTAGATCCGTTCCTTTTTTTATATTTTCCCTAAATATATCACCAGTAGATATATGTGGTATGCTATATTTACTAATTATAGCAGATGCTTGTGTCCCCTTTCCTGCGCCAGGAGGTCCAAGTAAAACTAATCTCAAAAAAATCATCCCCTATAATTTTATTTTAAGAAACCCTTATAGCTTCTCATTAACAATTGTGATTCAATTTGTTTTACAGTTTCCAATACTACACCTACTACGATTATGACAGCAGTTCCTCCAAAGTTAATGTTTAACTTGAATATATGAGATAAAACAATTGGCAATGAAGCAAGTAGTGCTAAGGATATACCGCCAACAAATGTAATTCTTGTAACTACCTTATTTAAATAATCTGATGTTGGTCTTCCAGGCCTTATTCCTGGTATAAATCCACCGTATTGTTGTAGGTTCTTTGCATATTCAACTGTGTTAAATTGTACTGCTGTATAGAAGTAAGTGAAGAACATAATCAATACTACATTTAGTATTGAGTAAACCCAAACTCCTACGCTACCTTGTACTGTAAAGTACTTAATTAACCATTCTGGTACATCCCCTGTAAAGAATAGGGCTATTGTTTGTGGGAAAGATAGTAGTGAGGAAGCAAATATTACAGGAATAACTCCTGCCATAGATACCTTTAAAGGTATATGGCTACTTTGACCACCATACATCCTTCTTCCCACAACACGTTTTGCATATTGTACTGGTATTCTTCTTTCTCCTTCCTGTAATGCTACTACTATTGCGACTATGGCTATGGCTATTATAGCTAGTATAATTAATGTAATCCAGCTTACCAATCCAAGTCTTGCAAATCTAACATAGTTAATTATTGAAGAAGGTAACCCAGATACTATACCAATGAAAATGATCAAGGAAATACCATTCCCAATTCCCTTTTCAGTTATAAGATTTCCTATCCATATTAAGAAGCTAGTACCAGCCACTAGGGATATGATTACAACAGCTTTTTGAATGAAGGTCTCAGCCACCAATGCATTTTGAAATATTCCAAAGGTAGTACCCCAAGCTTGAATAAAGGCCAATATTACTGCACCATATTTAGTATATTTGCTTATTTTTTTCCTTCCTTCTTCTCCTTCTTTTGCTAATTCCTCCAGCCTTGGAATTGCAATTGTAAGAAGTTGCATTATAATTGATGCTGTAATATATGGATATATACTTAAGGCAAATATACTAAAGTTACTTAAGGTACCTCCTGCCATTAAATCAAGAAATTGCAATAATCCACCTTGGCCTATTTCAAATACCTGTTTTATAATCGCCTTATCCATATAAGGTACTGGTACATTAGCTCCAAGCCTGATTACTAGCAGCATTAGTAGTGTAAAGATGATACTCCTTCTTAAATCTGGTATATTCCAGGCTCTCCTTAAGGTCGAAATCATCTATATCACCTCTACCTTTCCTCCTGCAGCCTCAATTTTCTCAATAGCTTGCTTGCTAAACTTATGGGCTTTCACAGTGAGTTTTTTACTTAATTCCCCATTACCCAATATTTTAATTCCATCAATATCCTTTCTAGGATTTATAACTCCTGTTTCAATTAATAGTTCTGGAGTTACTTCTGTATTATCATCAAACCTATTTAAATCTTCAACATTTAATATGGCATATTCCTTAGCAAATATATTGGTAAATCCACGCTTAGGTAATCTTCTATATAGAGGCATTTGACCTCCTTCAAAGCCTGGTCTAACTCCGCCGCCTGATCTAGCTTTTTGTCCTTTGTGGCCTCTACCAGAAGTCTTGCCAAGTCCTGAACCAGTACCTCTTCCAACTCTTTTACGAGCCTTTACCTTGCTACCTTCTGATGGTCTAATTTCATGAAGTTTCATAACTACACCTCCTCTAAAGAATTATTCTATTACTTCAACCATGTAGTTTACTTTATCTATCATACCTCTAATTTGAGGAGTATCTTCTTTTTCTACTACCTGGCCAATTTTTCGTAATCCTAAAGCTTCAATAGTTCTTTTGTGCTTCTCAGGTTTTCCTATAACGGATTTGACTAATTTAATACGTATCTTAGCCACTATACTCCCCTCCTAACCTAATATTTCTTCTACTGACTTTCCTCTTAATCTTGCAACTTCCTCTGCTCTCTTCAAACTTTTTAAGCCTTCAATAGTTGCATTAACAACATTTCTAGGATTATTTGAACCTAAGGATTTTGTCCTTATATCCCTTATTCCTGCAAGCTCACAAACGGCACGTACTGCTCCACCTGCTATAACTCCTGTACCTTCTTTAGATGGTTTTAAAAGCACCTTTCCTGCACCAAATTCTCCAACTACTTCATGGGGTATAGTTGTTCCTACTATAGGAACTTTAATTATATGCTTTTTCGCATCTTGTATTGCTTTCCTAATAGCCTCAGGAACCTCAAGAGCCTTGGCCATTCCAACGCCTACATGGCCATTTTCATCTCCTACAACTACAAGTGCACTAAATCTAAAGTTTCTTCCACCCTTTACTACCTTAGCAACACGATTTATACTAACGACTCTTTCTTTTAAGTCCAGTTCATTAGGATTTATATATGAACGCTCCATTTATTTCCCTCCTTTTCTAAAATTTAAGTCCTGCTTCACGAGCTCCTTCAGCAAGTTCTTTTACCCTTCCGTGATATATATAACCAGATCTATCAAATACTACTTTCTCTATTCCTTTTTCAAGGGCTCTTTTGCCTATTAACTCTCCTACAAGTCTTGCTGCTTCCTTATTTGATGTAGAGCTAAGTTTTCCTTTAAGTTCTTTATCTAAAGTTGATGCTGCAACTAAGGTATGGCCATCTACATCATTGATTATTTGTGCATATATATGGCTATTGCTCTTATAAATATTTAATCTTGGTCTTTCAGGAGTTCCATTTATTTTTTTTCTTACTCTTCTATGTCTTTTTTTCCTCAATTCATTTCTACTTAATTTTTTTATCACTTCTACTCACTCCTTTCTAGCTACCAGCCTTACCAACTTTTCTTCTAATTACTTCATCAGCATATCTAATTCCTTTGCCTTTATAAGGTTCTGGTTTTCTTAAATCTCTAATTTTAGCAGCATAATTTCCTACTAATTGCTTATCAATTCCTTTAACAACAATTTGTGTTTGACTAGGTACTTCTACTTCTATTCCCTCTGGATCTTCCATTTCTATTGGGTGTGAGTAACCTAGGTTTAATACTAGTTTTTTACCTTGTTTTTGTGCCCTATATCCTGTTCCAACTATTTCTAATTTCTTTTCGTAACCTTCTGTTACTCCTACAATCATGTTTTGAATTAGTGTTCTTGTTAAACCGTGTAATGACTTATATTTTTTAGTTTCATTTGGACGATTAACAGTTATTATATTGTCTTCTATTTTAATTTCCATTTTAGGATCAAGTTTTTCTTCTAAGGTACCCTTTGGTCCCTTAACTTGTACTAGATTGTTTTCATCTATCTTAACTTCAACTCCACTTGGAATTTCTATTGGCTTTAGTCCTATCCTTGACATGAGTGCACCTCCTGTTCCTTTAAATTTCAAGTATTACCATACATAGCAGAGTACTTCTCCACCTACACCTTCTTTTCTTGCTTTTTTATCTGTCATAATACCTTTAGATGTTGATAGGATTGCTATTCCAAGTCCACCTAAAACTCTTGGAATCTCATCGCTTTTTACATAAACCCTTAATCCTGGTTTAGATATTCTTTTAATTCCACTTATTACTTTCTCACCATGTCTACCATATTTTAATTCTATTCTTATTATCCCTTGCTTTCCATCGTCTATAACATCATAACCTTTTATGAACCCTTCATCTAAAAGAATTTGTGCTATTTCCTTTTTTATGTTTGAAGCTGGGATATCAACAGATTCATGTTTTACGCTATTTCCATTTCTTATCCTTGTTAACATATCTGCAATTGGATCTGTCATCATACTTGGCTACCTCCTTTCAAAACCTTAATCTTACCAACTTGCCTTTTTAACTCCAGGAATTTGGCCCTTATATGCTAGTTCTCTAAAACAAATACGACATACTCCGTACTTTCTTAAATATCCACGAGGCCTTCCACAAATTTGGCACCTATTATATGCTCTAGTGCTAAATTTAGGCTTTCTTTTTTGCTTTGCTATCATTGATTTTTTAGCCAAAATTTTTACCTCCCTTTTCTTATTTTCTAAAAGGCATACCCATAAGTTCTAAAAATGCTTTGGCTTCTTCATCAGTTTCTGCAGTTGTAACTATTACTATATCCATTCCCCTTACACTATCTACTTTATCATAATCAATTTCTGGGAAAATTAATTGCTCTTTTATTCCTAGTGCATAATTTCCTCTACCATCGAAGCTGGATGGATTTACTCCTCTAAAGTCCCTAACCCTTGGTAGAGAAATATTCATAAGCTTATCTAAGAAATCATACATTTTTTCCCCTCTTAAGGTTACCTTAACTCCAACATTCATTCCTTGACGGATCTTAAAGTTGGATACAGATTTTTTAGCCTTTGTAATTATAGGTTTTTGTCCTGTGATTAAGCTTAATTCATTTACTGCACTTTCTAATGTCTTTGGATTGTCTCTAGCTTCTCCTATACCCATGTTTATTACTATTTTTTCAAGTTTTGGCACTTCCATAACATTCTTATATTGAAATTTTTCCATTAAAGCTGGTATAACTTCATTTATATACTTTTCCTTTAATCTGGAAGCCATTTTATTACCTCCTTTCAGCTACATGTTTTAATCTAGCACTGCTCCACATTTTTTGCATACTCTAACCTTTTTGCCATTTTCAAGTACTTTACGTCCTATTCTTACGCCTTTTTTATCCTTATCGCAATAATACATTACCTTTGATACATATAATGGTGCCTCTCTAGTAATTCTTCCACCAGGTTGATTTGGTCCTTGTGGCTTCACGTGTCTTGTAACCATATTTATACCTTCAACAACCACTTTGTTTTCTTTTGGTAATACACTTAAAACC
>JAAYFE010000046.1 GCA_012728365.1 Tissierellia bacterium
ATGGTAGAAAGCATGTACCTGTATATATAACAGAGGATATGGTAGGCCATAAGCTTGGTGAATTTGTTCCCACTAGAACATTTAGAGGACACGTTGATAAAACTGAAAGGTCATCAGGGGTAAGATAGGTAATTTAATTATATGATAAAGGAGGGAATTTGCATGGAAGCCAGAGCCATAGCTAAATATGTACGAATTTCACCACTGAAGGTGAACTATATATGCAGAGAAATAAGAGGTAAGCATGTAGATGAAGCATTGACCATATTAAGATTTACTCCAAAAAAAGGTGCTAGGATTTTAGAAAAAGTATTAAATTCAGCTATTGCTAATGCAGAAAACAACTTTAATTTAAATAGAGACAATTTATATGTAAAAGATGCTTTTGCAAATGATGGACCTACAATGAAAAGATGGAGACCAAAAGCAAGAGGAATGGCTTATCCAATATTAAAGAGAACTAGCCATATAGGAGTAGTAGTAGAGGAAAAAGAGTAGAAAAGGAGGGATAAAATGGGTCAAAAAGTAAACCCACATGGATTAAGAGTCGGAATAATAAAAGATTGGGATTCAAAATGGTATGCTGAGAAGGAAAAATTTAGTGATTTATTAATTGAAGACTATGAGATCCGTGAGCATATTAAGAAAAAACTATTTATAGCTGGTATTTCAAAGATTGAAATAGAAAGAGCGGCTAACAGAGTTAAGGTATCAATATATACAGCAAAACCAGGAATGGTTATAGGTAAAGGTGGTTCTGGTGTAGAAGAATTAAGAAAAGAACTTGAAAAGCTTACAAAGAAAAATATAATTGTAAATGTGGAAGAGATAAAGGTACCAGAACTAGATGCACAATTAGTTGCAGAAAATATTGCAGCACAGCTTGAAAGAAGAGTTGCCTTTAGAAGAGCTATGAAACAAGCAATTCAAAGGACAATCAGAGCAGGTGCTGAAGGTATTAAAACTGCTGTATCTGGTAGGCTTGGTGGAGCAGATATGGCCAGAACCGAAGGATATAGTGAAGGAACAATACCTCTTCAAACCTTAAGGGCAGATATTGATTATGGATTTGCTGAAGCAGACACAACTTATGGAAAATTAGGAGTAAAGGTATGGATATATAAGGGAGAAGTTCTTCCTACTAAAAAGGTAGAAGAAGAAGGAAAAAAAGGTGAAGATAATTCAAAAAGTAGCTAAGATATAGCTGTAGGAAGGAGGAAGGTAAAATGTTAATGCCAAAAAGAGTGAAATATCGTAGAGTTCATAGAGGAAGAATGAAAGGGAAAGCAAGTAGAGGAACTAAACTTGCATATGGTGAATTTGGTCTTCAAGCTCTTGAACCAGCATGGATAACATCCAACCAGATAGAAGCAGCAAGACGTGCTATGACAAGGGCAGTTAGAAGAGGCGGAAATATATGGATTAAGGTATTCCCAGATAAGCCTGTTACTGAAAAACCAGCAGAAACAAGAATGGGTGCCGGTAAAGGTTCACCAGAGTACTGGGTAGCAGTAGTTAAACCAGGAAGAATCCTATTTGAAATGGGAGGAGTATCAGAAGAAATAGCTAGGGAAGCAATGAGATTGGCAGCACATAAATTACCTATTAAAACTAAATTCGTAACTCGTGATGATGCGCAAGAAAAGGGTGGTGAAGCTAATGAAGGCTAAGGAAATTCGCCAAATGTCGGATCAAGAGCTGAATTCAAAATTAATAGATTTAAAGAACGAGTTATTTAATCTACGTTTTCAATTGGCTACCGGTCAATTGGATAATCCTATGAGAATTAAGGCTGTTAGAAAAGATATTGCTCGTATAAAAACAATCATGAGAGAACGTGAACTAGGTATAAGAAAGGAGGGCTAGCCCTATATGGAAAGGACAAATCGTAAAGTAAGGGTAGGAACTGTTGTAAGTGACAAAATGGACAAAACAATAGTAGTTGCAGTTGAAACATTTGTAACACACCCTATATACAAAAAGCAAATTAGAAGAACAACAAAATTTAAAGTTCATGATGAGAACAATGAATGCCAAGTTGGCGATGTAGTTCGTATAATGGAGACTAGACCATTAAGTAAAGAAAAACGCTGGAGATTAGTTGAAATTATAGAAAAAGCAAGATAATCCTTATACCTGGAAAGGAGGGTATTAAATGATTCAACAAGAAAGTAGATTAAAAGTTGCTGATAATTCAGGAGCAAGAGAATTACTAGTCATAAGGGTACTAGGAGGAACTAATAAGAAGTATGCAAATATAGGCGATGTTGTTGTATGCTCTGTTAAAAGTGCAACGCCTGGTGGAGTTGTTAAAAAAGGAGATGTAGTTAAGGCAGTTGTAGTAAGAACTAAAAAAGGCCTTAGAAGGGAAGACGGAACTTATATAAAATTTGACGATAATGCAGCAGTTATAATAAAAGAAGACAGAAATCCAGTTGGAACTCGTATATTTGGGCCTGTAACTAGAGAGTTAAGAAGAGAAAATTTCATGAAGATAATATCCTTAGCACCAGAAGTACTGTAAGAG
>JAAYFE010000047.1 GCA_012728365.1 Tissierellia bacterium
CCCTTTTCTAAATAATAGTTGGCCTCTTTTAAAGAATTTGTTTCAATTATCTGGCTTTTAGGAACACCTGAAGAAAGTAAAGCTTCAATGGCCTTTTCCACACGTCTATTAACTACTAAGGCAGGAACCATGCCTTCAATCCTTGACATTTGATTTATGAGACCCTTTCCCATCTTACCTGCTCCAATTATGGCAACCCTTATTTTTTGGCCTTTAGCTAATAGTTCCTTTAGTTTCTTGTTCATAGTAAACATCCATTTCATCCTTTCAACATAGATTAGTTGCTGGCAGAATTTTTTCCTGCTACATATCCTGAAGACCAGGCCCATTGCAGATTAAATCCACCACAATCCCCATCTACATCTACAATTTCTCCTGCAAAATACAAACCTTTAACTAGCTTTGATTCCATGGTAGAATTGTTTATTTCATCAGTTTTTACCCCGCCTGCTGTAGCCTGGGCACTTTCCCAGGATTTGCTGCCTATTATTTTAAATCTAAAATCTGTAAGTGTGGTAGAAATTTTTCTTACTTCCTCCTTTGATATATGGGCAATGATCTTGTCCCTATCTATTCCAACTTCCTTAAGTATGGGAATTATAAGCCTTTTATTTATAAGCCCTATTAAGGCCCTTTCTATTGTCTTTTTAGGCATGAAAGAAAATCTATAGTATAAGTATTTTTCCAGCTCCTGCCTATTTTTATCCTTTATTATGGATATTCTTAACTGTGGTATTTTACCTTCATACAAGAGTTTGTTTGCCATACGGCTAATTTGCAAAATAGGAGGACCAGATATGCCATAATTAGTAAAGAGTATGTCCCCTTCTTCCCTTCTAATAAATGTATTATTTTCATATAGCTCTGCACGGCCTATAATCTTTACACCCTCTACTTTTTTAAAAAAATTTCCCTCTAATTTTAGCTGAACTAGTGCTGGAAAAATATATTCAATAGTATGGCCAAGCTTTTCTGCCAGCCTATAACCATTTCCATCGGAACCTGTATTTGGAGCAGCCTTACCTCCTGTGGCTAAAATAACCCTATCTGCCTTAAATTTTCTTCCATCCTCTAAGGTTATTAAAAATTTATCTCCCTTATGTATATCTATTACAAAGGCTTCAGTAACTACCTCAATTCCCAAATACTCCAACTCAAACCTCAATACATCTAGTATGCTAGAACTTTGTAAGGACATGGGATAAACTCTGCCATTTTCTTCAATAAAAGGGCTTATGCCTAATTTTTCAAAAAAATCAATAGTGTCGTATACATTAAACTGGGACAAGGGGCTATAGACAAACTTTGGATTCTTCCCATGATAGTTGTCAATTGATAAATTTATATTTGTATAATTGCACCTGCCATTTCCAGTTGCTAGTATTTTTTTCCCAACCCTCTTGTTCCTTTCTAAAAGAATTACATCCCCTCCATGCTTCTTGGCAGATATGGCAGCCATCATACCTGCTGCTCCTCCACCTATAACCAAGATCTTATGCATAAAATCTTCTCCTTTACAATTTCCATACCTAATTTTTTATTTTATACTTTATTTAACAATTTGTCTAATATAAAAAGCCTATCTTAAAATTTAAGATAGGCCTTAATACTTTTTTACTGTTTTATTTTCTATTTAAGATGGCATTTAGTACTACTCCCACTATGGCTGCAAAGCTTAAGCCTGATATACTTACGCTTTCATTTATGGGAATTCCTATGGTGATTCCAAGTTTGCTTTCAATAAAACCACTTCCAAGTCCAAGTACTAAGATAGTTCCCATTATTATTATATTTTTCCAATTAAGCTCTACTTTGCTTGTCTTTATAGTTTTAAATCCTACTAGGGCTATCATGCTAAAGAGCATAAAGCTTATGCCGCCCATTACTGAAGAAGGGATGGTAGTTAGTACTGAACCTAGCTTTGAAATAAACCCTAAGGATATAGCAAATACAGCAGCCAGTCTTAATATTGATGGGTCATAGTTTTTAGTTATGGCAAGAACCCCTGTATTTTCTCCATAGGTTGTGTTGGCAGGTCCTCCAATTAATGCTGCTACTGCTGTTGCTAGACCATCTCCCAGTAAGGTTCTATTTAATCCTGGATCTTCTATAAAGTTTTTACCTACTACCTGGCTATTGGTTGTTATATCTCCTAAGTGTTCCATAAAGACTGCCAGTACTACTGGTGAAATTATGGCTATGGCACCTATATCAAATTTGGGAAGGCTAAAATTTGGCATGGATAAAATTGGTGCTTCCAAAATTGGACTTGTATCTACTAGCCCTGCCCCTAAGGAAATTAAATATCCCGATACTACAGCTATTAATATTCCTAATTGCTTTACAAATCCTTTACCCTTAAAGTTTATAACTAAAGCTATGCCTAGGGTTATAGCTGCTATTATATAATTAGTACTTGCCATATCCAAAGCCGTTGGTATCAAGTTAAGTCCAATTACCATAATCATAGGTCCTATTACCTGGCTGGGTAAATATTTTTGAATTCTTTCTATTCCAAACTTATTTATAATAAATGACATGACCACATATAGCAAGCCTGCAACAACTATGCCACCTTGAGCATAGGCCAAATCTCCATTATATAGCTCCTTTACCTTTAGTATTACTGGAATAAAGGCAAAGGATGAACCTAAAAATACTGGTACCTTTCCATAGGTACATAGATGGAATATTAAGGTTCCTACTCCAGCACTAAAAAGTGCAACAGATATATCCAATCCAGTTAGTATTGGCACTAATACTGTGGCGCCAAACATGGCAATTAAATGCTGAAGGGCTAATATCACCTTCTTTGAATTGTTTACTAATCTTACTTGGACACTAGTTCCCTTTAATACATTTTCAGTCATAAAAAAACCTCCTTTTTTTTAATTTCAAGGAGAGTTTTTTCTTCTCTCCTTATCAGTCTCTCAGTACTGATTTAAAGGACAGCTAGATTGTAATTACATAAAAAAATTCTTGCTGGCAGCAAGAATTGGACACAAAAACACCTATGAATACAATTTATCCGTAATCACAATCTTGCCAGCCTCACAGGACTGATTTAAAGATTTCTTATTAATTTTTTTAATTATAACATGCCCATATAATTTATGCAATAGTTTTTTATAACTTTACTTTGAATAGGTCTTATTCTTTTGGGTAACTAATAAACAAAATATTATATAAAGGGGTAGTGCATTATGGAAAGAAGAAAAGGTCTTGTTACCATGGGAGGAAAACCTGTTACCCTTCTAGGCAAGGAAATAAAGGTTGGAGATCAGGCACCAGATTTTACTGTTCTTAAGGGGGATTTAACTGAATATAGTTTGAAGGAGACAGGAGATAAGATAAAAATTATAAGTGTTGTGCCTTCCTTAGACACAGGTATTTGTGAATTGCAAACCCTTAAGTTTAATGAAGAGGCTGCCAATTTAGATGATGTAGTGATACTGACAATTTCTGTAGATCTTCCCTTTGCCCAGCAAAGATTTTGTGATGCTCACAAAATAGACAGGGTAATAGTTTTATCTGACCATAGGGATCTATCCTTTGGTTTAAACTATGGTTTTGTTATGGAGGAATTTAGGCTACTGGCCAGGGGAATAGTTATACTTGACAGGGACAACACAGTAAAATATGTAGAATATGTAAAGGAAGTAACAACCCATCCTGATTATGATAGGGCCCTTGAAGAAGTCAAAAAACTATTAATCGGGTAGGAGGAAAATAATTAATTTATTTTCCGACCTCCCACACCACCGTACATACCGTTCGGTATACGGCGGTTTCATAGTTTACGCTCTAACATCAAGGTAATATTTAAGAAAGCTTAAATATCCTTGTTGTTCAAACCTTGCATTGGTTAAGATTGTAGCAAGAATATGGCTATTGGCTATGTGCCAATAGCCTTTCCTTGTATTTGCCCATTGCCATGCCTGTTCTTTAGCTACTCCTAGTTTCTGAAGGTTTTCAAATCTTGTTTCAACCATGGTTCATACTCTGTTTTAC
>JAAYFE010000048.1 GCA_012728365.1 Tissierellia bacterium
CCACTGTACCATAGATACTGAAGAAAATAAAACTGGGGTTACTGTAATTCTTCCTACAGAAGGCAACATATATGCAGAAAAATTTATAGCAGCCAATTATGTACTAAATGGTTTTGGTAAAACTACAGGCCTTATGCAAATAGATGAACTAGGTACCCTGGAATCCATAATTGCCTTAACCAATACCCTAAATGTAGGAATTGTACATGATGCAGTGGTTGAATACACCCTCAAAGAGTGTAAAAGGATAGGTATAGATGTGACTACCTTAAATCCCCTTGTATGTGAATGCAATGATAGCCGCTTAAACAATATTCAAAATAGGGCAGTAAAGAAGGAGCATGTATTTAAGGCCATAGAAAATGCCACTGTAGACTTTGAAGAAGGGGATGTGGGAGCTGGCAAGGGTATGAGCTGCCACCAATTAAAGGGGGGTATAGGCTCTGCTTCTAGAATAGTAAATTTAGATGGTACAGACTATACCATCGGAGTGCTAGTCCTTTCAAACCATGGTGCCTTAAAGGATTTAACCATCTTAGGTAAAAATATAGGGAAGGATTTGGCAAAGGAAATAGACGTAGATGAGGTAAAGGATAGGGGGTCCATCATATCAATAGTTGCTACTGATATACCTTTAACTAGCCGCCAGCTAAAGAGGGTTATTAAAAGAACATCTGTAGGACTGGCAAGACTGGGTTCCTATATAGGCCATGGTAGCGGAGAAGTCATGATTGGTTTTTCCACTGCCAACAAGATAAAACATGAGGAAGATCAGGATATTATAAGTATAAAGGCCATCAATGAGGATAAGCTTGATGATATATTCAGGGCTGTAGCCGAATGTGAAGAGGAGGCCATATTAAATTCCATGATAACTGCCAATAGGGTTATTGGATACAAGGGTCATGTAAGGGAAAGCCTAAAAGATTACATTAGTAAGTATTATTAATTTAATATTTTAAATACCATTGGGATTGTTGGGGGTGGAGGTGGTAAAATTAAACCAAAACCCCCAGCACACCTTTGGGGGAGTAGCCAAGATCTTAAGGGGCTGGAGATTCTATAGATAGATCCGTATGGGGTTTTACCTATAGGATTCTAATAATTGGGTATGCTTAATTTTAGTTTGTCTGCCAGGGTATAATTTGTATGGCCTTTTATATTGGCTTTTAAAGCATTTAGGGTCATTATAGCCATTAAGCCCCTAGTAACTGTATCATCTTTATTAATAGATAATCCATTCATAATTCCTTTACTTTCTGCTAATTTTGGAACTGCACCATAGGATTCATTAACTTCACTACCATAGTCTAAGGCTCTTAATAGTACTGTTTGCAGTTCTTGAACCGTTGTATTTCTTTCGTATCCAAAAGTATTAGATGATGTACCTTTAATAAGTCCCTTATCTGCTGCCCAATATATATAGGGCTTATAGAAATTGCCTATTGGATCATTTTTAATATCCATGAAAGTATCTTTCACAGGATATTTACTAGCCATATCTTCTTCGCCATAAAGGCGGCTTATAAGAACAACCATTTCTTCTCTTTTTAAGTTATCATAAAGCATCAAATCTCCAGTTTCTGAACCTTCCAATATTCCCAGGTTTTTAAGGATCTCTCCTGCTTTTTCATAGGATAAAGGAGCTCCAAAGACGGAAACTGTATTAAAAACTAATATAATTGCTATAACTAAACATAGAAGCTTCTTCAATTGATGCCACTCCTTTCATTTTAAGCTTTAACTTAATTATACCTTATATATAAATTGGGTAATATTACATTATAATTACAAATTTAAATTTACAGACTAATATATTTGCCTCGTTGACATAAACTATATAATTAGTTAGAATAATATAGTTATAAGGTTATTTAGAGGAGGACGTTTATGAAAACCAAGTATATATTTGTTACAGGTGGAGTAGTTTCTTCTTTAGGCAAAGGCATTACTGCTGCAAGTTTAGGTCGGTTATTAAAGAGCAGAGGACTTAGGGTTTCCATACAAAAATTTGATCCCTATTTAAATGTTGATCCAGGAACCATGAGCCCCTATCAACATGGTGAAGTATTTGTAACAGAAGATGGTGCAGAAACAGACTTAGATTTAGGACATTATGAAAGGTTTATTGATGTAAACCTAAACCAACATAGCAGTGTTACATCTGGTAAGATATATTGGTCTGTAATAAATAAGGAAAGAACTGGCCAATATAATGGAGGAACAGTTCAGGTAATCCCCCATGTAACTAATGAAATAAAGGAAAGGATTACCAGGGTAGCCAAGGATGGAGAAATAGATGTAGTAATTACAGAAATAGGTGGTACTGTAGGAGATATAGAATCCCAACCCTTTTTAGAAGCCATAAGGCAGATAAAATATGATGTAGGCAGAGAAAATGTAATGTATATCCATGTAACCCTTATTCCATATCTTGCTACTGCAGGAGAGCTAAAGACTAAACCTACCCAACATTCAGTTAAGGAACTAAGGAGCATTGGTATACAGCCAGATATATTAATTTGTAGAACTGATGTACCCTTAACTATGGATATTAAGGAAAAAATAGCCCTATTCTGTGACTTGGCACCAAATGAGGTAATTGAAAATTCCAATGTTAGTAGTATATATGAGCTGCCTTTAAAGTTAGAAGAAGAAGGCTTATCTGAATTGGTTATAAATAAGCTAGGTCTTAAGTGTGGTGAACTGGACCTTACAGAATGGATAGAGATGACCAATAGAATAAAAAATTTAAAGGGGAAGGTAAGGATTGCCCTAGTTGGAAAGTATATAGAGCTTAAGGATGCTTACCTTTCTGCCTCTGAAGCCTTAACCCATGGTGGTATCTATAATGATGTAAGTGTAGATATAAAATGGGTTCATTCTGAAGAGGTAAATGATGAAAATGTAGGGGATCTACTTGCTGGTGTAGATGGCATAGTGGTGCCAGGAGGCTTTGGCCAAAGGGGAATTGAGGGCAAGATTTCTGCAATTAAATATACCAGGGAGAACAATATCCCATTTTTCGGCATCTGTCTAGGTATGCAGTTGGCTGCAGTGGAATTTGCTCGAAATGTGTTAAAGCTTAAGGGTGCCAATAGTACTGAGTTTGATGAAAATACCCCCCATCCAGTAATACAATTAAACCCTGACCAAAGGGATATAGAGCATCTAGGTGGACCTATGAGATTAGGAGTGTATCCATGTAAATTAAAGGAAGGCAGCAAGGTCTATAAAATATACAATGAACCAGTAATATACGAAAGACATAGGCACAGGTATGAATTTAACAATAAATATAAAGAAGAATTTGAGAAAAATGGACTGGTAATAAGCGGCATATCCCCTGACAGGAAATATATAGAAATAATAGAGCTAAAAGACCATCCCTGGTTTATAGGAACCCAATTTCATCCTGAATTTAAATCAAGACCTACTAGGCCCCATCCCTTATTCAAAGAATTTATAGCTGCATGTAAGGAAAATAGAGATAAGAAATAAAGCTATAACAGAGGATCTATCCTCTGTTATTTTTATTGAATGGATTCTTGACAAGTGGGGGAAAATAGTTTAGCATTAAAGTATTCTTTTTAAAATAGTTTAGTGCTAAAGTATTTGGAGGTAAATATGATAGAGAAGGATCTAGCCTTGGAATTAAAGGCCATTAATCAAAAGATAAGCAATATAATGCAGCAAAGACTGGATAAGTGTGGCTTAACCCTTGGCTTACTATACCTGTTAAAGATAATAGAAAATAATCCTGGTGTAAATCAAAAAGAATTAGCCAAGGAAATGAGACTGACCCAGGGGGCCGTGAGCATTTCCATCAGGAGGCTTATGGAGCTGCATTTGCTTGATAAACAGCCTCTGGAAGAGGACCTACGCCATCATAGGCTGGTCATAACAGACAGGGGGAAAGAGATCGTCTGTAGCTATGAAAAATATCTGGAGGAGCTGATAAAGGATATATTTGCTGGCTTTACTCCAGCAGAGCTGGAAAAACTTTATAAGTTTGCTGGTAGGATAAATGGAAATCTTAAAAATATATTGGAGAAATTAACTGAAGAATAATACAAAGGAGGGATATATTTTGCGAGTTTTATTACCCTATATGAAAAAGTACTGGTTTTATGCACTACTTAGTCCAATAATGATGATACTGGAAGTAGCAGCAGATATTGTCATCCCTTATTTAATGTCTAGAATAGTAGATGTTGGCATAGCCAATGGGGATATAGACTATATTATAAAAGTTGGACTAATAATGGTTGGAGCAGCCCTTCTTGCCATGGCCTTTGGTATTATAAGTTCCCATGCTGGTGCTAGGGCAGGCTATGGTTTTGCTGCAGAAATAAGGAAGGATTTATTTAAAAGGGTTCAAGGCTTTTCCTTTGCAAATCTAGATAAGTTTACTGTATCCTCCCTTATAACCAGACTGACTAATGACTGTAATACCATAGGGCAGGTTACAATGATGAGTTTACGTATGGCCATAAGGGCGCCTTTTTTAATGCTTTTTGGCCTTATTATGGCCATTAATATAAATACCTCCTTGGCTAGGGTTTTTATGGTAAGTATACCTATCATGATCTTTGCAG
>JAAYFE010000049.1 GCA_012728365.1 Tissierellia bacterium
AACATTGTCTTCTCCTACTATATTTTTGGCAATCTTGGCTGCAAATAGGGAAGAGGCTTCATCATTTATTACTGGATTTGCAAAGGCCTTAAATTCAATTTCAGCCTTACCCCCATGGGCCTGGGTAATGGATTTTACAATTCTTTCTATGGAATTTTGGGTTTTTTCTCTGCTTTCTTTACTGAAGGTCCTAAAGGTTCCTTCCAATACAGCTTCCTTGGCTACTATATTGTATCTAGTTCCTGAATTAAAGACCCCAATTCCCACTACAACAGTATCAACAGGATCTGTTTCCCTGGAGACTATGGACTGTAGATTGACTACCACCTGGGATGCAATATAGAGGGCATCAACTCCAGCATGGGGCTTGGATACATGGCTGCTTTTACCAGTAATTTTTATTTTAAAATAATCACAGGCAGCTGCAATGGGTCCTGGGGTTACTGCTATTTTTCCAGTATCCAGTTCAGAGGATACATGGAGTCCAAATACATTGTCCACATCCTTTAAATGGCCCTTAGCAATAAACTGTCTTGCCCCTTGGCCTATTTCCTCAGCCTGTTGAAATATTAGCTTAATATAACCATTAATTTCATCTTCCTTGGATTTAAGTATTTTAGCTGCTCCAAGTAAGGAGGCTGTGTGGGCATCATGGCCACAGGCATGCATGAGTCCCTTATTTACAGATTTATATTCAATATCATTAGCCTCTTCAATTTCCAAGGCATCAATATCAGCCCTTAAGGCTATGGTTTTTCCCTTGTCTGGATTTCCTATATAGCCTATTAGACCAGTTTCTCCAACCCTTTCATAGGGAATACCTAAGGCCTTTAGCTCTTCTTCTATTTTAGCTGCTGTCTTGTATTCCTTTAAGCTTGCTTCTGGATGGGCATGAAAGTATCTCCTTAAACTTACAATATACTCTTCTTCCTTTTTTACTAATTCACTTATATTCATATTAAGCCTCCTTTACCATGTAGTTACCTGAGAACCCTTATATAGCCTATTTATAATTTCCTTAACTTTATCACTTTGATAAAGCTCTACAATTCTTTTTAATACTTCATTGTCCTTATCTTCTCTTCTAGCTGCAATTATATTAATATAGGGCCTTGAATTATCATCAATAGTCTCTAAAAATATGGCATCTTCTTTAGGAGTAAAGCCAGCATCTACTGCAAATCCACTATTGATTACTGCACAAGTTACATCTTCAAGGGTTCTGGCTGTTGTTGATGCATCTACTTCAATTATCTCTAGATTTAGTTTATTTTCTGTAATATCCTTAAGGGTTGGTAAAAGTCCTGCAGCTTCATCAACTTTAATTAAGCCTGCTGTTTGAAGAAGTATTAAGGCTCTGCCTCCATTGGTTGCATCATTTGGTATTGATATTTTATCTCCTTCTTTAATTTCCGATATATGGCTTATTTTTGCTGAGTATATTCCCATTGGTGCAATAACTGTTTCCCCAATGGGTACCAGGTCTAAATCATGTTCTTCTATGAAGTTTTCAAAGAAGGCATAATGCTGAAAGGCATTTATGTCTACTTCACCATCAGCCAGGGCTAGATTAGGTCTTGTATAATCTGAAAAGCTAACTATTTCTAATTTTATACCTTCCTTTGCAAGTTCATCCTTTATATGATTCCATACCTCAGATTCGCTGCCTGTAACTCCAACCTTAACTACACTTTCTTATTTTGCACCACAGGCAGTTAATGTAGCTATTGATATAAGAACTAATAATAATGTAAGTATTCTTTTCATCATTATCTCTCCTTTTCTATGTTAATGGCTTATTTTCTTAATCAAAAAGTTTCCTATACTTTGCACAATGGATATAAGAATTAAGAGTATTATAACAGTTACTATGGTTACATCTGTTTGAAATCTTTGATAGCCATATCTGATAGCCAAGTCTCCTAGACCTCCACCGCCAACAGAACCTGCTATGGCAGTGAGCCCAATTAAGCTAATAAAGGTTATAGTTATGGCCCTTATTATGCCAGCTAGTCCTTCCCTTAGATAAACTCTAAATATTATTTCTATGGGGCCGGAACCCATGGACTTAGCAGCCTCTATTACACCCTTATCAACCTCAACCAGGGCATTTTCTATTTGCCTAGATAAAAAGGGAACAGTTCCAAAGATTAAAGGAACAATGGCTCCCTTAGTACCTATGGCAGTTCCTACAATAGCCCTGGTAATGGGTATTAGTAGGGCTATGAGTATTACAAAGGGAATGCTCCTAAAGGTATTTATTATTTTTTCAATTATGGCATATAAATTGGTATTTTCTAAAATACCATCCTTTCTTGTGATTACCAGGACTACTCCTAGGAAGATTCCAAGGACAAGGGAAAAAGCTCCTGATATGGTAACCATTGTTAGGGTTTGGCATATCCCTGTAATTAGCTCTTCCCTTATATTAAGAACATTTGGTATGAATCTTTGTAGAATTTCTTCCATCCTTGATCACCTCAACTTTTATGCCTTTTTCCTTAAATTGACACTCCCCATGACTAAAGTCAGGGGATTCTCTGGTGATTAAATGCCAGTCCATTTCTGGTAGGCAAGTATGACCCAGAGTTAAGGGTGTGCCATCACCCCTCCCTAGGCAGGTCGTATAGACCCTAGGGCTGGTAG
>JAAYFE010000050.1 GCA_012728365.1 Tissierellia bacterium
CAACCTCTTCAGGTGTTCCGACGGCAACAATTTTACCACCCTTATCGCCACCGTCTGGTCCAAGATCAATTATATAGTCCGCTGTTTTTATAACATCTAAATTATGCTCTATAACTACAACAGTATTGCCCCCTTCTACAAGCTTCCTTAGTACATCTATTAGCCTATGGATATCTGCTGCATGAAGGCCTGTTGTTGGCTCGTCTAATATATATATGGTCTTGCCAGTACTTTTTCTGCTTAATTCTGTAGCTAGCTTTACCCTTTGGGCTTCTCCCCCCGATAGTTCTGTTGATGACTGGCCTAGTTTTATATAGCCTAAGCCAACATCATATAGGGTTTGTATTTTCCTCTTGATTCTAGGTATATTTTCAAAGAATCCTAAGGCTTCCTCTACTGTCATATCTAGCACATCTGAAATGGTCTTACCTTTATATTTAACCTGCAATGTTTCCCTATTGTATCTTTTCCCCTTACACACTTCACAGGGCACATAAACATCTGGTAAAAAGTGCATTTCTACCTTTAATATACCGTCCCCTTTACAAGCTTCACACCTACCACCTTTTACATTGAAGCTAAATCTTCCCTTATTGTATCCCCTCATCTTGGCTTCAGGGGTCATGGCAAATACTTCACGAATATAGTCAAATACTCCTGTATAGGTGGCAGGGTTGGATCTGGGAGTCCTTCCAATGGGAGATTGGTCTATCACTATTACCTTGTCAAGATTTTCTAATCCTCTTATTTCTTTATGCTTGCCAGGCCTTATTTTGGCTCCATTTAATTTCTGGGCTAAGGCCTTGTATAATATTTCATTTACCAGGGTGCTCTTGCCTGAACCTGATACCCCTGTAACACAGGTTAATACTCCAAGGGGGATCTTAACATCTATTTCCTTTAGATTGTTTTCCTCAGCCCCTATTATTTCCAACCACTTTCCATTGGGAGGCGTCCTCCTTTCTGGGACTTCTATTTTTTTAACTCCAGACAAGTATTGTCCAGTTATGGAATTTGGGTTTTTCTTTATATCTTCAACGGTACCCTGGGCAACTATACGGCCACCATGGACTCCTGCCCCAGGGCCTATATCAACTATATAATCGGCAGCATACATAGTATCTTCATCATGTTCTACTACTATAAGGGTATTGCCTAGATCTGTTAAATTTCTTAAAGCATTTATTAATTTATCATTGTCCCTTTGGTGCAAACCTATACTAGGTTCGTCTAATACATATACTACTCCAACCAGTCCTGAACCTATTTGGGTTGCCAGCCTAATTCTTTGGGATTCTCCTCCAGATAGGGTGCCAGCACTTCTGGATAATGTAAGATAATCTAATCCCACATCCTTTAAGAATTTAAGCCTCTTTTTAATTTCCTTTAGTACCTGGCTGCCAATTAGCTGTTGGGTTTCTGTCAGCTCTAGATTTTCAAAGAAGTCTAAGGCCTTTGTTACAGATAGGTCTGTTACTTCTGCTATATTAAGATCTCCCACCCTAACAGCTAAAACTCCTGGTTTTAACCTTTTTCCCTTACAGGTTGGACAGGGTATTTCTGCCATATACTCCTCTATTTTACCCTTCATATAGTCTGAATTAGTCTCATAATATCTTCTTTCCAGGTTAGCTATAATGCCTTCAAAGCTACCCTTATAGGTCCTTGGCCCTCCACTGTAGTGGCTGTCGAATTTGAAACTAATCTCCCTGTCTGTACCGTATAGGAGCTCATCTAAAAATTTCCTTGGAGCATCCTTTAGGGGAGTATCCAGGTCAAAGCCATTATCTTCAGCCAAGGTCTTTATTATTTGGTAATAGTAGGTGGACTCCCCAGAATTACTATAAGGGGCTATTCCTCCTTCATTTATACTGAGTTCCTTGTTTGGTATAACCAGGTCTTCATCTATCTTTTTATAAAATCCAATTCCATTACAGGTAGGACAAGCACCATAGGGACTGTTGAAGGAAAACATCCTAGGTGATAGTTCCTCCATGGCTATTCCACAGTCAGGGCAGGCTAATTTTTGGCTAAACATAATTGATTCCCCACCTATTATATCTACAATTACTAGACCATCGGCTAATTTTAGGGCTGCTTCCAGGGAATCTGTAAGCCTGCCTTCAATTCCTTCCTTGACTACTACTCTGTCCACTACAATTTCAATGGTGTGTTTCTTATTCTTTTCCAGCTTTATGTCATCAGTTACCTCATACATCTGACCGTCTACAATTATTCTTATATAGCCTTCCTTTCTAATATTTTCTATTAGATTTTTATGTTCTCCCTTTTTACCCCTTACTACTGGGGCCAGTATTTGTATTCTGGTCCCATCCTCCAATTCCATTATCTTATCAACCATTTGATCTACCGTCTGGCTGCTAATCTTTTTACCACATTTAGGGCAGTAGGGAGTACCTATCCTTGCAAATAATAGCCTTAAATAGTCATATATTTCAGTTACAGTTCCTACTGTAGAGCGTGGATTTCTACTGGTAGTTTTCTGGTCAATGGCTATAGAGGGTGAAAGGCCTTCTATATAGTCTACATCGGGTTTTTCCATTTGGCCTAAAAACATGCGGGCATAGCTGGAAAGGCTCTCTACATACCTTCTCTGACCTTCAGCATATATGGTATCAAAGGCTAGGGAGGATTTGCCTGAACCACTTATGCCAGTGATGACTATAAATTTATTCCTTGGCAATTCTAGTTCTATATTTTTAAGATTGTGTTCCCTAGCCCCTTTAATTATTATTTTGTCCTTTTCCAATTGCTTTTCACCTCGATTTCTTCAATTAACAATTGTTATTTTAGTCCTGCATCCTTCATCTTCTTTAGTTCAATCATTTTATCTCTTAGCTCTGCAGCCTTTTCGAAGTTCAACTCTTCAGCTGCCTTAAGCATTTCTTCTCTTAGGGCTTCTATCATGGTATCTAGATCTTCTATATTGGATACATCTACCTTGTATTCCTCTTCATCTTCTAGTGCTATGGTAGCTTCTATTACATCCCTGACACTTTTAACAACAGTTTTAGGAGTAATATTGTGCTCCTTATTGTACCTATCCTGAATTTCCCTTCTCCTGTTGGTTTCATCGATGGCCCTCTTCATGGATCTGGTTATGGTGTCTGCATACATGATAACCTGGCCTGATGCATTTCTAGCTGCCCTTCCAATGGTCTGTATTAAAGAAGTTTCTGATCTTAAAAATCCTTCCTTATCAGCTTCTAATATGGCCACCAAAGAAACTTCAGGCAGATCCAGTCCTTCCCTTAATAGGTTTATGCCTATTAGTACATCATATTTGCCTAATCTTAAATCTCTAATTATCTTCATCCTCTCCAGGGTATCTATATCTGAATGCAGGTAGGTTACCTTTATACCTATTTCCTTAAAGTAGTCTGTTAGGTCCTCTGCCATCTTTTTGGTTAAGGTGGTTACCAGTACCCTTTCATTTCTTTCTGCCCTTATGTTTATTTCCTTAATTAAATCATCAACCTGATTGTCAATAGGCCTTACATCTATTTTAGGGTCCAGTAGGCCTGTAGGCCTTATAATTTGCTCTACAATTTGCTCTGAATGTTCCCTTTCATAGGGTCCTGGTGTGGCTGATACATATATGATCTGGTTTACTAGGCTTTCAAACTCTTCAAATTTTAAAGGCCTATTGTCTAAGGCTGAAGGCAGCCTAAATCCATATTCTACTAAATTCATTTTCCTGGACCTGTCCCCTTCATACATACCCCTTATTTGGGGTAGGGTTACATGGGACTCATCTACAATTATTAAAAAGTCATCTGGAAAATAATCTATTAGGGTAAAGGGTCTGCTGCCTGAGGCTCTTCCACTTAAATGCCTTGAATAGTTTTCTATACCCTGACAAAATCCCATTTCCCTTAACATCTCTATATCATACCTAGTTCTCTGTTCCAATCTTTGGGCTTCTAGAAGCTTATTTTGAGAACGAAGTTCCTTAAGTCTTTCTTCCAGCTCCTCTTCAATACTTATAATGGCCCTTTCTAACTTTTCAGCAGATGTGGCATAGTGGGAGGCAGGAAAGATGGAAACATGGTTTCTAGCTCCAATAATTTCTCCCGTTAAGTGGTTTATCTCTACTATCCTATCAATTTCATCTCCAAAGAATTCTACCCTTATGGTATTACCACTGGAGCCTGCTGGATATATTTCTAATACATCCCCTCTAACCCTAAAGGTGCCCCTGGTAAAATTTACATCATTTCTAACATACTGTATATCTATAAGCTTCTTCATTATTTCATCTCTATCCTTTATCATACCAGGGCGCAGGGATACAACAAGATTTTCATAGTCAATAGGGTCTCCTAAGCCATATATGCAGGAAACACTGGCTACTATAATAACATCCCTTCTTTCAAAAAGGGCTGCTGTTGCTGAGTGCCTTAATTTATCAATTTCATCATTTATGGAAGCATCCTTTTCTATATAGGTATCAGTTTGGGGTACATAGGCTTCTGGCTGATAATAATCATAATAGGATACAAAGTATTCTACTGCATTATTGGGAAAGAACTCTTTAAATTCACTGGCTAACTGATAGGCCAAAGTTTTGTTGTGGGCAATTACCAGGGTTGGTTTTTGTACCCTTTCTATTACATTGGCCATGGTAAAGGTCTTACCTGAACCAGTAACACCTAGTAAGGTTTGATGCTTGTAATTTTTCATTATGCCATTACTTAATTTTTCAATGGCTTGGGGCTGGTCTCCTGTAGGTTTAAAATCTGATTCTATTTTAAACTTATTCATACTTTCACCTCTAAATGAACGTTTGTTCTTATACTATTATATAATATTATATCTACTTGTCAAAAAAAATTTTTACTTCCAAAATTATTGAAGAATATCCAATATTAGTATAAACTATTAAAAAAGGAGGTCCTAACTATGGTAAAAAAATTATTCTTTTTTATTATTATGACCTTACTAATATCCGCATGTAGTTACAAGGAAAAAGTACCCCATTTAGATACAAGTAAAACTGTTAATGAAGAAGTTATAAAACACAGGACTGAAAAAATATTGTTATCTAAAGGCTTCCAATCTATTGAGCCTATGGTTGAAGCCAAAAATGAAGGTGGAAAACTAAGGCTGATAGTAAATGCTGGAGTAGTAGAATGCTCTGGTATTAATATAGATAAGGTGACCAAAGCTGGCAATACAGTTAACCTATACATATCTAGCTTGTTTGATGAGGGCAAGGCTCAACTAGCAATTCCACAAGCAACAGTAATAATAGAAGAAGCTATTAATTCAAATATTAACAGCTTAAATTTTAAAATAATACCCCAAAACTATAAGCCCATAGCCTTAAAATATAATAAAACTCAAATAATAGATAAAATTATTGGAGAATTTAAAATTGATATAAATACCATGCCCCAGGTTGAACTAATTAAGGGGGGAGACAGTATATATTGGAATATGGTCTTTTTTAATCTAGTACATAAGGAAAATTATAAGTCTCCTTTATCCAATTTAAGGGTAAGGGTAGATGCAATAACAGGGGAAATTTTATATCATAAAAAGAACACCATATCTACCTATGTAGATGAAGGTTACCTGATGGACCACCTGCCTAACAAGTTGCTCCTATACAAAAAGGAACATAAAAATAATGATATTCAACACGAAAGCCTATGGACCTATGATACAGGATCCCAAATGAAAACTAAAATATACAGCACCAAATTTAATATACAAAATGCCTACTTTAGTCCTGAAGGAGAATACATAGCCCTAATAGAAAAGGGAGATAGTAAAAGCGATATATACATAATTGAAAGGTCTAAAAATATTGCATATAAAATTACTCCACCAGAGTATTTCAATCCTAAATTAATCAAGTGGAAGAATGGGAATCAGCTTTCCATAGCTGATGTTAGCAATGAAAAAACCGCCATATTTACTTATGATATTAAGGAAAATAGATTGGTAAAGGAATTTGAAATGGATAAGCCTATAAATTCCTTTGACATTTTAGAAAATATGATAGTTTTCTCAGAAAGTAATGAATTGGCTATTAATAAAAGCATATATTTAACAAAGGATGGAATAAACTTTAAAGAAATAGGAAAAGGCTTTAGCCCTAGCTTTTTTGATGGTAACAATATTATATATCTTCAAAATGATGAAAATATGAATAAAAATAGATTAATAATGTATAGTATTGAAAGAAATAGTATTATGGATAAATTGGATTATAATATTATAAATTATAGTAAACTTAATGATGATACTCTAATATTTATAGAAAATACTAATTTTAACAATACATATAACTTAGTAAAATATGATGTAGACAGTAGAAGTGTAATTTCAACATATAGGATCAATAGTGCAAGCCTATTCTATAGCTCAAAGGATGAAAAAGCCTATTTATCGCTAAGTATATCTAGAAAAGATAAAAGTCTAAATAATATATACTGTGTAGACTTAAATGAAATAGGTGCATCAAACTAAAACGAACCAAAAAAGGTTCGTTTTAGTTTTTAAAGGTTAACCTTCTTTCATTAAATTTATTTAATAACTTAAAAATTTTATACCTGGGCTCTTCTACTATAAAAGTATCTTCAGCTTCATTTGGTATTACTATTATGCCTAAATTATCTATACCCATATTTTTACTTATAAATTCCTTAATAGTTATTCCCTTTTTTATGCTAAATATTTTAGCTGTAATAGTATTGGGTTTATAATAGATTATATCATCTAGATCCCTTTTATCCAAAATTCTCTTTCCATTAATAGATAGGATTATGTCTCCTGTACTTAATCCCATCTTCTCCCCTACAGTATTGGGCAAAACGTCTAATATTTTAAGACCCTCTATAGGCCTGGTCAATAAATCTGCCTTTCCTTTTTCCCTGTACTTACCTAAAGCAATTATGATTTCATGGGCTAGTGGTGAAAATATAGCAGCTATGTATTTAAATAAATTATAATATATGGATAGGACAGATAGGATTATTAGTATTATACTAAAGGTAAATAGTAGACTAGCACTTTCCCTAGCCTTCTTTTTAGGAAAATTAGAAAATGTAAAATCTCCATATCCTAAAATGGCAAACAAAAGAATGGGATAAGGAATACCCCTATTTACAAAAATAATAAAGGGAACAGGCCAAAAGCTATTCATGGAAAATCCACCAACTACTGCCCCTTCTTTCTCCATAAGGATAGGTACCCTGGTTCTGGTTCCATCTAATAATACTAGGATACTTTCCACTAAATGCAGGACTCCAACAACAAACATAAAGCCTGTTACATTTACCTTGGGCCAGCCAAATAAGAGGCTAAATAGGCTAACTATACCTCCAGAATAGGAAAAGCATACAAATCTAGGATGGATCATGGATAGTATCAAGGCTAGGGGTAGTATAAACAGGAAGTCCCTACTATCTATAATAACCCTTAGATATATGAAAATACTGCTCCCTAATATGCCAGCCAGTAAACCATATAGGATGGATTGAAATGTATTCAATAAAGGAGACCTTTTGTTTATACCTAGTATATCCTTTTCCTTTTTTCCTATTTTATAATATTGAATAAATACTATAAAAATCATAAGCCAAAAATAGGGATATTTAATGCCATTTAATACATTAAATAAACTATAGTAGAAGGTCTCCATTAAGGAATACATATGCTGCCTCCTTTAAATTATTTACTTATCATCTCCTTCATCTCTTCAATGGCTCTTTGAAGCTGAGTATCTTCCTGTAAGTTTTCCAATCCAATTTCCATTACATCTTCTGGAAGTTCTACTGTAATATCTGGCTCAATGCCTATGCCATGTATACTTGTTCCATTAGGTGTAAAGTATTCGGATACTGTAAGCTTAAAGCCTGAGCCGTCTGTTAGCCCCCTGATTCTTTGAACTATACCCTTTCCAAAGGTTTTATTTCCTATAAGGATTCCTCTTTTGTGGTCCCTTATGGCCCCAGCTAAAATTTCTGATGCACTGGCACTTCCTTCATTTACCAGCACTATTAAAGGCAGGTTAATGGCATTTCTGTCGGAATACTCATATTGTTTCTTGCCATCCTTGGTTTCTGTATACACTATTACAGCTTCCCCCAAAAACTCATCTGCAATGTCAACACATACATCCAGCAATCCTCCTGGATTGTTCCTTAAATCTAATATAAGTCCGGAAATATTCTTATCCATTAATTGATTTAAGTGCTTTTTAAAATCATCATAAGTTAATTCATCAAAGGAGGTTATTTTTATATAGCCAATATTACCTTCAATTAGGTCTGACTTGACAGTTACAAGCCTTATTTCTTCCCTTACAATCTCCACATCTATATATTCTTTGTTGCCTTCCTTATCAGTTCTTAAAATAGTAATGGTAACAGAAGTATTAGGCTCTCCCTTCATTCTCTTTACAGCTTCATCCATCCTATCTGCAGTAAATTCTTCTCCATCTACCTTTACAATCTTATCACCAGTTTTTAGTCCTACCCTTTCTCCTGGAGTGCCTTCTATTGGGGATACAATTGTAATTAAATTGTCATCTCCTGGCGTTACTATAATTCCAACGCCCCCATAAACTCCTTCATTTTGTTCTGTAAAGCTCTTAAACTCGTCTGGATTCATGTATACTGAATAAGGGTCATCAAGGGATTGAAACATTCCCTTTATGAGTCCATCCATCATCTTTTCCTCATCTACATCCCCTAAGAAATAGGTTTTTATATAATTTTCCAATTCCATAGCCTTTGAATATTTCACATGTGTGGAAACCATTGAATTGTATTCTGCAACAGGTATCATGACTTTTTTGCCGACTTTTAGTGCTATGGTATTACTTACTAAAAAAGTAGCAACATTAGTTATAACTAAAAAGAAAACCACTAAAAGTATCTTCTTTCTATTTGACATTTCTTCACCCCATAATCTTTAATTATGTATTCTATTTTATTTATTTAATCTATACATTATACCTATAATGAATAGAAAAAGGGGATTATTCCCCTTTTAACCAAGGTATAGGATCCACATAAGCACCATTTTCCCTTACTTCAAAGTGAAGATGTGAACCAGTTGAAACACCTGTACTTCCTATTTTTGCTATGGCATCTCCTCTTTTAACTTCCTGCCCTTCACTTACTAATAGGTATGAATTATGGGCATATAAGGTTACTATACCTCCTCCATGATCTATCATGACAACCTTTCCATAACCTCCTAAGGTACCTGAAAATATAACAGTTCCATCTTCAGCAGCAACTACCTTGGTACCTATTGGAGCAGGTATGTCTATTCCAGTATGTAACTTTTTAGTTTTAAATACAGGGTGGATTCTGTAGCCAAAGTATGAGGATATGCGAGAATATCCAGGTACTGGCCAGGCCATTATACCACCTGTGTAGGGGCCTTTTACTCTTTGCAATTTAACTATTTCTGCTTCATAGTCCTTAGCCAATTGATTCAACTCATCATATAGCCTTTCAAGTTCCTTTATATCTTTACTTAAATCTGCTATTAAACGCTGCTTTGCCCTTGAGGCTTGAGCTAATTCATTCTTCTTATTTTCTAGCTTAATTTTAGCCGATTCAACTGAGGCCCTTTGAGCCTTCAATTCAATATTTTTTTGATTAATTATATCCCTTTGCTCCTTCATGTATCTAATTAGCTCTGTATCATGGTCCACTATGGCTTTTATCATATTTTGCCTTGATAGAAAGTCTCCAATATCAGCAGAAGCTAATAATACTTCTAAAAAGCCTACACTACCTTTCTTGTACATAACCCTTAAACGTTTATTGAAAACATCCTTTTTATTTTCTATATTTTTTTCTGCTTCCTCTAACTCCTTTGTAGTCTTGTCTATTTCCTTATTTAATATTTCCAGCTCCTTTTCCACCTTGTCCAATTCTGAAGCAGCTACTGACATCTGCCTGTCCAATTCCTCAATTTGGGCTTCTAGATCCTTGCTTTGATTTTTTAATTCTTCTATTTTTTTCTCATAGCCTTCTGCTTTCTTTTCAGCATCCTCTTTCTTTCTCTTTAAGTCTTCAATAGTATTATCTGCAAAGGCAAATACGCAATTAAAAATAAATACAAGAGCAAGAATTATGAATATGGGTTTTTTATACTGTTCCATGGTTCATGTTCCCCTCCCCTAAACATTTAAGAATCTCTTCATAGATACAAGGCTACCTAAAGCACCAATACCAGCACCAATTGCTGTAAATATTATCACAATATCCTGCATTAAAGCTTTAGGAGGTACTAAATATACTGTAAAGAGTACATATAGTTTATCACTGGCTGCATTGAAGAAATAATTATATCCATAGTTTACAGCTAAAATTGAAATTATGGCACCAATAAGGCCAAATACTACACCTTCAATAACAAATGGGCCCCTGATATAGCCGTTGGTAGCACCTACGTATTTCATGATGTTTATTTCCCTTTTTCTAGCTGTTACAGTTAACTTAATTGTATTGGATATTATAAAAATAGATACTAGGATTAATATGAGAACTATAGCTAAGCCACCAGTTCTTATGTAATTAGTAAACAATACTAATTTTTCCATTATATCGTAATTATACTGTATTTCCTCTATTCCTTCTAAATTTTCAATGCTTTTTACAACATCCTCTGCATATTCTATATCCTTAAGCTTAAGTATAAGAGTATGGGGCAATGGATTTTCCTCTAAACCTTCCAGTAGGTATCCTTCGTCCCCCCAACCTTCCTTCATTTCTTCCAAGGCCTCGTCCTTTGACTTAAAAGTAACAGACACAAGCTTATTGCTAGCTTTAGCTTTTTTCTCAATTTCCTCCATTTGAGCAGATGTTATTTCGTCTTCTAAAAATACCTGCACCTCATCAAATCTTTCCCTTGTATCTAACACTATGTTGTTTAAGCTTAATATTAGTATTAAAACAATACCAAGTATCAATAAGACTGCTGTAATAGAAGTAATGGAGGCTAGTCCCATTGCTTTGTTTCTCCATACTCCTTTAAAACCTTGTTTTATAATGTTACTAGCTATTCGTAATCTCATGCTCATACACACCCTTTTCTTCGTCCCTTATTATAGTACCTTTTTCAATTTCCACTACTCTCCTTTTCATGGCATCTACTATATCCTTAGCATGAGTAGCCATTAAGATGGTTGTCCCACGCCTATTTATATCCCTTAATACTTTCATGATTTCCCATGCAGTATCAGGGTCCAAATTTCCCGTAGGCTCATCAGCAATAAGAATTGGGGGACTATTGACAATAGCCCTTGCAATAGCAACCCTCTGATGCTCTCCTCCAGAAAGCTCATGGGGATAATTGTGAGCTTTTTTGCTTAAATCAACCATGCTCAGCACCATAGGCACATTCCTTCTAATTTCTTTAGGATGGGCCCCTATAATTTCCATTGCAAAGGCTACATTTTCATAAACTGTCTTATTAGGTAACAGCCTAAAATCTTGAAAAACAACCCCTACATTTCTCCTAATATAAGGGATCTTTCTATTTTTAACATATGTAATATCCTCATTGTTTAAATATATTCTACCATCTGTAGGATTTTCCTCCTTCAGTATAAGCTTTATTAGGGTAGATTTTCCGGCACCACTAGGTCCTACTAAAAATACAAACTCTCCTTTTTCAATATTTAAGTTTATATTTGAAAGGGCCTTAACGCCATTTTTATATTCCTTGCTTACATTGATAAATCTAATCAAAATATATTCACCTCGATGATTTAGAAGTTTTTTTCCCTATATAATTATAACACTAAATAAATATTTTTTTTAATTTAATTATAAATCCATACTTTAGTTATATATTATAATATAAATTGTACAATAAATAAACAGAAAAGGGTGGTAATATTGGATAAAAAAACAATGAGAGAAGCTATGATAGCCAGGAGAAATAAGATGTCTAAGGAAGAAAGGATGGAAAAGTCAAAAAAAATACAAGAAAATCTTTTTTCTTTAGAGGGATATAAAAAGTCCAATTTTATATTTACCTTTATAAGTACTGAGGAGGAAGTAGACACCCATAATATAATAAGAGATTCCTTAAATAAGGGAAAGAGGGTAGGAGTCCCCATAACCATTCCTAAAGGAAGGAAGCTTTTAGTTTCAGAGATACATGATTTTGACAAAGAGTTGGAAATAGGCTTTTATAATATATTAAGCCCAAAAAAGGAATTTATAAGAGAAGTAGATCCAAGTATAGTTGACCTAGTAATAGTACCGGGCCTGGTATTTTCTAGAAATGGTTATAGAATAGGCTATGGTGGAGGATATTATGATAGATTTTTAAGTAACTTAGATGTATTAAAGGTTGGGGTATGTTTCCATATGCAAGTTACAGATCAAGTGCCTATAGGTAAGTATGATATACCTGTAGATATAATTGTTACAGATGAAGAAATTATATACTGTAAAAAATAAAAAACTTAGTGGACAAGAACCTGGTACTTGTCCACTGAAGTTTTGTCTATTCATGTTCTATATTTAGTTTAGAGTAGTATTCTAATTTCTTTTCTACCAGGTAATTAATAGTTCCTTCTTCATATTCATTATTTTCATTTAGTTTTCCAGCCTTCATTCCAGTTAGTATTTCTATACCTTCATCTATGGTCTTTACTGCATATATTTTAAACTTGCCTTCCTTTACAGCTTCAATTACTTCATCATCCAGCATAAGATTTTGTATGTTCTGATAAGGAATAATAACCCCTTCTTCTCCTGTTAGGCCTTTTAATTTGCAAATTTTAAAAAATCCTTCTATTTTTTCATTTATGCCCCCTACAGGCTGGATTAGTCCCTTTTGGTTCACAGAACCTGTTACTGCTATGGATTGTTTAATGGGGACCTCAGCTAAACTGGACAGTAGGGCATATAATTCTGTACTGGAGGCACTGTCTCCATCTATTTCACTATAGGACTGTTCAAAGGTGATGGTGGCTGTAAGGGATAGGGGGAATTTTCTAGCATATTTTTCTCCCATATAGCCATATAATATTAAGACTCCCTTGTCATGAATACTGCCTGACTTATTTACTTCCCTCTCTATATTTACAATGCCTTCTTTACCAGCAAAGGTATTTACAGTTATCTTATTGGGCCTACCAAAGGCATATTGGCCTATATCTATTACAGATAAGCCATTTATTTCTCCTATTTTCTCCCCTTCAATATCTATAATTAGGGTTCCCTCTTCTATGGCCTCAATTATTTTTTCTTCAAAGGAAGCATTCCTATATTTCTTTTCCCTTATAGCCTTTTTAACTTCAACTGCTGTCACCATGGCTTTTCCTTCTATAGATGCCCACTGGTCTGCTTCATATAAGATTTCCACCAGTTCATTAAATCTAGTTGTTAATTTGTTCTGGTGGGAAGCCAGGCGGCTGCTATATTCAATAATTGCAGCTAAGCCCTCTTCATCAAAGGGTTTTAAATTTTCTTCCTTGCATTGATAGGCTACAAAGGAACCAATTTTTCTTATATTTTCATCTGTCCTTTCCATTTCTACATCAAAGTCTGCTCTAATTTTAAATAGTTTCTTAAAATCATCATCATAAATATACAGGAGCTGGTATAAATAGAAATCTCCAATTAATATTACCTTTACATCTAAGGGAATAGGCTCAGGATTTAAGGTTTCTGATATTATATTAAGGCCAGTTATATTTTCAACCTTTATTTCTTCAGTTATTAGAGCCCTTTTTAAGCCTTCCCAGGCTGCTGCACTTTGCAATATATCCTTGGCTTGAATTATAATATATCCTCCATTGGCCTCATGGAGTGAACCAGGCCTTATCCTTGTATGGTCTGTTTTAAAGCCTCCAAGTTCATTTACATATTCTATTTTCCCCAATAGATTATAATAGGTTGGATTGGTTTCCCTAATTACAGGTGCTGTTTTTCTGCTGCTATTATCCATAAATAGGTTTACTTCATACCTTTTCATAAATTCATCCTTAGTGTTTTCTACAATTAAAATTCCATCAATACCCTTTTCCTCATTATCCTGCATAAATACCTCATAATTTTTCAATATATCAGCCTTCATGTCCTTAATATATTCTACTATTTTTTCATTATGTTGGTATTTTTCCATTAAAGGATCCATGTATTCATTAAGTACTTCAAGAACCATATTTTCCTTAAGCTTCCTCAATTCTCTAATTAACTGTTTTTCCACTTCCTTAATTCTTTTTACATATTCATAGGCTCTTTGACTTAGTTGGTGACTAATTTCAATTAAATTTTCAATTTCATCCCTGGATAATTTATTAATTTCTTCATCTGTCATGGGCCTATTATCCTTTAAAGGAAGGCTTATTAGGCCCTTTTCAGTTTGCTTAAATACAAAATTGTATTTTTCTGCTAGTACATTTAATTCATTTAATATTTGCTTAGCCTTCTCCTGATAGGCTGTATATAATAAATTTCTTTTGCTTTCATAATCTTTGGAATTTAAAGCCTTGGGTATTTCAACTTCTAGGCTATTGATAGAGTCATGGACTAATTTCTTAAAAATTCTTCCCTCTCCACAGGGCAGGGCAATGGCCCTAGGTGCACTGGGCTTTTTAAAATTATAAACATAGCACCAGTCCCTTAAATTCTTTTTTTCCCTAGCATATTCCTTAGCTACCAAATAGGAATAGCTGTTTTTACCAGTACCAGTTATGCCAGAAACATATATATTATATCCTTTTTTTCTAATTGAAAGGCCATATTTTAATGCCTTCATTGCCCTTTCCTGACCAATTAGTTCCCTAGATGCTGATAATTCTTCAGTGGTCTTAGCTTGGAATACATTATTAGTGCATCTATTTTTAAGTTTCTCCACAGGGACTAAAAGGTGATCAAACATATTCTCACCTCCCTAAGATTATATATCTATTATATTCCAATTACCCCATTGTTGACAAAAAACACAGGATTTCTTGTTTTTGAAACCCTGTGTGAAAGCTTTGCCATATAATTTATTAGTCCTCATATTTTACTTCCAAACTTATGCTCTTTGGCATAGTATCCAGATCTGTTTTTACTATTACAAAGGGATAGTCAAATCCTTGGGTTACTATTTCATTAGGCTCCGGATCACTGTATTTTGCAACAACTGTAATATTAAACTCCCCATCTTCTATTTCCTCTTTAATTATGCTGTCTACTTCTACACTGTAGCCTCCAGTTTTCTTCTCACCTCTAGTTACTACTACATATATTTCATCATTTAATCTACAAGTTAGAGCCTTCTCTTCAGATAGGTATTTAGGGAGAATTTCCTTGATCTTTTCTGGTATTTCTGTGGCTTCTAAAACCCTAAATTTCACCTCAGCATCACCCTTATTAAGTATTTTCTGGGATATAACTATAGCAAGTATGACCAATATCAATATTCCAATTATAATATAATGCTTCTTCACCATATACCCCTCCTGTAGATATCCTCTTATATCATAATATTCTACAGGCTTTAGCTTTATGTTTTTAAAGACAAATATAGCACCATAATTATGGTGCTATATTATATTACTAATCCATTTTTTTCGACAGTAGTTTTTTAGCCTTATTTACAATGTTTTCAACACCTAGACCATACTTTTCTAGAAGCTCTTCTGCATCTCCTGATTCACCAAAGGTATCCATGGTGCCTATTCTCTCCATTATTGTTGGGCAATTTTCAGATAGTACTTCAGCTACAGTACTACCTAAACCTCCAATTATGCTATGTTCTTCCACAGTAACTATTGCCTTTGTTTCTTTAGCTGCCTTAATTATTATGTCCTTGTCTATAGGCTTAATTGTTGATATATTTATTACCCTAACAGATATGCCTTCCTCTTCTAAGATTTTGGCTGCCTCTAAAGCCTTGGCTACCATAACACCTGTAGCTACAAGGCTAATATCATTACCTTCTTTTAACTGTACCCCTTTTCCAATTTCAAATTCATAGCTTTCATCAAGTATTACCGGAACCTTACTTCTTCCTAGCCTTATATATACAGGTCCCTTATATTCTGCAGCCTTATAGATACATTTTTTAGTTTCCACTGCATCTGCAGGGCATAAAACAACCATATTAGGAAGGCTCCTCATAAGGCTTATATCTTCAAGGGCTTGGTGGGTTGCCCCATCTTCTCCAACAGTTAAGCCTGCATGGGTAGCAGCTATTTTTACATTTAATTTTGGATAGGCAACAGAATTACGTATTATTTCATAGGCCCTTCCAGTGGCAAAGACAGCAAAGGTGCTGGCAAAGGGAATCTTACCAGCAGTGGCCAAGCCTGCAGCAGTTCCTATTAAATTTTGTTCTGCTATGCCCACATTAAAAAATCTATGGGGATATTCCTTTTGAAATACTGCAGTCTTTGTTGATCCTGAAAGGTCTGCATCTAGTACAACAATATCTTCATTTATTCCTCCTAATTCCTTTAAAGCTTCACCATAGGCATCCCTGGTTGCTATCATCTTAGTCATTTACTACACCCCCTATTTCATCTAGAGCCTTCTTAGCTTCTTCTTGGGAAGGTGCCTTTCCATGCCAGCCTACCTGATTTTCCATAAATGAAACCCCTTTTCCTTTAACAGTCTTTGCAATTATCATGGTAGGCTTTCCCTTGGTCTTTTTAGCTTCCTCAAGGGCAGCAAATATTTCCTCAAAGGAATGGCCATCAATATTTATAACATGCCAACCAAAGGCTTTAAACTTCTCATCTATAGGCTCTATATTCATAACATCCCTATTAAAGCCATCAATTTGTAGGCCATTGTGGTCTAAGAATACAGTTAAATTGTCTAGTTTATAGTGGGCAGCACACATGGCAGCCTCCCAAATAATACCTTCCTGGGCTTCTCCATCACCAATTAAGGCATATACCCTATAATCCTTATTATCAAGTTTACCTGCCAAGGCCATACCATTGGCTGCAGCCAAGCCTTGACCTAGGGAACCTGTAGTCATATCTACTCCAGGAGTATCCTTCATATCAGGATGGCCTTGTAACATGGAATCTATTTTTCTTAAACTCATCAATTCTTCCTTGGGGAAAAATCCTTTTTCAGCCAAGGCAGCATACAAAACTGGAGCACCATGACCCTTAGAAAGTACAAATCTATCCCTATCTGGCCATTGTGGATTATTAGGATCTACCCTCATTTCTTTAAAATAAAGAGCTGTCAGTATCTCACAAGCTGAAAGGGATCCTCCTGGATGGCCGGATTTTGCCTCCTGCAGCATTTCTATAATGCTAATTCTTAGCTTACTTGCAATTTGTTTTAAGTCATTGTACTTATCCATTTCCTAACCTCCTACTTTTCAATTTCCTTAAAACCTTCTCCTAATACTTCTGCAACATCAGTAACCATTACAAAGGCATTCTTATCCATATCATAAATCATATCCTTAACCTTTGAAATCTGGTATCTATTTACGGCACACAGGATTACATCCTTATCTTCCATGGTATACATGCCCTTGGCCTTAAAGAGGGTAACCCCTCTTCCAAAGTCTTTTATAAGCCTATTGCCTATTTCCTCAGATTTGTTTGAAATTATTATAAAGGCCTTTGCATAGCCAAAACCTTCTTGGATTATGTCTATTATCTTAACTGACAAATATAGGGATATAATAGAATATAAGCTGGTTTCTATTTTTTGGTCTACCACTCCAGCAAATATGACTACCAATATGTCTATGGCTCCCATAAAACTTGCTGTAGAAAAGGCTGGAAATAGTTTATTAAGTATGGAACCAGCTAAGTCTGTTCCTCCAGTAGTACCTCCAGATTTAAAAACTATTCCTAAACCAATTCCGGCAAGAACCCCACCAAATATAGAAGCTAATAATAAATCATCTGTTAAGGCTTGTTCTGGTATGATCTTTAAAAATACAGATAAAAGGACTGTAGCATAAAGGGTCTTCCAGCCAAAATTTTTACCCAATACAAGTATACCAATTATAAAGAGGGGAATATTTATGGCTAAGTTAGTTATATAAATGGGTATATTGGTTATTTTTTTAAATACTATGGCAAAGCCAGTAACCCCTCCAGGGGCAATCATATTTGGTTCCTGAAATAGGCCTAAGGCCACTGCCAGTAGAAAAGTTCCTACAGTTAAGCCCAAGAGTGAAATAATAGATTTTCTTATACTTTTATTATTCATAAAACCCCATCCTTACCTTACGGATTCCTTATTAAATAAAATGGCCAGTACAAATTTAGGTAAGGCCATTTGCCTTTTTATTCTAGCAGGTTCCTTTATAAGTCTATAAAACCATTCTAAACCTAATTTTTGAAATATTTCAGGTGCCCTTTTGGTCTTGCCAGAAATAACATCCATGGTGCCCCCATTACCTATGATGACCTTACCATGAATTCTATTTTTATTTTCCTTTATCCATATTTCCTGTTTAGGAAAGCCTAATCCAACAAATATTATATCTGGTTTAGAGCTATTTATCATATTTATTACTCTTTCTTCCTCTTCATGGCCCTTGAAACCATTATGGCTACCTTTAAAATACCCATTATGGAAGCCTGCTATCCTAATATTTGGATATTTATTTACTATATTTTCACTGGCCATTTTGGCTATACCTTCTTGGCCACCTAGGAGAAAAAGGCCATAGCCTTCTTTATTGGCAATTTTAAGTAATTCCATGGATAAGTCAAAGCCAGTTACCCGTTCCTTGAGAGGTCTTTTTCTTATTCTTGAACCATATATGAGACCAATGCCATCAGGAATTATAAGGTCAAATTCATTTATAAGCTCCTTAAGCCTTTCATCCTTCTTGGCAGCCATTACTATTTCAGTATTGGGAGTGCAAATGGTCTTTAGCCTATCTCCTTTAAGGTATTCCTTCATCAAATTTGTTGCTTCTTCAAGGCTAGTATTGTCTATCTCAACACCAAAGATCCTTATCTTTTCCATAAAATCACCTGCTATTTAAAAGTTTAAGGGCTATATGTATGTTTTTTAAGGCTTCTTCCTTCATTGGCCCCTTTAATTCCTTTAGTTTATTACTTAATCCTTCCCTGTTTTCCCAGGTATAATCAATAAATTCAAGTAGCCTCTTATATTCTAAATCTTCCACCCTAGCCATCCTGTCCATATCTATTGAATTTAAAAAACCTTCTATTTTAGGGTCATAAATAATTCCTATCATGGGAATATTTTGTACTGCTGCATATATCAAGGAATGGAGCCTCATGGCTATAATAAATTCTACTCTTTTAATTATGCCTATTATATCTTCTACCCCATATCTGTTGGATATAATATAACAGCCTTTTTGATTGGCCCTTTCCATTAATTCCCTGGATATATATAGATCCTCAGGATAATGCATGGGTATTAAAAGCACATTTACATCATATTTATTTATTATATATTCTATGGCCTTAGATAAAACAGATATAAGCCTATCCTTATTGGACCAATTCCTTATGGAAATTCCCACTAAAGGCTTATCTGCAGGTATACCTTCCATGTTAAAAATTTCATCAATTGTTGAATCCTCACTGGCATCTAAAGTAAATACTGGGTCGGCAGTAACAAGTATATTTTTGTTACGGACTTTTAATTGATCCAAGAAGAGCTTTGAATCCTGATCCCTTAAGGTTATATAATCTACCCTATTTAATATACTTCTAGTTAGTATTTTGTTTAATTTTCTATTGATTGGACCTATACCATTGGCATATACCATTACAGGCTTATTAAATATTAAGGCTATTTTCATAAGGGCTAAATAGTAAAGTAGGGAACGGGTGCTAGTTATATCCTGAAGCAAACTTCCCCCTCCACTTATAAATAGGTTACAGCTCCTCATTGCCCTTATGACATCTCTCATCTTAAATCTATTTACTGCATTTATACCATAAACTTTTTCTGTTAAATCTGGATTGTTAGATAGGGCTGTAATACTAACTGAAGGATCTGCTTTTTTTAAGTCCTTAACTATAGCCTTTAGTATAGCATCATCACCACTATTATCAAAACCATAATAACCAGATATTAAGATCTTCTTCCTTATAGCCATAAGTATTCTCCTTCTAACTAACCTTCTGGGCTTGGTCCTTTAAATTAATTAAAGTTATTAAAAGTCCAACTAGGATCCAAAAGCTAATTATAATTCTAGGCATGTATAATATATTTTCCACTAAGCCTTGAACCAGTACTGCTGCTAAACCTGACAATATGCCTGCAGTTATTATTTTAGTATATTCATCATTTCCCTTTATTAATTTCTTTATTGTATATTTAAATAGCACAAATAGAAAAGATATAAATACTATAAAACCTAGTATTCCCATTTCAGCCATAGTCTCTAAATAGGTATTATGGGCATGGTAAGTAACCATAGTCCTTGTATACCTTCCAAAGGCCTCCCTAAAGGGAAGATGTCCAAAGCCAACTCCTACAAGCCAATTATCCCTTATGACCTCTAGGGTAAATTTCCACATCCTTATTCTATAATCATTTGATGAATCTGCAAAGTTTAAAATGCTCATTAGCCTGTTTAATATTGCATCTGGTAGAATAAACAATCCTCCTATGGCTGCTGGTATTGGCAACAATAGCAATCTCTTTTCAACAAGCAATATAAATACAAATATGCCAAAGGCAAAGCCTATCCAACCGCCCCTAGACATTGTTAACACTAAGGCCAGGACCAACACTAAACTAGTAATTAAAAACAGAGCTTTTTTATGGATCCTTTTAGAAAACCAAAAGGAGCTTAAGGATATGGGAATTAACATTATTAAGTATTCTGCAAATATATTTGGATTGCCAAATACAGAATAGATTCTAGTCTGTAAGTCTGGATTTGTGGCTTCATCAACCCATTTATCCTCCATTACAACATTACCAGTTGCTAACTGATATAGGCCATATACTGCAGTTAAGGTTGCAGATATTATCAGTAATACTACTAGTATGTTAAAGTCCTTTTTACTCCTAATGGAATTTATAAGCACAAAAATAAACCCAATGGAAGTAAGGTGTTTGGATAAATCCCTAAAACTACCTATAGGGTCATTGGAAGTAATAGTATTTATTGTTATAAATATAATGTAAAGTATAATAGGCATAATTATACTAGGCTTAGTTAAAGGTTTAACTTTCTTAAACACAATATTGAATACATATACTCCTACCAGGAAAATCATAAATAGTAAATTAAGTATATCTGGTAAAAATGGGTATAGGAGTACTTCCATATATATGCCTACCCTAATATCAAATAATATCAACATAAGCCCTACAAGGCCTAGTAAGGCTAGGGAAAAATTGTTTAAGGTCATGTTATAATATAAAAATGAGAAAATTAC
>JAAYFE010000004.1 GCA_012728365.1 Tissierellia bacterium
GGCTTAACTATATCATCAATAGATTTTATTAAAGATTCAGTATAGTCTTTCAAAGAATTATCATCTAAACCATCAAAATATTTAATAAATATGTATTCATTGTTTTCAATGGCATATATAACAATTTTTTTTGATAATACGTATCTTTCATTTCTTAAATGGAATTTCGCATATAAATCCCATTTATAGCCATTTAATTCATAGTTCCTTTCAACATCAAAATTGTTTTGAAGCTTTTCTTCTATCTTGTCTAGATAATCTCTATAATCCATCTTTCCCCCTTGTATACAATTATATGATACTATACTATTTTGGTATGTTTATTATAGTACAAATTATTTTTATTTTCAATATTTTTTTAACAAATTAAAGTAGATTAAAAATAGGTTGCATCTAAATTTGAGATGCAACCTATTCTCTTAATTTCCTTCTTTAATAAATTCCTTTTCCCATATTTGGGGATACCTGCCAATGGCCCACTCTGCCATTATTACCTTTTCTCCTGGAAGCAGCTGAACTTTTCCTATTGGCTCATTTCCTATAGTATTTTCTTCTATTGGATATATGATAATTTCATGTCTAGTAAGTATAATTACTATATCCTCATTTGGAGAAGTAAAAGCATCTAAAGTATCTGGCTTTTTAGCCTTTATTTCCTTCCAGGGTATAAATAATTCATCATAGCTTATAAGCTCCCTAGGTGGTATAGTTGGAATATTAAAATCTTCATACACATAATCCCCATTTTTAATATAGTTTACTCTCCCTCTAAATATCGAAAATCCATTTCTTCTAAACAATCCAAAGCTTTCTTCTTTTGGTATAAAATTTATTAGCCCCTTATTTTTATCCCTACTATTGGGAACTATTTCCATATTGAAGCCTTCTAATAAAGCCTCCTTACCAACTTCCCCCATTATATCTGAAATCTTTATAGGGGTACCTTCTTCTACATTATCAACAGGATATAGCTCTAAATATCTTTGACCCTTATTTCTATAATGTATATTTTCTATGGATATATAGTTATTTCCTACAAACAGTATATTTCTTATAGTACTATTAGGATCAAGCTTAGCTTCCTCCATAGAAAAAATTTCTTCACTTTCCACTCTTATATTTATATCTGCCCCCCTATTTATAGGATAAGCTTTAATTCTATCATTTACCTTTCCATCTACCTCTTCCCTTTCTACTTCTATCTTCCAAAAGCCAGTCATCCTAGGTAGTAATATATTTTCCATTTCCTGAATGCTAACTATACTTTTATCAAGGCTTCTAATGAAGATGGTCCTGTAGGTCCAACTTTCAAGTCCATCTTCTAAATTTAAGGACTTTAATCCTAATAATATTGCAGAGTCTAAACTTGCTTCCCTTTCAGCATCAGCTGTTCTTAAGGTAATTTCCTGGGGAGCACTATACAGTTCTGCCCTATCTATTTTAACATCCTCAAAGGCTTTTCTTAAATAAAAGAATACACCATCTATATTTACCAGAATGGCATCATCTGATAGCTTTATAAAATCATAGAAAAACTGCTTTGCTCCCGATATGGAAACTATTTGAATTTCTTCATCTGTTATATTTAAAAATTCTGGATTAGTTTTATATTGATAAATTAAATACTCCTTAGCTTTAACATATTTTATTTTAAAATTAGGTTCATAACAATAATTATCCCCTACAAAAACCACATCTTCATGAAATACAGCTTCCCTACCAATATAGCCTTTTGCCTCTTCTTCTGTCATTGCACTTACAGTACTAAGTTTAAATTCCTCTACAACATACCTGCCTTCAATTGGTAAATTTATATTTTTTGGTGCTGAAATGTTCTTGGATAGTTCCAAGTTGTCAACACCACAAGCAGTCAATAATGCTGTAACTACTATAAATACCATCAATAATAATATTTTTTTCATTTGCTATTTCCTCCCTTAATTGGCAGGGCTACAATTACTGTTGTACCTTCATTTAATTTGCTCTTAATATCCATATTTCCCCCATGAAGTTTTACAATTTCATCACATATGGATAAGCCTAATCCAGTATTTGACTTGCTATTTCTCCCCTTGTAGAATTTTCCCTTAATATAGGGCAGATCCTCTTCGTGAATACCTGGCCCATTATCCTCTACTTTAATAACTACATTATTATCAATTTGCCTTGCACTTAAGCTAACCTTTCCTCCCACATCTGTAAATTTAAAGGCATTATCAAGTAAATTTATCAGCACCTGCTTGATTCTATTTTCATCCCCAATGATGTTTGGCAGATCTGAATGGTAGGAAATTGAAAAATCTAGATTTTTTTCCTTAGCCCTAGGTTTAAGCTGTTTTCCAACTTGATTTATAGCTTCAATTAAACTCATTTCCTCCTTTTCTATTGTAATCCTGCCAGACACATACCTAGAAAAATCAAGTAATTCTTCTACCAGATCTGATAATCTATCACTTTCCTTTTCAATAATATTAAGTCCATCTTTCAATAAGCCTTCATCTACTTTAGCAGAATTTAGGGTTATAGCCCAGCCCTTTATAGAGGTTAGAGGAGTTCTTAACTCATGGGAAATAGATGATATAAAATCATTTTTTAGCTGTTCCTTTTTAATTAACTCCTGGGCCATGTAGTTTAAAGTATCAGATAGTTTCCCAATTTCATCATCAAACTTCTTTTTTGATCTTACCTTTAATTGACCATCTGCCATTTTTTCTGCAACTTCTGTTACCTCCTTTAAGGGTTGAACAATTGAATTGGCTAAAAAGACACTTACAATTCCAGAAATAACTATTACTATAATTCCTAATGTAATTAAGACCCTATATATGCTCCTAATTATCCTATTAGTTTCCCTTAAGGAGGATATAAACCTCAAAACTCCTACAACTTCTCCTTCTGCCTTTAAAGGGCTTGATACAGCTATTACAGGTTCTGTATCATAGTCTACCTTTCCTATCCAAGTAGCCCTATCACCTTTTAGGGCGTTTAAAACATCACTGGTTGTAATAAAGCTTGTTTCATGGGCAGAGCCAATGGAATCCATCATTACCTTTCCTTCATTATCTAAAATTTGCACTTGTGCTGATGTCTGCCTCCAAAATAAGTCCACATCATCAATAACAATATCTTCTAAGGAACTGGTGGAGAAGTACCTTCTATAAAATTCTGTTGAAAAGGCAAGCTGATTTGATAGTATTTCCTCAATGCTTTTATAATAATAATTTCTAACTGCACTAAAAAGAAAAAATTCAATTATAAGTACTGTAATTATTATAATTAGCATAAAATTACCTACAAGCCTTTTTTTAATACTACTTTTCATAGTCTCCTCCAGACAGATTATGGTCCCTTCTCCACCTGTAGCCTACACCCCAAACAGTTTCAATATAATAGGGATTTTTTGAATCATCTTCTATTTTTCTTCTAAGCCTTCTTATATTTACATCTACAATTTTAGTATCTCCAACAAAATCATATCCCCATACTAAATTAAGTATTTCATCTCTAGTAAAGGCCTTGCCAGGGTTTTCTATAAAAAGTTTAATTATGGAATATTCAGTAGGAGTTAGCTCTATATGTCTTCCATCTTTAAAAAATTGTCTAGAATACTTATCAATTTTAAAGGGGCCATAGCTTATTATTTCATCATTTTCAGGCTTGTTGGCATCAATTCTTCTTAGGAGGGATTTAATCCTTAAAACAAGTTCCAAAGGATTAAAAGGCTTTACCATATAGTCATCGGTGCCATATTCAAGCCCCATTATCTTGTCTACATCTTGAGATTTAGCCGTCAGCATTATAATACCTATGGTACTATATTTGTTTCTTAACTCTTTACACACCTGGAAACCATCAATACCAGGAAGCATTATATCTAGTACAACTACATCTATGTCCTCAGTCTCAGCTATTTCCAAGGCTTTTTCCCCTGTTTCAGCTTCTATAACAGTAAAGCCTTCCCTTTCAAGATTAATTTTTACAAATTTTCTTATGGACTCCTCATCCTCCACCACAAGAATTTTCTTGTTCTTCATCTTATTACCCCCAATTACAATGTTAAAAATTCATAGCCTTCTTCTATTAGGAATTCTATAATGGCAGGTAAAGCTTCTGGTGTAGTATATTTTGCATCTGTATCATGCATTAGAATTACAAGATTGTTTTGCCCCCTGTAAGTGCTCTTAAACCTTTCAATTAATATTTCTTTAGATAGGTTGTGGCCTTCTGCATCTCCATTTAGGGAATTCCAGTCAACATATCTATATCCTAATTCTGTAACCTTTTTTCTAAAGGATGACTTCCAAGGATCGAAGGAACCTCCTGGAAATCTCATTAAATCAGTCTCAAATTCCTCTCCTAGTATATTTTTAAATACCTGTCTGGTAATATCTAACTCATTTACAAAATTAGAAATATTCTTGTAAATATAATTGTAATTATGGCTATAGGTGTGATTTCCTATAACATGTCCCTCATTATGGATACGTATTAATATATCAGGATATCTTTCTGCATATTTACCAACTACAAAAAAAGTGGCCTTGATATGGTACTGGGCAAGAATATCTAATATCTGGGGAGTTACTATACTTGATGGACCATCATCAAAGGTAAGATAAGCAACTTTTCTCTCTTTAGAGCCTTCTGTAGGCCAAAGCTCTCCTACTTCCTTGTTTTCTGAGGCTTCTTCTTTATCTTCATTTATTTCCTCCTCCACTATAGCTGCATCCTCTTTTTCCTTTTCAGGTTCAGCCGTAGCACTTTCTTCCTTTTCCACTTCTTTAACCTCATCAATTATTTCCTCATCTTCATCTTCTTCTACATCTATGACCTTTTCCTTTTCCAGAGCTTCAATTTTTTTATTTAAAAGCTCACGCTTTTCCCCATAATTTTTATACAGGTCTAGCTCCTTAATTGGGATTCCATCTGCTTCTACTAGATCCGAACCTAATTTACTTATGATCAAATATGAATTGCCAATAAATATAAATGCAAAAATTATAATAAGTGCCAACAAAAACCTCTTTTTCTTCATTTTACTCCCCCTTATTTTACAAATAAGTCATCATTAGATATTTTTCTCTAATTATAGAATACTATATCCGCCAAAATTTTGCTTTACAAAAAAGTTACAAAAAATAGGCTAAAATAGCCTATTTAATAATTGTATTCAGTACCAAATATATATGGATTAAATCTTCTTAACAATTCAGAAATGATTATTATGGTTATAATATCCCTAGCCAGCCTTCTTCTTCCATAAAATTGTCTTTGAAGGGACCTAAACCTACTCCTTCTTTCTACTGGATCTTCATCTATTTCTGGACACTCATATACTAGCTTTTCATATACTTCATCTACTAAATAACTTAGTTCATCTTCTGTTATATTTGCTGGCATTGGTTTATCTTTTAAGTATTTATTTATAGAATCTATAGCCTTAGGATAAATTCTATAATACAGCTCTGGATAATTCATTTCCATAATATAACCTCCCCTACATATTCAATACATAATATGTAGGGTTAGGTTTTTTTGACACTATCTATACAGCCTTTTTAAATTGGGATCTGTACAATTCACTGTATAATCCATTTCTAGCTAACAGTTCTTCATGGCTACCCCTTTCTGCAATTCCTTCATTTGTTAATACTATTATTTCATCTGCATTTTTAATAGTTGATAGCCTATGGGCAATTACAAGAGCTGTTCTTCCTTCTGCTAGCTTTTCAAGAGATTTTTGAATTATTATTTCTGTCTGGTTATCAAGGGCAGATGTTGCTTCATCCAGTATTAATATAGGTGGATTTTTTAAAAATAGCCTTGCAATAGAAATTCTCTGTTTTTGACCTCCGGAAAGCTTAACACCCTTTTCTCCAATAAAGGTATCGTAGCCCTTAGGAAGGGACATTATAAAATCATGGATACTTGCTTTTTTGGCAGCTTCAATAATCTCTTCATCAGATTTACTTGGATCTCCATAGGCAATATTTTCCTTTATTGTTCCAGTAAATAGGAATACATCCTGTTGAACAATACCTATATTCTTCCTTAATGATTCCAGTTTTACATCCCTAATATCATGGCCATCTATTAGGATCTGGCCAGCATCAATATCATAAAATCTTGGAATCAAATGGCAGAGAGTAGTCTTTCCTGCACCAGAAGGGCCAACTAAGGCTACAGTCTTTCCTGGCTTAATATCCAAATTTATATTTTCTAAAACTGTATCTTCACCATCTTTATAGCTAAAGGATACATTTTTAAATTCAATATGTCCTTTAACATCCCCAAGCTCTATTGCATCTTCCTTATCTACTATATCGGGCTTTATTTCCATAACCTCTACAAATCTTTCAAATCCAGTTAAACCTTCTTGGAGCTGTTGCATTAAATTTGCCAGCCTTCTTATGGGCTGCATAAAGTAGTTAATATACATGGTATAGGCAAATAGATCTCCTACAGTAATGGTACCATCATAAACAAAATAACCTCCAACAGTTATAACTACTAAGTCTAAGAGGTTTGTAGCTGCACCCATACCAGCTAAAAATTCACCCATCACCTTATAGCTTTCTTTTCTTGATTCCTTATATTCATCGTTACTTCTTTGGAATTTTTTTATTTCATATTTTTCATTAGTAAAGGCCTTTGCCACCCTAATTCCCGAAATGCTATTTTCTAGGTGGGCATTTATATTTGCAATTTTTCTCCTAACCTTTCTAAAGGCCTCCTCCATTTTTGCCCTTTTTAACATGATAAACCCAACTATTAGGGGTATAAAAGCAAATACTATAAGGGTTAGTTTTAAATTAACCCTAATCAAAAGTATAAAGGATCCAACAAGCATTACTGCAGATATAAATAAGTCTTCAGGACCATGATGGGCTAGTTCTACCACATCCCTTAGATCATTTACAAGCCTGGACATTATATGTCCTGTTTTTGTATTGTCATAATAGCTAAAGGGCAGAGTCTGAAGATGAGCAAATAGCTCCTTTCGCATATCATATTCTATATATACTCCTAAAACATGGCCCCAGTAGGATACTATAAAGTTACCTATATATCTTATGACAACTAGTACACCTAGTATAACAGCCCATTTAATAAGCAAATCTAATCTATGGGTTGGAATTATATTATTTATTATTTCTCTGGAAGCCATTGGAAAAACTAAATCTATGGCTGAAATTAAAAAGGCAAAAAACATATCAATAAAAAACAATTTCTTGTGGGGTTTATAGTAGGATATAAATTTTCTAATCATAGTCTCCCTCCTGTAGGCTAATATATAATTTTTCCAAATATAAAAGGAGATTATTGACCTCCTCCTCATCCAATTTTGATAAGGCAGAATAGGTAATCCTATTACTTTTCTCCTTCTTGATAATTTCTATAAGATCTAAACCCTTCCCTGTAATAAGTACCCTGGTAATCCTTCTATCATTATCATCATCAACCCTACTAACTAGTCCTTTTTCCTCCATACGACTAATCTTTTCAGAAACGGTGTTTTGAGCAAGATTTAATTTATCTGAAATATCATTTATGGTAGGTGGTGTCTTTAATTTTTTCAAATAAATTAAAAGATGATATTGGTCGTAGGTTAAACCATATTCTGTAGCAATCTTGTGACCTTTCTTATGAATAATTTTATTACATTCCCAAAGATATCTGGAAATTTCTTCATAAAGCCTTTCTAATGGCAAATAAATCACTCCTAAAATTTAGATGGTCTAATATATCGTTTGGCGATATTATATCACATTATTGGGGCTAGTTCAATAAAATACATGTTATAGAAGACATCTATAGAACTTATACCCCTAAAGCAAAAAAGTAATCTTAAGCAGCCCTTATTAAGGAAAGGCTGCTCTAGTAAACAATATAATTAATAATAGAAAAAATACCTAAAACTGTCGATAGGATTCCTACCAACAGCTTATACCTTACAAACCAGCTTTCTATGTTAACCTTGGCCCTTTTAATTACAATTTCATCCTTTTCTTTATATATTATACATGCTTCAGTTAATATAAGTGTAAAGCCTATTATTAAAAATAGTATTCCAATGACTAACATAAATTCATATCCTTTCATATATCCAGTTTATTATATCTGATAAAATTTTATCCTTGTCATTTTCATTTAAAATTTCATGATATAAATTATCATATATTTTTATTTCCTTATCCTTGGATGATATTTTACTATAAAGGTAAATAGATGCTTCCTTTGGTACTATTTTATCCTTTTCCCCATGGGTTATTAAACAAGGATATTCATATTTTCCTATATTTTTCTCTATCCACTTAGTACCTCTTATTAAAAACTCACAATGTAATTTAAGTTTTGCTTCCTTTAGTACCAATGGATCCTTTCTATAATCTTCTACAACCTCTTTAACGCTGCATATATCCTCTGAAAGATTATTTTTTATGTTTAAATTTGGCATAAGGCCACCTAATATCTTTACTATATTGCCCTTTATACCATTTATCACTGGAAGCTTTCTTATGGCAGCCCCTGAAAAAATCTGTCCCCTTAATTTATTTGGCTTATCTATTCCATAACATAAGCTTATAAAACCTCCCATACTATGGCCTAACATAAATATAGGTAAATTAGGATATTCAGCCCTTGCTAAGTTTACAACTTCATCAGCATCCTCTACAAAATCCATAAAATCTTCAATATAGCCTTTTTTGGACTTAGTCCTTCCATGACCTCTTAAATCATATCTATAGACACCTAAGTTTGCTGTATTTAAAACCCTTGTTACATAATCATAACGATTTAAGTGTTCTGCAAATCCATGATTAATTACAATAAGGGCTACAGGATTAGCTGGCATATCCCGCCTCATATAAAGTTTTATACTATCCCTTAGTTCTAAATAACTTTCCATTATTATCCCCCCAATCATACTTACAGAATATGCTATATTCACAGTTTAATTTACAATTTTTCCTTTTTTCATATTGGTCAATTAAGTTATTGTACTTAACAAAAGCTATGAATTTATTTATACTTTCTAAATTTTTATTTAAAGCCTCCTCACTTATATCTACTTCTACAAGATCCTTTGTATCTAAAAATAGAATTGCTGCCCTCCTTATTTCCATACCTGTAATTTGCTTTACTGCATTTGCATAAAGTTTAAGCTGAGGTTGGTATTTTTCCTTTAAGCTATTAAGATCAATTACTTTATTGGTTTTAAAATCTAATATTTCACATTTTCCCTTCCTTATATTTATTCTATCTATTGTTCCCCTTATATAGCCAGAAGCTACCTTTAAAAAGAATTCCTTTTCTGTATAGTACTCATCAAAGTCTTCTACATATAGATCTAAATAGTTTCTTATATAATGGAACAATTCCTCCTCCAGCTCTTTTGAATATAAGACTCCATAAAAATCAATAGCTTGTCTTAAAAGATCCCTTTCATTTATTCCCTTTCTGTAGTGCTGGCAAAACTTGTGTACAATATTGCCCTTTGTTATTGCATCTATTGTAACAATATTTCTTCCATTACCTGTGTCTAGGTCAATAGGTAAATTTCTATAATATTTTAAATAAAATTTTCTTCTACATTCAGCAAAATCTAGATACTGGCTTACACTGAAGTTTACAAATGCCTTTTTATTAAAGCCATCAATTTTGTTTAATAATGGAAATACATTGTAATTGACGGGTTTTGGACATAAATCTATGTCTATTTCCCTTACTTGAGAGTCTATCTTAGGCTTTTCATATTCCTTATCTATATAGTAAACATCAGCTGTATTTATAAGATCCTTTATCATCTTTTTAAATCCACTGTTCTGTCCTTGGCAACCTAATATTAGCCTATATTTGGCCCTGGTCATGGCAACATAAAGTATCCTTTTTTCTTCCTCCTCTTCTTCCAAGGCAATCTGTTCTTTAATCCTATTTATTAAAGGAGATAATTTATCTATTCTTAGTCCTAGGCCTAAATCTTTATGATACAAGGCCAAGGAATAATCATTTGCCTTTTTCCTTGCCATTTGAGGTATTATGACTACAGGAAATTGTAAGCCTTTTGACTTGTGAATGGTCATAAGCTTGACCACATCAGCATCCTCTGAATATATTTTAGCCTTAGCCTCATCAGCCTCTCTAGAATTTTTAATTTCTTCTATATAGTCAATAAAATCCTCTAGGGAACTGGTACTAGATCTATCAAATTCATTGCATATATCCATAAACTTCTCCACATTAAGTACCATCTGCCTTTCATTAGGCTTCAGTAATAGATATTCCTTAAATAAGGTCCTATGTACCAGCTCTTTGAGTAATAGGGATACACCATAAAAATCCTTTTTAACCATAAACTCATCTAGTATACTTTTAGCTTTCTCTACCCTAATCCTTTCATCTTCCTCAATATTATTTATATCTTTATTTAAAGTATCATATAAGGAAGCTTCCTTATTGCGTAAAAGCCAGTAAATTGTCCGATCTGATAAACCTATCATAGGGCTTCTTAGAAAACCAATGGTGGCAATAGTATCATATCTATTGCTTATGGCCTTAAGGGCATTAATTAAATCCTTTATTTCTTGGCTTTCAAAAAAGCCCTTGCCACCTACATTATAATAAGGAATGCCAAATTCCTGTAAAGCATCTTCATATATACTATCATCTGTGGAAGCCCTAAACAATAAGCAAAAATCCCTATATTTAAACCTTCCTTCCTCAACCAGCTCCTTAATCCTACCTGCAATAAGCCTGCTTTCCACATATTTTTCATATTCTGATCTTGTGAAGGATTCAGGTACCTGTATATCCTTCTTTTCAAGGATTTCCACATCTATAGGGTTTGGAGATTTATGTGTATAATTTAGGGCAATATATCTAGGACCCATTAATTTAGAAAAAACCTTATTTACAAAATTAAGTATGGTATCTACACTTCTAAAATTAATACTCAAATCTATGGCCCTTTTACCCGATACCCTTTCTATATCTTCAACTACTTGATAGAATACATCTACATCGGCCCCTCTAAACCTATATATGGACTGTTTTGGATCCCCTACTACAAATAAATTGTTCCTATCAAGTAAACTTTCCCTAGAACATAATTTATAGAATATCTTCTTTTGAAGTTCATTTGTATCCTGAAATTCATCTATCATTATATATCTATACTTATTCTGGTATTCTCTCCTTACAGCTTCATCCTCTAACAATTTTAAGGTTAAAATCTGCAAATCTTCATAATCTAAAGCTCCCAAGTCATTCTTTCTTCTATTATATTCCTCATGGGTATTTTCAAGGAGCTTAAAAAACATATCATAGCACCAGGAAAATTCCTTTTCCCTTATTTGAAAAACTTTTTCTATGGAGCTTTTAAGGCCATTTATTATGTCTTGTAATTTTTTTGCTGAACCCATATTTTCATAAAGATACTCTAAAATTGGGTAAAATTCTTCTTGGGAATAGTTGCCTTCATAAAACTTTATCCATTCCTCTTGACCTTTTAATTTATTAAATTTACTGTCTTTCCTGGTATTTTTCATAAGATATATAAATTTGTCCTTTATATCCTCCACCAGCCCATTTAAATCCTCTTTAGTTAGGTTGATGCTATTTAAGTATTCATAGGTTTTGCCCTTAATATATTCAATGGAATAGCCTCCGTTCCTAATTTTATAATATATATTTTTTATGTCCCTAGATAGATATTCTATTTTTTCTTTTTTAAAATATAACATCATATTAAGTAAAACTTCATCTTCTTCCAAAGTCCTTATTAAAATATCTTTTATGGCATCATTTAAAATCTTATCTGCCTCATTAGGCTCTAGGATGCTGAAGATAGGATCTACATTTATTTTTAAGGCATTTTCCCTCAACATATTGGCACAAAAGCTATGAATAGTGGATATATTTGCCTTTTCCATATCGTTATAAAATCTCATCCATTTCTTATCCTGGGAAAATTTTCCTCTTATAGCCTCCCTAATTCTTTCCTTCATTTCCTGGCTTGCCTTTTTAGTAAAGGTTATGGCAACTATTGATTCTACTTCCTTATTTTTTTCAAGCTTGCCATTTTCTAAAATGTATAGGTATCTTTCTGTTAAGACCCTTGTTTTGCCAGTACCTGCCCCAGCATTTACTGCTAAATTTTCATCTATGGTGGTAATGGCTTGGATCTGCTCATCTATCCTTATCATTTAGCCTCTAGCCCCTTTCTGTATCTACATATATCCTTATAGGCACAATAAGGAACACATTTTTTTGGATTAATGGAAAAATCCCCCTGGTGTATGGCTTCTATGAAGCTTAGTACATAACTTCTTGTATGGTCTAAAAGTGCCTTTAGTTCTTCCTCATCCATAAAACCTTTTTTGTCTGCTGGGCCAATATTTTCCGCTTCAGCATCAAGGACTATGGTTTCCACAAACTTTCCATTGGATATAATACCATAAATCCCAGCAGCCACTTCCTTGTCCCCCAGGCTCATTATATATAATGGCAACTGCAAGCTTAACCCTTTCTTTATATCCTCTATTGTACTTGTACCTCCTGGCCTGCTTTTATAATCAATAAGAATATACTTGTCCTCATCTACATATTTATCAATTCTATCTATAATTCCAGTAAATAATATGCTCTTATCTTCACATTTAATTTCAAATACCCTGTCCTTCCCAAAAGGTACTTCAAAACCATAGGGAAGAACCTTACTTTTATAGCCTTTCATCCTATTGATATCATTAGCTATAAATTCTAAAAGCTGATTTGCACCATTTAACACAATAAGTTTCCTCTCTAAATAATCTATCCTAGTGGAGCCGGCTGATATTTTTTCTTCAAGGCCTTGAAGTATAAAATTATAGGTCTCATCTATATTAAAGTCCTTATCATAAAGTATATAATCCTTAATCTGTTCATAATATTCTAGGTAATATTCCTTCAAAAGCTCATGTTTGGCCACTCCTAAATCTAATGCAGTAAATTCCTCATACTCCCTTTCCATCTCTTCCACATCTAGTACCTTGCTTAATAAAAATCTATAGGGACATTGCCCATAGGTTTCCAGATAGGAGATAGAGTACACCTTATCTTTATGTATATTATATAAATCCTCTTTTACATTATCATCTGCAATAAATCCTTTATATTCATTAAAATCTTCCCTATCCCTATATAGCTCACACTTAATTTTCATATTAATTTCCTCAAAGACATTTCTATCTATGCTGCCATAGGTATTTAATAGTTCTTTATCTAAATTTCCCTCAGTATGCTTTCTTAAAATATATTCAAGCAATTCCCTTTCTGTACTAATATCCTCTGCCCTTTCCTTAAATAAATAATCTATTTCTATGGCCTCTAATTTAGCCTTAGCTTCTTTTTTATCTCCCTTAAGCCTATTAAATACTTCATCTAAAAATATGGACTCAATAGATTTTTCATCTTCTGTTGAATCCTCAGAATATGAAAGGTATAAGACTTGGCTACATGATGCAATAATATTTGTAAACATTAAGGCTTCCTTGTCCAATATTTCATAATAATTTTTCACATCAAGACCTATATACTTAAGGTCCTTATAATTATCCTCCTTAAAGAAAAAGCTTTTGTGCATAATATTAGGATAATGTCCTTGACTCATTCCAATTACAAATAGAACTTGATATTTTCTGCCTCTAGCAGTAATAGGAGTAAGTATATCTAATCCATCTATGTTGCCTTGTATTTCAACAATGCTTTCATTCTGCAGATAACTAGATAATATATCAATAAAATCCTCTAAGGTTACTTCTTCCTCTATGGCTGACAATATTCCACTGATGGAATTTAGTATTTCTTTAAGCTTATTTAGGGCTGAAAAATCTCTATTGGCTAAATTATAATCCTTGGTCCTTTTATATATATTTAAGATACCCTCTTCTACCTTATATTTTTGTATTATTTCAAGTGCTAAATTGACATATTCCACCACAGTAGCCCTAGCAGGAATAGTATTTGCTTCATCTTCTATGGTACCTATTATATGGTCCATCTTATGCTTTTTAAGTTCCCCTATACTGCCTATCCTTAAAATATATTCAATATACTCCCTTTCCTTTTTATTAACAAGGGGATAGTAGCTGCTCTTAATCCTATTTATAATACTTTTCCTATCCATATTATATTTTTTAACTTCCAACACCTGTATTAGCTCTTTCAATAATGGAATTTCTATTAAACTAATCTCCTTATCTAAACTTATAGGAATCCTTTCTTCTCCAAATACCTGGAATAATATGTCCTTATAAAGCTCATCATTGGTAAGGACTATAGCCATGTCCTTTAAAGAAACTCCCTTTGCAAAGTGCCTTTTAACTTCTTCTGCTACTTTTTTTATTTCTAGATACTTATTTGCAGCCTTTATAATATTTATATTTTCACTTAGATCTACTACCTTATTATCTTTAGTAAACAATATACTGGCCAGTTCTTCAAATTTATCGTGTCTTTCCCCTTTTACTTCTTCAATGGCAAATCCCATTTTAGATAGAATACCCAAAGTATTAGTAAAGCTTTTAAAATTTTCCCCCCTATTAAAGGGCATATTAATATATATGGAACAGTTAGTTTCAGTTATTTTTTCTAACAGCTTAAGCTCTTGAGGTCTAAAATCAAAAAAGTAGTCAATGATTATAAAGTCTAATCCATCAAAAAAACTTAAATCCTCTTCTAGTATCTCTAAAGCTTTCATAAAGCTTTCTTCCCTGTCAATTAAGTTGTGTTCTTGTAGCTTTTTTTCATATTCTTCATATATAAATCCTATTTCAGTATAAAAGGGACTAGCTGGACATTTGTTTAAATAATCCTCATAGGTTACCAAGGACCTTTTTATCTCCCCTATAATGCCTGATACTGCCTTTGCAAACCCCTTTTTAAAGGAAATATCATAATAATAAGATAGTTTCCCTTCATCCCTTAAATCCTTTAAAACACTTCTAATAATGGCTTCCTTAGTTTCCCTATCTACATTTATATAAAATTTATCCTTTAATAGCCTGTCCACTATATTGTCAAAGGTAAAAAGATTCACATCAAAAGCATTTTCAACCCTATTTAAAATTTCTTGTCTATATTTTACAAGGAGTTTTCCATTAGGTAGTATATAATAAAATTTATAGCCTTTATTTGCCTTTAAATAGGAAACAGCCTTATTAAACAGTTCTTTAGACATTAAATTATTGTAGGGCCCTACATATAGGATTCTATCCATTAAAATTCTCCTTTCTTAAGAGACAATTGACTGTTAAGGTATTTACCTTATTTTATTTAAAAAGCTTTCAGTATTCCTATTTACTGCTTCTATATCATAATCTTCAACTGGACTGTCAGATAGATTATATTTCCTTTTAAGGCTTATAATTCTATATAGCTTCTTATTAATGTCCTCAATTTTTAAATTACCCTTATAAACTTCTTCCTTCACTCTATTATAGGCATTTATCATATTTTCATATCCATGGCAAATAAGGGCTATATCTCCACCTGCAGTGAAAAACCTTACAGCCGCCTCTTCTACCGTATAGTTTTCTACAATTGCCCCCATGGTCATATCGTCTGAAATGATCACTCCATCATAGGCTAAATCTTCCCTTAATAAGTTAGCAATTATATTTTGAGATAAGCTAGCAGGAAATTTATTATCTAGTGCTGGAAAAAGTATATGGGCTATCATTATACCATCTACTTCCTCTTCAATTGCCCTTTCAAAGGGTGCCAATTCAAGTTCTTTTAGCTCTGCTAAGGTCTTGTTTATTACAGGTAAGTCAATATGGGAGTCCACCATAGTATCTCCATGGCCTGTAAAATGCTTGACTACAGATATTATATTTTCTGAGTTTATTCCCTCCATAACCTTAATGCCATTATCTACTACCGCCTCCTTAGTGGAACCAAAGGCCCTATTACCTATAACAGGATTTTTAGGATTTGCATTTATATCTAAAACTGGTGCAAAGTCCATATTAAATCCAATGGTTTTTAGTCTCTGTCCTAAAAGCTTTCCAAATTCATAGGAAACATCACCTTTATTTAGGCTGCCAATGGTACCAGCACTAGGCAGGGATGGAAATATACCTGAAAGCCTGGAAACCTGGCCTCCTTCTTCATCTATAGCAAAAAATAGAGGCAGTGGATTAGCACTATTTTTCCCTTTTATATCATTCAACAGGCTTACAGTTTGATCAGGGCCAACTATATTGTCCCCAAAAAAAATGAAGCCTCCAACCTTATATTCTTGAATTAATTCAATTATTTGCTCATCTATTTTAGTACCATCTATTCCAAATATAAATAACTGGCCTATTTTTTCCTCTAAAGCCATATTGTCAATTATTTCTTGAATTTCATCTACTTCCTCTTCATCTTCCCCATTTTCTCCAACTATAGATCCATTGTCCATATTTTCATTTGAATTTTCTTCCCTATCTTCTCCCCTAGTACATGCTACAGTAAATATAATTATTAAAACTAAGATAAATATCAGTGCCTTTTTGCTCATATTATCCCTCTTCCTTTGTTTGTTTAAATTTTATTATAGCATATTAAGTACCATAATATTCATATTTACACCCTTCATTTTAACACAAAATGTCCTTCTTCAACCTCTATAAGTTTAGGAGGTTTATTTTCATATGCATAAGATAAAGGATCATACATGTATTGAAGCTTATTTCTTTCTTCCATTGGGTCTGGTATTGGTATAGCAAATATTAGGGACTTGGTATAGGGGTGGATTGGATTTTTAAATAGCTTTTCAGTATGGGCTAATTCTACAATTTTACCCTTATACATTACTGCAACCCTGTGAGCAAGGCTTCTTAACAGGGATAAGTCATGGGTTATGAAAAGATAGGTAAGATTCCTTTTCTCTTTCAGCTCCTTCAATAAATTTATAATCTGAAATCTAGTAGATAAATCTAGGGCTGATGTAGGTTCATCAAGTATTAAAAACTCAGGTTCCATTATAAGGGCCCTGGCAATTCCTATTCTCTGCCTCATACCTCCTGAAAATTCATGAGGAAAATAGTTGGCATGTTCAGGTAAGAGGCCCACGTCTAAAAGTATTTTTTCTACCTTTTTCCTTCTATGGTTCTCATCAATGAAATTTCTTATATTGTATAGTCCTTCTGACACAATATAGTCAATCTTTGCCCTTTCGTTTAAAGATGCCATAGGGTCCTGAAATACCATCTGTATCTTTCTTTTTAATTCCCTATCTAATTTTCTGTCTATTTTACCATTAATCTTCTTTCCCTTAAAAACTATGCTTCCTCCACTTGTCTTAACAATCCTTAATATGGCCTTGCCTATAGTGGTCTTGCCTGAACCACTTTCTCCTACTAGACCAAATATCTCCCCCCTGTAGATAGAAAAGCTTACCCCATCTATAGCCTTAAATTTTTTCCTTCCCCTTCCATATTCTACTGTTAAGTCTTTTATGTCTAATATTACTTCTTGCTTTTGCATATAATCAGCTCCAACCTTTGACTCTATATTAGACCCATTGAATAAATTTAAGATAAGGTGAAGGGTCTTGTTTTTATGTTCCATAGGCTTATATATCAGTGTACTTAAGGCAACTTAGACAACAAGGATATGGTATAAGGATCCTTTGGTCTATAAAAAATATCCTTCACATTACCTACTTCTATTATCTTTCCTTTATACATAACTGCTACCCTGTGGGCTACCTTTGCCACTACTCCTAAATCATGGCTAATATACAAGATGGTTAAATTATACTCTTCCTGTAATCTATTTAACAATTTTAATATTTGGGCCTGTATTGTTACATCTAAGGCTGTAGTGGGTTCATCGCATATGAGTATTTGGGGCTTACAGGCAAGGGCAATGGCGATGACCACCCTCTGCCTCATACCTCCTGAAAACTCATGAGGGTATCTTTTATACAGCTTATCTGCATCTTTAATACCTACATCTTCAAGTATTCTTATAGCTTCTTTTCTTGCCTCCCTTCCCCTTAATCCCTGATGTAATACTATAGCCTCTTCTACTTGGCTGCCTATAGTCCTTAATGGGTTTAAGGCTGTCATGGGTTCTTGAAAGACCATGGCTATTTCCTTGCCCCTTATTTTAAGCCATTCATCTTCTGATTTAAATTTAGCTATATCCATTCCCTTATATAATATTTTACCAGCATCTATCCAACCATTTTTGTCTAATACTCCTATTAGGGATTTTACAAGGACAGATTTTCCTGCACCAGACTCTCCTACTATGGCCAAACTTTCTCCTTTATACAAGTTTAAAGAAAGGCCTTTTATGACCTCTACAATTTGGTCTTTAAGTTGAAACTTTATGACTAAATCTTCAATAGATAGTAAAGGCTTTTTTTCTCTCAATAAAACACCCCATTAAAAGTGATTTTTTGGATCTGAAGCATCAGCAAAGGCATTGCCTACTGTATAAAAGGAGACTGTTATTATGGAAAGTACTATTGCTGGAATCATTAGCTGATACCTTAGGGAGGCTACTGTTATATATCCTCTGCCTTCATTAATAAGATTTCCTAAAGATGGAATGCCTACCGGAAGGCCTAGGCCAATATAGGTTAAAAACACTTCATAGCCTATGGCTGCAGGAATGGATAAGCTTATCTTTAAAACTAATGTTGAAACTAAATAGGGTAATATATTCTTATATGCTATCCTATAACCAGGGGTTCCAAGTATTCTTGAAGCTATATTATACTCCCTATCCCTAATTATAACTACTAAATTTCTTACAAGCCTTGCTGTATCAAGCCAGCCAGTTATACACATTACAAATATGATTGTTAATACACCTGGCTTCAAGGTATAAGCCAGTAGTATAAGTATTATGGTCTTAGGTATATTATTTAAGACATTATATATAGTAGAAATAATTCCTTCAAGCCTTCTTACATAGCCCCAAACCAGTCCCACCATAAGGCCAATAAAATTCTCCCATAAGGCTACAGTAAAGCCTATTAATAGAGACATCCTAGTACCGGCCCAAATTCTAGCCCACATATCCTGTCCTATGGAATTTGTTCCAAACCAAAATTCTTTACTTGGAGGCCTATTTATAAGCTGAAAGCCTGTAGCTTTGTCTATATAAATGGCAACAGGGGATTTTTGATTTGGTAAATAAGGTTGAATAATAATAAAGGCTATAAGGCCAATTATAGTATATAAAAAAAACAAGGCCAGCTTGTTTTTCTTAAAGGCTTCTATTGTTGAAGTCCAATAGGAATATTTTAAATTTTTCATCATACTCTTCCTTCACTTTTTCCTAGTCTTATTCTTGGATCCAGCATGACCATAAATATATCTCCAAAAAACATGCCAACAATTCCCATAAAAGAATATATAAGTACTATTGCTTCTACTAAGGGAGTATCCTGCCTTTGTATGGCCTCTACTAAAAGGCCTCCCATACCTGGTATGGAATAAAGGGATTCTATGTAAATGGAACCAGATATGGTAAATAGTATAGATGCTGGAAGATATTGAACCATAGGTACAAAGGCATTTAAAAAAACATGTTTTTTAATGACATCCTTCATTGGCATACCTTTAGATATTGCTAACTTAACATAATCCTTATTTAGCTCATCGGCCATATACCTTTTCATCCACAAGGCATAAGAAGCAGTGGTGCCTAGAGACAAGGATAATATGGGTAAAATCCAACTAATAGGCTTATCTACATAAAATAACATTGGTAGCTTAAATATATCTGTTAAATAAAATTGAAGAAAAATATAGTAGATGGCAGCAGGTACTGCATTTACTAATATAATGTATAGGTTGCCCAGCCTATTTAACATTTTCCCTAAATCTTCAGCCATAACAGTACCTAATTTTATACCAGCTACAAAGGAAATAGCTAAGCTTGCCATGCCAATTCCTAAGGAATAGGGAATTTTTCCTTTTAATATATCAGCTACAGGAACTCCAGGCCTGTAAGTTATAGAAACGCCCAAGTCTCCCTTTATAAGCCGATTGTAAAATTTACTAAGCTGTATATGTATTGGATCCCTTAATCCTAAATTTTCAAGAATTATCTCTTTTTGTACTTGGTCTAATTTATCATATCCTTCCCCTAAATATCCTTCCACTGGCATGAATCTCATGAGAACAAAGACTATGGTTATTACTATAAATAGGGTAAATATGGACTGTAATATTCTTGACAATAGGTATTTTATCATTCCCTTCCCCTTTCAAACTGCCCTTTTCTTTCCATTTGCCACCTGTAAAGCTCCCTCTTATACTGATCTATATTCATAGGTCTTTTTAAAAGTTTAAGTCCCTTATATCTTCCAGATGTGGCACCAAAGGGAGAATAGGATATTTCAAAAGGATTTATCCTGGAGGCAGAATAACCTCCACCTCCTACTGCATAGGGTATTACAAAGGCTTCTTCTATAAGGAAGGCTTCAGCTGCTGCAAAAAGACTATATCTTTTACTTACATCTGTTACCTCAGCTATTGCCTTTTCCAGTAGATTTTCATAAATAGTATAGCCCCCTTCCCCTTCATAGGCCTTAGCCAAATAGATCCAGCTAAAGGTAGAATCCCGCTTAAAGGGGTGGGTATAGGTTTCAGGATCTGCAAAGTCTGCACCCCAGTTTAGCTCCATTAAGCCATAGTTTCCTGAATTTCTTACTTTATCAAAAAAGCCTGTAGGAGATTTAGCTTCTATAATTACATCTATATAATCCCTTCCAAGGACCCTTTCTAATTGATACTTAATTACCTGGGCCCTATTTGCCCATTGTCTAGAAGCAGTATTGTAGGGCATTAAAACCTTAACTGGGAAGCTAACTTCTCCCCTTAACTCTTCCATGGCCTTTTCCTTATAGGCCAAGGCTAATTTTACATTAAAGGAATCTTCTCGAGAAAACTTTTTCAAGGCTTCTAATTCTGTATAATCTACTTCTCCTATTGAAAGAAAGCCCTTAGGAGTTATAGTATTTAGCAGTCTACTTTCTGGCTCATAGGGCTCCTCTGTTAGCAGGGCAGATCTTCTATCTAGGGCATGAAAGATGGACTTTCTAAAATTCTTATTATTCACTGCAATTTCCCAATTATCAGGGTCATATTCCTCTGGAAAATTTGGATTAAAATTAAAAGCATAAAAATAAGAAAAGAAATTGGTCCTATTGGGCCTAATTAGATCTTTCTTTTTTTCATCCTTGATCCATTCATGTATAAGGTCAGGTCCTATATTAACATGGTCTATTTCCCCTCTAAGGAACATTTCAGGTGCAAGGACACCTGCTTCCTTGTTGTAGGTCATAATTATTTTATCTATATGAACCTTATCCTTATCCCAATAGTACTTGTTCTTCTCAAGAATTCTTCTATGGTGGGCCTCATAAGTGGGCATTATATAAGGACCATTATAAAGAATGTATCTGTTATCAGTACCAAACTTATCTCCTACATCCTTTAAAAATTGTCCATTTACTGGAAAGAAGCAAGTATAGGTAAGAGTTGACAGGAAATAGGGTATAGGCTTTATAAGAGTATATTGAAGGGTATATTTGTCCAAGGCTTTTACACCAACCTGGTTAAAGTCTCTTATTTCCTTTTCATAGTATTCCTTTGCATTTTTTATCATACTGTATACTATATTTGCTGTTTTAGAGTTATTGTCACTGGTAAGTACATACTTAAGTCCATCTACAAAATCCTGGGCTGTAACAGGACTGTATACCTTCCCTTCATGGTTAACCCATTTTACCCCTTGGCGAAGCTTAAAGGTCCAAATTAAACCATCTTCAGATACAGTCCATTCTTCTGCCAAGGCTGGTTGAATTTTACCAAATCTATCATATTCAACTAATGGATCTACAAAATTTGCAAGTAATGAAAATTCATTGGCTGTAGCAGTGGTTAGATAGTTTAAAGTAGTTATCTCCCCTGAGTAAACAAGCCTAAATTCCCTGTCTGAAATACTAGTGTGATAAGAAAATATGTTTCCTGACAGGATAAAAGCCCTTAAAACCACTGCTACCCCAATGAATAAGATTAAAAACCTCTTCACTCTTTTCCCCTCAGCCCCAAAATTTGTGCCAACTGCCTCCTTTTAATATAAATATATTAATTAACTATCCCATATATGCATCAATATTAATTCCTACCACAAATTTTGAATATGTTAAGGCCCAATTCATTAGACAAGTCCTTTAGTATACCAAAACCTGCTATGGAATTTCCATGGTCATCTAGGGCTGGGCCATATATGCCAATTCCATACTTATTTGGTACAACAGAAAGTATTCCTCCAGAAACTCCACTTTTTGATGGTATGCCTACCCTGGCAGCAAATTCTCCACTAAAATCATACATGCCACAGGTGGTCATAACAGCTATTAAAATAGTGGCAATTTCAGTATTACATCCTTGGTAGCTTCCATCCAGGGTCTTGCATCCATTGGCTAAAAAAAGACCAATTTTAGCAAGGTCTATTAGATCTAATTCTATGGAACATTGTTTAAAATAAACATCTAAAACTTCCTCCACATCCCCTTCTAATAATCCCTTATTTTTTAACAGATAAGCTATGGCTCTATTTCTATCTCCAGTCTCCTTTTCTGATTCATATACTTCCTTATTGTATCCTATATTATTGTTATTGGTTATTTTCCTAATGGTGTTAAGTATTTTATTAAATTTTTCTTCATAACTTCCCCTTATCAAGGAAGTGGTTACAATAGCCCCTGAATTAATCATTGGATTTGCTGGTTTGTTTTCCAGGGATAAATCTAATTTATAGAAGGAGTTAAAGGGCTCATCTGTAGACTCTAAACCTACCCTTGTAAAAACTTCCTCCTCTCCATTATCTACTAAAGCCAACATAAGAGCTATTACCTTAGATATGCTTTGGATTGTGAATTTTTTATTATAAACTCCACTGCAGTATATATTTCCCTCCATATCAAGTATACAAATTCCAATATCTTCAGGATTTGCGCTTTTAAGCTTTGGTATGTAACTAGCTACTTGTCCATATTGAACCAAGTATCTATTCTTCTCTATTAATCTTTCTAAAAGTTTATTCATCAATATCCCCCCTATTATTTATGAACGTTTATATCTGCACCTCCTATAAATTCCCTTAATATTGAATTGGCTGGAATAGTACTTTCATCCTCTATAGTTAAAAAGTAATCCAAAAACTTTAAAAGTCTTTTACTTTCTGAATAATAAGGGCTACTTTTATCAATTTGTTTTAATAGGGGTACTGCATATTTTTTCAAAACAGAAAGCTCATATACCAGGGCAGTATCAAACATTATATCTGCTTCTTCCTGATATGGAAATATATTTATACCTTCCCCTTCCACAACTCCTTCCCAAAGTTCAAAGGTTCTAAATATATCATTTCCTCTAAATTTATAATCCCTTACCATTCTTCGTATAAGCCTAGTATCAGTAGTAGAAATTCTATTGTGGGCATCAATATTTAATTGGGTTAGGGCAGAAATATATATTTTGAACTTGTTCTTATCTGGTATATGGGCTGTTAACTTTGGATTAAGTCCATGGATTCCCTCTACAATAATTGGGTGGTCCTTGTCTACCCTGATCTTACGACCAGACCTTTCACTTCTGCCAGTTATAAAGTTAAATTTAGGTAGTTCCACCTCATGGCCTTCCAAAAGGGCTATTAAATCTTCATTTAAACGCTTTAAATCTATTGCTTCAATGGATTCAAAATCATATTGTCCATCTTCTTTTCGAGGAGTTCTTTCCCTATCTACAAAGTAATCATCTACAGAAATTGCAATAGGCCTTTTCCCATTTACCCTTAAGTGGACTGCTAACCTTTGTGCAAATGTAGTTTTTCCAGCAGATGAAGGTCCTGCCACAAGTATTATATTTATATCATCATCTTCACATATTAAATCTGCAATTTTACCAATCTTCTTTTCATGGAGGGCTTCATTAACCCTTATAACTTCTCCTATATCACCATTTAATATTTTTTCATTTAAGGAGCCAACATAGGCTAAGTCTAGTATATGAGCCCACCTATTAGCTTCATCAAATACCTTGGCAAGCTTTTTCTGTTCCTTAAATACAGGTATTTTATCCTTACTTTCAGGAGTTGGAAATAATATTATTGCCCCAGGATAATAGTATTTTAAATCGAAAAGTTTTACATAGCCTGTTGATGGTGCTAAAAAGCCATGAAATCCATCTACATAATCTCCTACCCTATAAATACTTATTTCTTCCTTGTCCAAGGTTTTATAAAGCCTAACCTTATCATGGTGGCCATGTTTTTCAAATAGAGATATGCCTTCATTAGAGGGAAGCTTTTCCCTTTTTATATCCAGATCCTTTTCTACAATTTCAACCATTTTTTCCTTTATATTTTCAATATCAGAAAAGCTGATGGACTTTCCATCTTCAAAGGCTGCATATAGTCCTTTACCTAAAAACTGCTCTATAGTAACAGTATTTTCTGGAAAAAGTTCCTTACAAGCCATAATAAATACTAGGGTTATGGTTCTTGTATATATTCTGTAGCCATCTTCATGGCTTATATCAAGAAATTTTATATTCATCCTATCCTTGGCTTTTTTGTGAAGATGGTATACTTCATTGTTGATCCTGGCTCCTAAATACTTTTTATAATCATTACCATAGGCCCTTATTGCAACTTCTTGTAAGGTAGAACCTTCATTGACAATAAGTTCTCCAACTCCTTCAACATTTACCTTAATATTAGTCCCCACCCTTAACACCTCCATTATTAACTACCAAATAGGTCCTCCTCAATTTTAGAAAACCTATTTCCTGCTTTTGCAATAAATTCCTTTCCCTTTAAATAATTTAAAGGTCCTTTTATTTCAGAAAATACAATTTTATAAGCATGAAGAAACTGACCATTTAGTCCATAATTTTCTCTAAAGTATTTATTTACAACCTTATCTCCATACTTTACATCTCCTATAATTGGATGGCCTATATTTGATAAATGGGCTCTTATTTGATGGGTCCTTCCTGTAATAAGCTCTATTTCTAATAAGGAATATTTTTTTATAGTCTTTAGTACTTTAATTTTAGTAAGTATCTTCTTTGCATCTTCTCCTTCTTGATCTAAGACCTTTACTTTATTTAATTCTTCATTCTTTATTATATATCCTTCAAATATTCCTTCTTCCTTTACCTCACCCTTTACTATGGTCTTATAATACTTATGGATTTTCCCCTCCTTAATAGAAGCATTTATTTGTCTTAAGGCTTGGGAATTTTTTGCACCAATTATTATACCACTGGTATTTCTATCTAACCTATTACATATAGAAGGCTTAAAGCTCTTCTCCACTCTAGGATTGTATTCTCCCTTTTCATATAAATAGTGAATCATTCCATCAACTACATTATTACCATATTCCTTATTGGCCGAATGGGAGAGAAGGCCTACAGGCTTATTTATTAAAATTATATTCTCATCTTCATAAATTATATTTAATGAAAATTTGCTTTTTTTAACTTTTTGGCTACCCCTAAACTTTTCAATTGTTTCATCTGACAGGTAAAATTGAACAATGTCCCCTTCCTTTATAATGGTGTCAGGTTTTCCTTTTTGGTTGTTAATTTTAATATTCTTTTTTCTCAACATCTTATATATAAAGCTTAGGGGGGCATCCTTTAGGTATTTTTTAAGAAATCTATCTAATCTTTGTCCACTGTCATTTTTGTCAATTATTACTTTTTTCAAACTTATATCACCTTTTCTCTATTGTTATGTTATAATTATAATATAATACAAATTTTATGAAGTAAACCCCTAAATAGTTATGGTTGAGGTGATATTATGAAAAATATTGGTGACAAGATAAAAGACTTCCTATATGACGCTACAGAATACATATTGATGGTTGCAATTATTGCTATTGTAGTCTTAGTTATAAATTGGAGATTAGAAGGCCTATTTGCTATGGATATTGAAAATTCAAATGTACAAACAGAAACAAGTGATGAATCTATAGTAGATGAATTTAGTGATTATGTAGAAGATCAAGAAGATCCTGAATCAGAAGAAAATAAAGAAGATGATAAGGATGAAGCAGAGGGTCAAATAGTATATATAGAAATACCATCAGGCACCCTTCCAGGGGAAATTGGAAATATTTTAGTAGCAAATAATCTAATTGATAGTCAAAATGAATTCATAAATAAGGTTATCCAAATGGGCGTTGAAAAAAAACTTAAATCTGGTAGCTTTAAAATTGCCAAAGGTTCTTCCTTAGAAGAAATAATAAATATACTTACAAAATAATACTAATTGGAAGGTGGATCAATGAAGAATATAAAGGGAAGCTTAATACTGCTTATTACAGCCATTATATGGGGAACTTCCTTTGTATCTCAAAAACTTGGAATGAATTATATAGAACCCTTTACCTTTGGTGCATCAAGATTCCTACTGGGAGCTTTATCTCTACTATTTGTCATATTTATATTTGATAAAGTAAATAGAGGAAAAGAGGATAGTGAAAAATCTTCCAACTTAAGCTTTAAAAATAGAGATTTGATTGTTGGTGGCATCCTTTGTGGATGTGCCATATTTTTGGGAGCTTCCTTTCAACAGTATGGCATAGTATATACTACTGCTGGTAAAGCAGGATTTATTACAGCCCTTTATATGGTCCTGGTTCCTATAATCGGGATACTTGTAGGTAAAAAAACAGAGCTATATACCTGGATAGGGGTTTTAATAGCCCTAATTGGCCTGTATCTTTTAAGCATTAAGGAAGGCTTTTCTATGGAAAAAGGTGATGCCATAGTCCTTATGGGTACTTTATTTTGGGCCTTACATATAATAATAGTGGACAGGTATGTTGATAGGGTAGATGGAGTTAAACTGTCCTGTGTACAATTTATAACTGCAGGTATTTTATCCTTAATTGCAGCCTTTATTGCAGAAGAACCAAAACTTAGTAATATAATAGCCTCTAAGGGGCCAATTATGTACTCGGGTATAATGTCTGTAGGAGTTGCCTATACC
>JAAYFE010000051.1 GCA_012728365.1 Tissierellia bacterium
AAGGCTAATGGGGAAGGGTTCCACCTTCAATATATATAAGACTACATCTAAAATTAAAGATGGAGGAAGGCTAAAATTAAAAATTCAAAGTATAGAAAAAGTAGAAGGAATTTATGATATTTCTATAGAATTAGATAGGTATGACATAGGCTTAGAAAGTATGGATATTAAGAAAAAGTATATACCAAAACTAAAAGACATAATAGATAAAAATTCCTTAGCCTTAATAGACCTTATAGCCTTCGATTTGGATTATGATGGTGAAAAACCTAAGCTTTCCTTATACTTTCTAAGGGATAATATTATTGACTCTAAATTAAGCATTGAAGGTGTTAAGCTAAGGGAGGGGCAAAAAATATACCTAAAGTATATAGATGTCTTTGGGAAGGAAAACTATGATCTGTACCAGATTAATAAGGGGAAGGTGATTTTGTGTCAAGAGTATTAGAAGGTTTGGAACCTAAAAGGGTATTTTATTATTTTGAAGAGATATCCAAGATACCCCGCTGTTCCTACAATGAAGAAAAAATAAGCGATTATTTAGCTAATTTTGGCAGGGAATTGGGACTTGAAACTATACAGGATAAATACTTAAATGTTATAATTAAAAAACCTGCAACAAAAGGCTATGAAAACAGTCCTACAGTTATCCTTCAGGGCCATATGGATATGGTTTGTGAAAAGGATGAAGGACTAGACCATGACTTTACAAAGGACCCTATTAAATTAAAGGTGGAAGGAGATTACATAAAAGCCCATGGAACTACCCTAGGTGCAGATAATGGAATTGCAGTGGCCATGGCTTTAGCCATATTAGAATCAAAGGATATAGCCCATCCACCCTTAGAAGTTTTAATAACCTCCAGTGAAGAAACTGGCATGGATGGTGCAAAGGGCCTGGATCCAAAAGATTTAAGGGGCAAAATTTTAATAAATATAGATGCTGAAGAAGAGGGCACTGTGCTGGTAAGCTGTGCAGGAGGAGAAAACAATAAGGTTACAATACCCATAGAATGGGAGCCTTTAAAGGAAGGAGAAAGAGTATACCAAATAAAAACAAAAGGTCTTCAAGGTGGCCATTCTGGCATAGATATAAACAAGGGTAGAGGAAATGCTAATAAGATAATTGCAAGGATTTTAGCCTTTGTAAAGGATGAGTGTAATATTAAGCTGGCTAAAATAGAAGGTGGTTCAAAAACCAATGCAATTCCAAGAAATGCTGAGGCATTAATTGTCCTAAAGGAAGATGCTGAAGAAGCCTTCTTTCAAGCCATTGAAGCTTTAGAAGAACAGATAAAGAAGGAACTAGGCCAGGCAGATCCAGACTTTCAGCTGGAAGTTAAAAGGCTTGATGAAAAAATAGAAAGGGTATTAACTGAGGATAGCTTTAATAAGCTAGTAGCAGCCCTAACCCTTATACCAACAGGTGTAAATACCATGAGCAAGGATATTGAAGGCCTGGTTGAAAGCTCAAACAATATGGCCATAGTTAAAATGACAGAAGATAAGGTAGTAGTTGAATCTGCCCTTAGAAGTTCTGTATCATCCTTAAAGGATAGTATTGCCATGAAGATAAAGGCTGTGGCAGAAATAATAGGTGGAGAATATGAAAGATATGGAGACTATCCTGCTTGGGAATTTAAGGCAGAATCAAAAATTAGGGATATATTTAAGAAGGTATATAAGGAGACCTTTGGAGAAGAGCTTAAGGTTGAAGCTATACATGCTGGTCTGGAATGTGGTCTATTTGATGAAAAATTTGGTGGTACTTTAGACATGATATCCTTTGGACCAAACATGTATAATGTACACTCTCCTCAGGAAAAACTAAGTATAACTTCAACCCAAAATACCTATAAATTATTATTAAATGTATTAAAGGAAATAAAATAATTTAATAATTATAATTTTTATCTATATGTGCCTTTTTATTGGGTAATATAAAGGTGTTATTAAATATTAAATGGAAGGAGAATTGATTATGAGCCATGACCATAACCATGACCACAACCACGACCATGAGCATATAACCTTGGTTTTGGATGATGGAGAAGAGGTAGAATGCCATGTATTAGGAACCTTTGAAGTAGAGGATATTGAATATATTGCCTTATTGCCAGAAGATGGAGAAGAAGTGTATATATACAGGTATTCAGAAGATGAAAATGGATTAGACCTTAAAAATATCGAAGATGATGAGGAATTTGAAATTGTATCAGAAGCCTTCTACGCACTATTTGGTGATGAAGAAGATTATGATGATTATGAAGAATACTATGATGACGAGTATGAAGATTATGAAGATGAAGATGACTATGATGATTATTATTATGATGAATATGATATAGATGACGAAGAATAGGAGAAAAAGTACTTCAACAAATTTATGTTGGAGTACTTTTTCTAAAAATAGAAAGGGTGGTAATATGGAAAAAGCAAGAGAATTTGCCCATGGACTAATTGATTTTATTTATAATAGTCCAAGCCAATTTCATGCTACAAAAGAGCTAGTAAGGGTATTAGAGGAAAATAATTTTAAGGAATTAAAAATGGAGGATAGGTGGGACCTTGAAAAGGAAGGTAAATACTACTGTATTAAAAACAGCTCTGCCATAGTAGCCTTTGTCATAGGCAAGGGGGAGCTGGAGGAAGATGGGTTTAAAATAATAGGAGCCCATACAGATTCTCCAAGCTTTAGAATAAAGCCAAATCCAGAAATCATAGTGGAAAATAGTTACCTTAAGCTTAATACAGAAGTATATGGAGGACCAATACTAAATACTTGGTTTGACAGACCCCTATCCATAGCTGGTAGGGTAGCCATAAAAACTAATAATCCACTAAAGCCAAGGGAAGAATTAGTAGACATTAAAAAGCCCATTACAATAATTCCAAATCTAGCCATACATATGAATAGGAAGGTTAACGAAGGAGTAAAAATAAATCCTCAAACAGACACCCTTCCCCTTCTATCCATGATAAGTGAAGACTTTGAGAAGGACAACTTCCTATTAAAAACTGTAGCAGAAAGTATAGGAGTTAATGTAGAAGACATTATAGATTTTGATCTCTTTTTATATAGTACAGATAAGGGTTCCCTAATAGGACTTAATGAAGAATTTATATCCTGTCCTAAACTAGATAATTTAGCCATGGTCCATGGAGGCCTATATGCCTTAATAGATGGGGTAGTAGGGAAGGGAACTAATGTATTGGCATGCTTTGACAATGAAGAGGTAGGCAGCATGACCAAACAAGGGGCAGCCAGTCCATTTCTAAGAACAGTACTAGAAAGAATAATACTAGCCTTAGGAAAGGATAAGGAAGATTACTTTAGAGCCTTGGCTAATTCTTTTATGATATCTGCCGATATGGCCCATGCCCTACACCCAAACTATAGGGACAAAAATGATTTAACTAACAAGCCAATTATAAATAAGGGACCAGTAATAAAAATAGCTGCCAATCAAGCCTATACATCAGATGCCATGACTGCTGCAGCCTATGAAAGTATTTGCAAGATGCTGGATATACCTGTACAAAGATTTGTCAACAGATCTGACCAAAGGGGAGGCTCCACAATAGGCCCTATTTCAACAAGCCAACTGGATATTCCTTCAGTAGATATTGGAAATCCTATACTTTCCATGCATTCTGTTAGGGAACTAGGAGGGGTTATGGACCATTATTATATTTATAAATCCTTTAAGGGCTTTTACGAAATATAATGGGGTGAAAAGTATCATATGTACAAGCTAATTGCCATAGACTTAGATGGGACCCTCTTAGATGATAAGAAAAATATACCTGAAGAAAATATAGGACTATTGAGGGAACTAATAGATAGGGAATATGAAATAGTAATTGCTACAGGCAGAAGGTACTGGGAAGCTAAAAATATAATTAAAGCTATAAACAGACCAATAGTCATATTAGCCAACAATGGAAATATAGTAAGGGATTTAAAAGACGATAAGATACTTATTAAAAAGTACTTAGACCCTGAAGATTTTAAAAAGGTCATTGAAGAAAGCAGAAAAAGGGGCCTGTGCCCCCTGCTCCTGGTAGATGAGTATGAAGATGGAATAGATGTAGTTGTAGAAATGGGAAGTGCCAGTGAATTTCATGCTACCTATCTTTCCAAAGCCCAGGATAGGTGCAAAAAAGTAGAAGATTATCTTAAAATGGAAGATGTAAATATTCTATCTGTTGTCTATGCAGGGAATAGAAAGGATATGGAAGGCTTATACGATTATATAACTGAAAGATATCCTAAAATATTTAAAGCCCATTTAATGGAAAACATTAGAATAGCAGAAGCCCTTTTGGAGATAATGAATCCTCTTGGGGACAAGTGGTTAAGTTTACTTGACTATGCAAAGGAAAAGGGAATAAAAAGGGAAGAAATTATAGCCATTGGAGATGATAATAATGACATAGAAATGGTTAAAAATGCAGGCTTAGGCATAGCTATGAAAAATGGAAGCCAGTTGGTAAAGGAAGTAGCCGACATTGTTACAGAAAGGGACAACAATGAGGCTGGCGTAGCCTTTGAACTTAAAAAGATTTTAAAATTATAAAGAGCTTAAGGGGGATAATATGAAAAGAAAAAGTATATTTTCATTATTATTAGTTATAAGCATAATATTGACTAGTTTTAACCTAACCTTAGCAGTAGACCTTGACAATTTAACTGAATACAGGATGGAGCTTGTATTAAATGATGAAAGCCGTACAGTTGAAGGTATACTAAATATAGAATTTACAAATACCTATGAGGATACATTAAAGGAGCTTGTATTCCACCTGTATGCAGACTCATACAAATCCTATGAAACCCTTCCAGCCATTGGGGGAGTTTATGTATACACAGGAGAAGAGGTACCTGAGCTTACAGAG
>JAAYFE010000001.1 GCA_012728365.1 Tissierellia bacterium
TGAACAACAAGGATATTTAAGCTTTCTTAAATATTACCTTGATGTTAGAGTGTAAACTATGAAACCGCCGTATACCGAACGGTATGTACGGTGGTGTGGGAGGTCGGAAAATAAATTAATTATTTTCCTCCTACCCGATTGGGTATAATTGTACTCATAAATATGATAATATCTTTTATGAAATATTTAAATTTACTTTAGAAGAAATACTATTAACATCCAATGCCAATATAGGTGGACCTACTACAGTAGCTGTCATGGCCATTGCTAAGGGATGGAATAAGTTAATAGGGTACAACCTGTGCCTTTTAAATTTGGAGGTGGACTATGCTAATAGATATACATGGGGATATATGGACAGATGTGACTGTAAAGAGAAGCTTGGGAGAAAGACATATAATTAAAAAATATCATTTAGATAGGTTTAAAAGGGGCAATATGGTTGGAGGGACTTTCGTTGTATGGATTGACCCTCCTCATGATGACAGACCCAAGGAAAGGTTTGAAGAAAGCATAAAATATATGGCTGCTGAAATTTGGGAAAACCAAGATATATTAAGGGTGATTTACAATACAGAGGATTTTTACAAGGCTGTGGATAAGGGGAAGCTAGCAGTTTTACTGGGCTTAGAAGGAATTAGCCATCTTGGTGAAGATGTGGAGGGTATCTATACCCTATACCAGCTTGGTTTTAGGCAAATGAGCCTTACCTGGAATGAAGAAAATGCCTTTGCTACTGGAGCCAGGGGTGATATTAATAGAGGTCTTACTGAGTTGGGTAAAGAAGCTGTGAAAATTATTGAGGACCTAGGAATTATACTGGATGTATCCCACGCCAATGACAAGAGCTTTTGGGATATATGTAGGATTGCAACAAAGCCCATTATAGCCTCCCATTCTAATGCCAGGGCCCTTTGCAATGTTCCTAGAAATCTTACAGATGACCAGATCAAGGCCATAGGGGAAAGTAGGGGCTTAATTGGCATTAATGCCTTTAATGAATTTATTCATGTAGATAGGAACAAGAGAAACTTAGACTATTTAATAAAACATATAGAACATATAGTAGACCTTATAGGAATTGACCATGTAGCCTTTGGCTTTGACTTCTTTGAATATCTAGAAGAGGATACTTCCAACACCTTCATAGAAGACCCTTATAGGGGAACTCCAGGAATAGAGGATATATCCAAAGTTCCCAATTTAATTAACAAGCTTAGGGAAAGGGGCTTTTCTCAGGAGGATATAGAAAAGATAAGCTACAAGAATTTTTTAAATTTAATGGATAGAATATTTGGATAAGACAGAGGACAGAGGGACGGTTCCTCTGTCTTACTGCTTATTGTATTTACTACTATAAAAAACTCTGTTCTGATAAGTAAGACCAAAAACCATCCCTTGTATATGTTATTTTTTATCGGTAAAAGAAGGAAAAAATTAATTAATGTCTAATATATTAATTAAAGATTATTTGGGAGTGAAATATATGGGCAAGTTTATGGGGAAGAAAAAGATAATTGTATTGCCTTTAATTGTCTTGTTTCTATTAGTCAGCTTTTCCAGCTCTATGAAGGCAGAGGAGGATACCATAGAAGATGTGGAAGAAAAGCTAATGGATATTTCAGAGGAAGAGAGAATAATACTTGAGGAGTTATTTATAATAGCCCAAGACATTGAGGAGTTGGAAAGGCAAAGGAATAGGATAGCCCAAGAAATAGAGGCTATGAAGGTGGATATTGAAAATTTAGAAGAGCTGATCCAAAGAGAGACTTTAAATTATGAGGAAAAGCTTAATATACTTGAACAGTTTCTAGTAAGCTATCAGAGAATGGGGCCTAGTTCCTTCATAGATATAATATTAAGTGCTGATAGTATAACTAATTTACTTGAAAGGATAAATATTTTAAGGTACTTGGCTAAAAATTCAGCAGAGCTTCTTAAGTCCATTGAAGAAATTAGGGACAAGCTAGTGGCTGAAAAGGAAAATCTTAATGAGAAACTAGCTGCTTTAAGTAAAAGGGAAGAAGAACTTAAGGAGACTATTTTAAAGGAAGAAGAAAAGAAGGCACAGCTGGAGGAGAGGCTTGCTAGCCTTGAGGAGGATAGGGAATATTTTCAGGAACGCTTAAATGCCATGATGGCAATGATAGATGAGCTGGCAGAGCTTTTAAAATTCCTAAGCCAGGAGTTTGTAAATATAATTGAAAGTGAGAACCTACCTGAAGATGCAGTTGAATATCTTATTTCAAGAGATGGAATTATAGGGAAAATAAGCCAAGATGTATTTAATGATGTAATAAGTAAGCACCCCAATATACCTGAAACCTTATTTAGGTTTTATCCTGAAAGGGTGGAAATGGAGATAGGAGAAAAGAACCTATTGCTAGTAGGTACCTTTGTCATAATAGATGGCCATTTAATTGAGTTTCAGGTGAAGGAAGGAGTTTTTTATGATATGGTCCTAACAAAGGAAACTATAGATGAGTTCTTTAGGGAAGGCAATTTAAGCTTAGATTTAAAATCCATATTAGGCAATAATTCAATTAAAAAGATTCTAATTATAGAGGAACATGTTCAAATGTTAATTGAGTTAAATATATAAGCTTTGGAGGTAATTATATGATAGAGGCTAAGAGTGTTTCCCTGGTATATGAAAATGGCACAGTAGCCTTAAGGGATGTAAGTTTACATATTAAGCCTGGAGAAATTGTATATATTACAGGACCTAGTGGTTCAGGAAAGACAAGCTTTTTAAAGCTATTAATGGGAATTGAATATCCAACTACAGGCAGGCTAAAGGTCATGGGGCAGACCATGTCAAGAATGAATGCCTCTAATATTAGAAGGCTAAGACAAAAAATGGGCCCTGTATTTCAGGAGTTTAAGCTAATCCGTGGCAGGACTGCCCTGGAAAATGTAATGCTAGGAATGAGATTTTTAGGGTTTCCTCCAAAGAAGATGCAGGAATATGCTATGGAAGCTTTAACAAATGTAGGCCTAGAACACAAAAGCTCCTCCTTAGTAGAAAGGCTTTCCTGGGGAGAAAGCCAAAGGGTTGCCATTGCCAGGGCCATTGCAAGACGGCCTTCCTTAATTCTTGCAGATGAGCCTACAGGAAATCTAGATGTGGATAATGCCATGAATATAATGGATCTATTAACCTCCTTTAGGGATGAAAATACAAGTGTTATTATTACTACCCATGCAACCCATCTTATAGAAGATAAGGAGGAAGGGACCTTTATAAGGATCAAAAATGGTAACCTGCAAATAGAAAGGAGAGGGGAGGCCCTTGTATGAAAAGTGCAGTATATAATATGGGATATTTTTTGAAGGAGGCTAAAACCCTATTTAAAATAGATTTCATGTCAAATGTTCTTTCCATACTAAGTATAGGCCTTATATTTTTTATTTTAGCCTTAGTTATTTCAGGCTGGGATATAATGAGCTTTATAATAGAAACAATAGAAAAGGAGGCAGAAATAAATATATATTATAGGGAAGCCTTAAATAATGAAGAAATTTCAAAGCTTATAGATGATATAAAATCTGTAGAAGGAATAGGGGATGTAAAGCTAGTAGATGAAGAAGAATCCTATTTAAGGATGAAGGACATATTGGGAGATGAAGCCCATATATTGGAATTATTTGAAGATAACCCCTTTTCACCCTTCATAGAGGTACAAATAAACATAGCTGAATCTGATATAATACTAGAAAAATTAAATGAAATAGAAAATGTAGAGTACATAAGGGATAATAAAAGGGTGCTGGATAGACTTTATGATATAGTATCAGTACTTGAGTTTATTGGAATTCTAGCAGTAGTAGCTGTTGGAATTTCTACCTTGATGGTAGTATCCCATATTATAAGGCAGGGTATATATAATAATAGGGATCAGATTAATACCCTAAAACTATTAGGTGCACCTCAGCCCTTTATAGACTTTCCTTTTGTTTTGGAAGGCTTGTTTTTAACCTTAATTGGTGGATTCATTGCTTCAATCTTACTATTTGTGCTTTTAAACTATGGATATGGTCAAGTAGAAATGGCAATTCCCTTTATACCCCTGCCATCAGTAAAGAACTTAATAAAAGCTATGATAAGCTTTACCCTGGTTACCAGTGCCATATTGGGGGTAATAGGAAGCCTGTTGGGAGTGGCTAAGCAGGGAGAAGGTTATATTAGATAAGAAGGCAAGGCCTATGGATTAAGGAGACTTTTCTCCATCCATAGGCCTTTTTCCATTGGCTATATATTTACATCAGCAATTATCTTTTCCAATATTTCATTCATTTCAGATCTGGCCTCTTTATTGGTATAGGCATCTATATATGGGGTAGAAACATATACATCCCTACCTTCCACAGCAGGTTTATACCATCCAGTTTCTGTTGGCACATAGTCTGCTGATGGTGTCCAGCCAGCACTAGAAACAAAGCTATTATCCTTGGCGGCAATTTTGGCTGTTACCTCAATATTTTCTACCACCTGCTCCTCCAGGGTAAGGAAGGTAACTATTTGGCTGGCAGCCATAATGGCATATTAGAAATATTTAAAAAATACAGGAGATCAGATGCAATAGGAAATGTCAAAATAATAATAATAATCAGAATTGACAAAAAATCAAAACAGTTATAATTAATGACATAGGCATTGACATTTAAGCATATTCAATTTAAATCCGTGGATATACATATAATTATGGTAATTTAAGCAAGAATAAAGCAAAAGTCCATTTTTTATCTTTAAATAAGTTTATAGCATGTATAGGGGGGACTTAAAATGTATAGGCTAAAAAATTCAGATCCTGTGCTTTATCAGATTGTTAGAGAAGAATTTAATAGGCAAAAAAGTGGTATTGAATTAATTGCTTCAGAAAGCTATGTACCAATTGAAATTATGGAGCTTCAAGGAAGTATCTTTACAAACAAGACTACAGAGGGTTTTCCAGGGAGGAGGTATTTTGCAGGCTGTCATGTGGTAGACAAGATGGAAAATTTGGGTATTGAAAGGGCAAAAAAGCTTTTTAATGCAGAACATGCCAATATACAGCCCCATTCTGGCTCCCAGGCAAATCAGGCCGTATACTCAGCAGTTCTTCAGCCCCATGATACAGTATTAGGCCTAAGGCTTGACCAGGGTGGCCATTTGACCCACGGAAATAGGGTTAATTTTTCTGGCAAGATATATAATTTTATATCCTATGGTTTAAATAAGGAAACGGAGTTAATAGACTATGAGGAGTTGGAGGATTTAGCTATCAAGCACAGACCAAAGTTGATAGTAACAGGAGGAAGTGCTTATCCAAGATTTATAGATTTTAAAAGGATTTCAGATATAGCAGAATCTATTGGAGCTTATTTCATGGTAGACATGGCCCATGTGGCAGGATTAGTAGCTGCAGGCATATATCCAAATCCTGTTGAATATGCCGATTTTGTAACTTCTACTACAACAAAGACCTTATGTGGTGCCAGGGGTGGATTTATATTATGTAAGGAAAAATATGCAAAAAGTGTGGACAAGGGTGTATTTCCTGGAAGTCAGGGTTCAGCCCATCTGCATATTATGGCAGCTAAAGCCTATACCTTTAAAAGGGCAGGAACTGAAGAATTTAAAGATTTGATGAAGCAGGTAGTTAAAAATGCTCAAAAATTGGGAGAAATACTGAAGGAATATGGATTAAGGCTAGTATCAGGAGGTACAGATTCCCACTTGTTGCTGGTAGATTTAAGGCCTAAGGGGATAACTGGCAAAGCTTTAGAAGAAGCCTTAGATTATGTAGGAATAACTGTAAACAAAAATATGATACCCTTTGATCCAGAAAAGCCTATGATTACCAGTGGTATAAGAATTGGTACCACAGCCATTACCATTAGGGGTGCTAAAGAAGAGGATATGGAAGAAGTAGGAGATATTATCAAAGAGGTGTCAGAAAATATAGAAAATAAAAATAAGTTAGATTTTTTAAAGGGAAGGGTATTAAATTTAAGCAAAAGGCTGCCATTGTATAATGGAGATTATGACATAGTGTAAAAGGGGGAAGAAGTAGAGATGTTAGACTTAGAAAAATTAAGGGAGGAATTTGAAGAGGAATTAATTGAATTTAGAAGGGATCTTCATATGTATCCTGAGCTAAGCTTTAAGGAATTTAGGACAACAGGGAAGATAAAGGAGGAACTAAAAAAATTAGACATTGAAATTATAGACCTAGGACTGGAAACAGGAGTAGTAGGCCTGTTGAAGGGGAAAGAAGATGGCCCTACCATAGCTTTAAGGGGAGATATAGATGCACTGCCAATTAAAGAGTTAAATGATGTTCCTTATAAATCTAGAATTGATGGGGTAATGCATGCTTGTGGCCATGACATTCATACTACTTGTGTACTAGGGGCTGCAAAAATACTTTCTAAAATAAGGGATAAGCTGGAAGGAAATGCCATGTTTGTATTCCAACCTGCAGAGGAAATAAACAAGGGTGCAAAATTAATGGTAGAAAAGGGATTGTTTACAGATATTAAGGCAGATATGATATTTGGCCTTCATAATAATCCAGAAATACCTTGGGGTAAAATCGCTATAAGAAAGGGGGGATTGATGGCTGCTGTAGATACAATACGAATTAAGGTAAAGGGCAAGGGAGGCCATGGTGCCATTCCAGATGCAACCAGGGATCCAATTGTTGCTGCATCAGCTATGGTAATGAATTTGCAGACAATAGTAAGCCGCAATGTAAGTCCCTTAGATTCAGCCGTTATTTCCATAGGCACCTTTAATGCGGGTACTGCCAACAATGTTATATCTGAGCTTGTGGAAATGACTGGTACAGTAAGAAGTTTTGATCCAGAAACTAGACAAATGCTACCAAAACGCATTAAGGAAGTACTTGAATACACTGCCAAGGCTTACATGGTAGATGTGGAGCTAGAATATATATTTGATCTACCAGCAGTATACAATAGCCCAGAAATGACAGAACTAGCCTATAAGGCAGCAGAAGAAATAGTAGGCAAAGAAGGGATAGTGGACCCTGTTCCAACCATGGGAGGAGAAGATTTTTCAATATTTATGGAGAAAATACCAGGCTTTTTCTTCTGGTTGGGAGTAGGGAATGAAGAAAAGGATATGAAGTATGTATGGCACAATCCACGCTTTAATGGTGATGAGAGGGCAATTATTATTGCAGCAACAGTTATGAGCAACATGGTTCTCCATGGAATTGAGTATGTCAATAGGAATAGGAAGAGGTGAAATTTATGAAGAATGTTAGACTTCATGTATTGGTGTTGATTTTAGTTGTCATTGCGGAATTAATAGGCACAAAGACAATACCTGTTGGAGTTGGCAACATAGTTTTACTGCCTATGCTTTTTGCTATGATTTTGGGTGTTTTGATAACACCTAAATTTTTGAAGATAGCAAGGGAGAAGGAAATGGATGATGCAGGTAGTTTAATAGGCCTTACACTGATGCTTTTGATGGCTAGATATGGTACCAATATTGGACCTACCCTTCCACAAATATTGGCAGCTAGTCCAGCATTGATACTGCAAGAGTTAGGTAACTTAGGAACAGTCTTTTTTGGAGTGCCCATTGGAGTTTTACTAGGACTTAAAAGGGAGGTAATTGGAGGAGCCCATTCCATTGCAAGAGAGCCTAATGTGGCATTAATCGGAGATAAATTTGGTCTTGATAGCGAGGAAGGCCAGGGTGTACTAGGAGTTTATATAGTAGGTACAGTATTTGGAACTATATTTATAGGTTTATTGGTAAGCTTACTTGCAGCAGTTACCCCACTTCATCCCTATTCATTGGCTATGGCTACTGGAGTAGGGTCAGCTAGTATGATGACTGCAGGCGTTGGTTCCTTAGTGGCAATGTTTCCAGAAATGGAGGAGATGCTTACTGCCTTTGGTGCAACCAGCAATATGTTATCAGGTTTAGATGGTATTTACATGTCCCTATGGTTGGCCCTACCCCTATCGGAATGGCTATACAAAAAATCATATAAGGCAAAGTATGGCCAATTGCCTGAACCTTCAAAAGCTGTAAAGGGGGATGATTAATATGAAACTAAGCCATTCTTTAATAGTATTATTGATAACGGCAGCCATCACCTTGGTAGGTAACTTTGCAGGATACCGTGTTGGCTTATTGGAAGCCCTGCCTGGCATACTGATCTTGGTTGCCATTGCCTTTGCTGGAATTATATTAAATAAGCTTATACCCATAAAAATACCCAGTGTAGCCTATATCGTTACCTTATCAACAATATTGACAGTGCCAGGAGTACCAGGTGCAGAAACTATAGCCCATTATACAAGCAAGGTAAACTTCCTAGCCTTGGCAACGCCAATACTTGCTTATGCAGGCATATATACAGGAAAGAACTTGGATGCCTTAAAGAAAACAGGTTGGAGAATTGTAGTTTTAGCATTATTTGTAATGGTTGGAACCTATGTTGGATCAGCAGTTATTGCAGAAATAATTTTAAGACTATTGAGGCAAATATAAACATTAATATAAAAAACTCCCTGCTAACATTAAATAGCAGGGAGTTTTAATAGGATAAAAGATTGTATACAAGTATGCCCCAATAAAGGATACCAACATATTCATCAATACCATAATGCCACAGAATACAAAGAGCAAGGGGGCATTTTTTAGTATTTCAGGTATTGATGCTGGTACTGCAATAACCACCATAAAAATAATCATAAAAAACATTCCTATTTCCTGTGCTCCTTTTATGGAGGAGAAGAAGTCTGGCTTATAGGTTGCCAACAAGGCTGTTATGGTTGTTAGTACAAAATACATATTTCCTAATATGGAATTAAGAATTGTCAAAAATATATTGCTGGTAGGTATTACATTTGCAAAGAAGGCCGAAATCTTTGTAGCTATGGCTACCAAGGCAAAGGCACAAGCAAAAACCAAAGCAACATCTGTAACTGTAAAATAGATAAAAAGCTCCCGCATATGACGAGAGCTAATTGTCAATTATTAACTGATTACACCACAACATCATTAACCATTTTTTCTAACTTTTCTGCTACCCCCTTGTTCTTTTCCATTATTTCATTTATTTCTGATATGGCTTCCACTATTTTTAGGTTCTTTTCTGCCATATCCTGGGTAGCTTGGGTTGAATCGTCAATAGTTATGGATATTTCCCTAATTGCTGTTGCCATTTCATTTACGGATGCAGTTAATTCTTCAGAGTTGGCACTTAAATCTGAAAGTATGTCGTTAAGTAAGGCCCCATCTTTTTCGTAATTATTTACTGCCTCCACCATCATTTCATAATCCTTTAAAACATTCTTATCAAGAAACTATGACAACTGTTCAGTATTTTCTACCAGTAAGTTTACAGAGTTTATTATAGTATCAGTAACAGTTTTTATTTCCTCTACAGTTCTTTGAGAAGTTTCAGCTAACTTTCTTATTTCATCGGCAACAACTGCAAAGCCCCTGCCTGATTCTCCTGCCCTAGCAGCTTCAATGGCTGCATTCAGAGCAAGTAGGTTAGTTTGTTCTGTTATTTCTAAGATGGCATTAGATAGTATGTTTATTTTTTCTACATTCTTTGAAGCTTCTATGGCTTTAGCAATTTCTTTTTTGGAGGCATCATATATATTTAAAGTCCTATTTTTAGATTCTTCAATTTGGCTATTTAATTTCACAGCCCTATTACTAATTTCATGGGAAGTATTTGCCCCCTCTTCTACTCTTTGAGCAAAATCTGTTATGGCCTTGTCTATTTCAGTGGAGGATTCAGAAATTGTTGAAACTGTAGCTGTTATCTCCTCCATTCCTGCATATATTTCTTCTGTAGTGGCAGAGTTATGGTCTGCTTGTTCCA
>JAAYFE010000052.1 GCA_012728365.1 Tissierellia bacterium
AAGGCAAGGGTAAGCTTGAAACTTCCTGTTCTACCAAGGTTAGGGATGGTATGGAAATAGAAACCCATAGTGAAAGGGTTATAAAGGCAAGGAAGGACATTTTAGACCTATTATTTTCAAACCATCCTAATGATTGCTTAACCTGTGATAAATCAGGAGAGTGTAAACTACAAGACTATTGCTATGAATATGGAATAATAGAAGGAAGCTATAAGGGAGAGAAAAAAGACCTTCCTTTAGATGAGTCAAACCCCTTTTATACCTTTGATCCAAACAAGTGTATACTTTGTGGTAAATGTGTTAGGGTATGCAGCGAACTTCAAGGAACTAATGCTATTGGACTGGAAAATAGGGGATTTAGCACTAAGGTATCTACCCCCTTTAATATGGGACTGGCAACTTCCAAATGTGTTTCCTGTGGAAACTGTGTAGCAGTATGTCCTGTAGGAGCCTTAATGCCCAAGAAAAAGGTAAAATATAGGGCTTGGGAAGTAAGAAAGGTTAAGACTACTTGCTCCTATTGTGGTGTAGGTTGCCAAATGCATCTATTGGTGAAGGGAGATAAGGTAGTAGGAGTAGAGCCAGCAAAGGGTAGACCTAACAATGGCTTGTTGTGTGTTAAAGGAAGATTTGGCTATAATTTCATAAATCACCCTGATAGACTTAGAACCCCATTAATAAAGAGAAATGGTAAATTTAAAGAAGCTACATGGGAAGAAGCTTATGATTTAATAGCAAGGAAGGTAAATGAAATAAAGAAAGAGTACGGTGCTGATGCCTTTGCAGGTCTTACATCAGCAAGATGTACTAATGAAGAAAACTACCTATTCCAAAAGATGTTTAGGGCCCTAATAGGTACCAATAATGTAGACCACTGTGCCCGCCTCTGACATGCTTCAACAGTTGCAGGTCTTGCAACAACCTTAGGAAGTGGAGCTATGACCAATAGCATTGAGGAAGTTGAATACAATGATGCTATATTTGTAATAGGTTCCAATACAACAGAAAATCACCCTGTAATAGGAACCTTTATGAAGAGGGCCTTAAGAAGGGGAGCCAAGCTTATAGTGGCAGACCCTAGGAGGATAGAATTGGCTGATTATGCAGATGTATTTTTACAATTAAAGCCAGGTACCAACATAGCTTTACTAAATGGAATGATGCATGTAATAATTAAGGAAGAACTGTATGACAAGGAATATGTAGAAAAGAACACAGAAAACTTTGAGGACTTAAAGTTAGTTGTAGAGAATTACACTCCAGAAGTGGTGGCAGAAATATGTGGTGTAGACAAGGAGGATATAATTAAGGCAGCCCGTATTTATGCTCAGGCTGAAAAGGCAGGTATATACTATGCCATGGGTATTACCCAGCATACAACAGGCACCCATGCTGTAATGAGCATATCTAACCTAAGTCTTCTATGTGGAAATATTGGTAAGGAAGCTGCAGGAGTAAATCCATTAAGGGGACAAAACAATGTTCAAGGAGCCTGTGACATGGGTGGACTGCCAACAGACTATCCAGGATACCAAAAGGTCTTTAAACCAGAAGTACAGGAGAAATTTGAAAAGGCTTGGAATGCTAAGCTTTCAAATAAGGTTGGTCTCACTATTCCTGAAATAATGGACAAGGCAGAAGAAGGGGAAATTAAATTCCTTTATATAATGGGTGAAAATCCAATGGTATCAGATCCAGATATAAACCATGTAAGAAAGGCCTTAACAAACTTAGATTTCTTAGTAGTACAGGATATATTCTTGACAGAAACTGCAGAATTGGCTGATGTAGTATTGCCAGCTGCTTCCTTTGCAGAAAAAGATGGTACCTTTACAAATACAGAAAGAAGGGTTCAAAGAATAAGGAAGGCTATAGAACCTGTTGGAAATTCTAAGGCTGATTGGAAGATATTAATGGAAATAATGGCTAGATTAGGCCATGACAAAGTTTATAGCCACCCTAGGGAAATAATGGATGAAATAAGGACTGTAACCCCATCCTATGCAGGAATTACCTATGATAGGCTAGAAGAGGAAGGTCTACAATGGCCATGTCCAGATGTAAACCATCCAGGTACCAAATACCTTCATAAGGAAAAAGTTGCTAGAGGTAAGGGATTATTTATGGCAGTTGATCATAGGGATAGTGCAGAGCTGCCTGACAAGGATTATCCATTTATATTTACAACTGGAAGGATACTTTACCATTACCATACAAGAACCATGACTGGCAGGGTAGAAGGATTAGATAAACTAGCACCTACCTCCTATGTAGAAATAAATGAAGCAACGGCCAATAAGCTAAATATTTCTGATGGAGAAAAGGTAAGATTAGTATCTAGAAGGGGTAGTGTAGAAACCTATGCTAAGGTTACAGATATTGTAGATGAAGATGTGCTATTTATGCCCTTCCACTATGCAGAAGGTGCAGCCAACTATCTAACAAATACAGAATTAGATAAGACAGCTAAGATTCCAGAACTGAAGGTGGCTGCTGTAAGGATTGAAAAACTAGGGAGTTGATCATATGTACAAGGTTGGCATAATTACTGCCAGCGATAAAGGGGCCAGTGGCCAAAGGGAAGATATAAGCGGTAGAACCATTAAGGAGCTAGTTGAAGAGAGAGGATATGAGGTTGTAAGGACCGTAATACTTCCTGACCATGAAGAAAAGATACTTAATGAATTAATTCATATGGCAGATGAACTTAAGGTGGACCTGATACTGACTACAGGAGGTACAGGCTTTAGCAAAAGGGATGTAACCCCTGAAGCCACAATAAAGGCCTGTGATAGAATGGCCAATGGAATAGCTGAGGCTATAAGATATTATAGCCTCAGCATAACCCCTAGGG
>JAAYFE010000053.1 GCA_012728365.1 Tissierellia bacterium
CATTAAAGCTATGGGAATATCAATTATTTAAAATCATAGTCATGCCTATTTATATTTGGCGTTACAATAGGCTTGCCTACCTCATCCACTAATACAGTTAAGCCTCCGCTATAGCCATCCCAGGCATATAAGTAATTTACACCAGTTTCAGTATCTACTATAACCTTAAATCCAGATAACCTTCCTTCCTTATGTACAACTTTAAACCTCTTTACATCCATAAGATCACCTCTATAATTTTTATTCATAAAAGGCTACATATATAGCTTATTTACCAATCAAGCCATTCATCAAATCCTTTTCTTTTACCCGTAAAGAAAAACTCTGTATGTCTACATCTAGGACAAACGTATACATCAAAGGATAAATGTTCTTCAATATCAAATAAGGCAGCAAAAAAACCTCTATTGTTATCTTGAGAATCAAAGCGGTACTCCTTCATATACCTCATCTCTTCGTTACACCTTAAGCAGTTAAAACTTCTTTCCATATTAATCCTCCCCCTATATGAAATAAAAAATACTAAACCAAAAGGACTTTATTTTATTATATTCCAATTTTATACATATTGCCATGTACATTTTTTTAACTTCTTTGCACCATTACAACAATAATCTAAGCTATTAAGTTTATTAATTAGAAATTATTAAATATAAAAAAATTTAATTTTACATTGTTAAAGGTGTATGCTAAAAATATTAATGTATTTAAGTATCTTGTGTTCACTTGTGAAGCCTAGTATATACACAAGTACAACTTAAACACAAATTTTAAATACTTAAATAAGCATATCTTAATCAACTTATAAATTTTTTTGATCATAAAAATTTATTTTATGGAGGTGAAAACTTGGAAGGTGTTAAAAAATTAACAAGAGATGATATTTTAGAACTAGAAGCCAAACCAAAATCTAAGGTAGAAAAGGCCCTTGACTATGTTATAGCTTTTTTACCTACATTGTTTGGAATAGCTCATTTATTAGAATATTTACTAATTCCAAATCATGGTATGAACAAGCACACTAAAATATATACATACTTTATTGGAATATTGATTGCTGTTGTATTTACCTTTTTTATAGTAGGCTTGTTTAATAAAAAGGTATTTGCAAAACTTAGGTATAAGGCTCCCTTTTATTCCTTTGTTTTCTTCCTACTCATGGCATATGATTATCTTACTTTAAAAACAGGAATTTTAATGCTTCCTTACTTTCCATGGGTAGATAGAATACTTAATGCAGCTTGGTCAGACAGGGCTTATCTATTGGATTGTGTAAAAAATTCTTTAATCCTATTGTTTACGGGATATTTTATAGGAGCCACTACAGGTCTTATAACAGGAATATTGTGTGGATACAGTAAGAAAGTAAGCTATTGGGTATCCCCTTTCATGAAACTACTTGGTCCTATTCCTTCAACAACCTGGATACCAGTGGTAATGGTTATTGCTTCAAGCCTATTTAAAGGTGCAGTATTTATTATTGCCTTGGGAGTATGGTTTTCAGTAACCCTTGCAACTATGACAGGAATACGCAATGTGAATAAGGACTATTTTGATGCAGCAAAAACTTTAGGTGCAAAGGGTACCCAATTGGTTACTAGAATTGCTCTTCCATTTGCATTGCCAAATATGTTACAAGGATTAATCCAAGGTATGAGCTCTGCATGTACTGCTTTACTTGTAGCAGAAATGCTAGGAGTAGAATCAGGATTAGGTTGGTACATAACATGGCAAAAATCCTGGGCTGAGTTTGCAAAAATGTATGCAGCTATTATAATTATCTGCATTACTTTTATTACAGTAAACTGGTTACTTACTAAAATTAAAAGAGCATTACTTAAATGGCAGGAGGAGGTGGATTAGTGGCTAGTAATTGTACCTTACAACTAAAAGGAGTATCTAAATCCTTCACAAGAACAGACTCACAAGAAATCACTACAGCCATAGATAATATTAATCTAGATGTTAAGGATGGAGAATTTATAAGTATTGTAGGACCATCAGGCTGTGGCAAATCAACCATTTTAAGGCTTATTGCTGGCTTAATACCTCCTACTGAAGGAAGTATCTTACTTAATGGAAAGCCTATAAATGGTACCAGCCCAAATAGGGGGTTAGTTTTCCAAGAACCAACCCTATTCCCCTGGCTTACTGTGGAAGACAATGTAGCCTTTAGTTTAAAAATATTAGGTAAGTATAAAGAAAAGAAAAAAGAAGTTGATAGACTTATTGAATTGGTAGGACTTAGTGAATTTAGAAATTCATATCCTCATCAGCTATCTGGAGGTATGGCACAAAGGGTTGCATTAATAAGAACTATGATTAATGAACCTGAAGTTTTCCTTCTTGATGAACCCTTAGGAGCCTTAGATGCCTTTACCAGAATGAATATGCAGGATGAAATTTTATCTATGTGGAGGGCTAATAAACATATAGTAATTATGGTTACCCACGATATAGATGAAGCCATCTACATGAGTTCTAGGGTTGTAATCATGGCTCCTAGGCCCGGTAGGATCAAAAAGGATTTGATAATTGATTTGCCATACCCCCGAAACAGGATGAGTGATGAATTTATAGATTATAGAAAAGAAATAATGGAAAATCTAAACTTTTAATCAGAGGAGGAGATGAAAAATGAGAAGGAGAATTGCATTAATATTAGCTTGTATTATGTGTTTAACATTAGTTTTAACTGCTTGTTCAACTGACAAAAGCCAAGAAAGTTCAAATGTTAGTAGTGAAAATGGTGAAGAAGTAACAAATGAAAACAATAATTCTCCTAAGACTGAAGAAGAATTGTGGAAGGAAGAACCAATGTATGGAAAGACAATTAAAATTGGTTACAATGGTGGATTCTGCACTTCAGCACCTGGTATGGCTATGGTTTTAGGATATTTTGAAGAAGAAGGAATAGATGTTGAAATATTAGCTGTTAATAAGGAAGAAGATGCTTTAGGAACAAACCAGGTACAAGTTGTTACAGGACATATTGCGTCCCTTTTAGTACCTGCTGTAAATGGTGTAAATATGGTGTTTACTTCAGGAGCCCATACTGGCTGTAAATCTCTATATGTATTAAATGATGGTAAAATAAATAGTACCCTTGACTTAATAGGCAAAACTGTTGCAGTTCCTAATGGAATAGGTGATAGTGACCACAATATAGGACTGAGATTTTTAAACCATGATGGTATAGATATTAAGGATGTTAAATTTAAACCTGTAGAAACAAGTGCTGTAATTTTAGCTATGGAAAATGGTGAAGTTCAAGGTGCTGTCCTTTCAGATCAGTTTGCTGAAAAATTCCTTGATGAAGGGAAATTGAAGAGAATTAGATCATTAACTTATGATGAAGACCTTAAAACAGAAGCATGCTGTGCTCATGCCTTAAATGGAGACTTTGTAAGAGAAAATCCTATAACTGCTAAAAAGGTCACTAGGGCAATTAAAAGAGCAGCTAGATGGATTCAAAACAATCCAAAAGAGGCCACTGAATTATTATTTGAAAACAATTGGGCATCTGGTGATTTTGATATAGTACTTAGAATGGTTGAAGATTGTTATTTTGGCATTGATGATGAAATGACTGAAACTACCCTTAGAAATGTAATAAATGACTATAAGGAATTTAATATTATAACTACTGGTGAAGACACAGAAGAAATATTAGATAGGGTATGGAATCCTATTTTAGGAGAAGAGGATAAGGAGATAAAATAAATAATACAAAATTAAGAGACAGACTTAAATAGTCTAACTGTTTAAGTCTGTCTTTCCAATTGATTCATTTGTGAATATGTAAGGTTATCTATAGATTTTGTATGCATATCCCATCTTCTATCCCTTGTTTCCTGTTTCTTTGCACTTGTTATCCACTGCTCATATTTCTTTTTATTAGTATAGGAAAGAGTATTACAACATGAACTCTATGTTCAGCCACATGTTACTATTTCCCCGGGTATTTCTATAATCTTTGAAAATAGTTCCAATTCTAATATTCCGTTAAAGTCCTTGCTTATTGGCTGCAGTAAACAATGTCTTATCCTATGGCCATTAATCCCTATTTCATCATCATTAGAGACAAGCCCTATTGCAGCTGAACTATTGCTGTAAACCGGCTCTGATTCCAAGTAATCCTTCATCATAAAATTTAGCTGCACATTGTCTGCTGTTTCATATTTTATAACTGCCATCTTCATATCTATAGGGCATATTTTTCTCATTGCCTTTACAAAATTTTTTAGCATTTTTTTGCGCATTTTTCTATCTGCTATCTGTTGGACACCCTTTTCCATCTCCCTATAAACATCATAGGCATAAATTTCATCTATATAAAAGAAATTCTCCCTTCCAAGCTCTTCATCATAATAGATAATTTTTGTCCCAGCTGGCTGTTTTCCAAAATGTACATTAAAAGGATGCTGTATTGGGATTTCTACTGAACTTCTATCAATATGTAAAAGAATGGATAGATCCTTAGTAGTATCTATATTTGGAATAGCTTCACCCTCCAATTGTTCATATCTACCAATAAAAATATTTTCTAGATTTTCTTCATCCCACTTTTCTGGAATTAAAGCCTTTTCTATAAAATGCTGAAGTAGCAATTTATCTTCTACATTCCAATGACAAAGGGGACCAAGGCTGGAAGAAGTAAAAGTAACAGTTTGCCCTTGTATTTCCATCTTTTTTATATGTATTGGTTTATGTCCTTTTGACTTTTCAATATTATTTAGTAGTTTCTTTCTGTTAGTTTTAATTTCTTCTTGATATTCCTCTATAGTAGAACTGTCTACATCTAATTCATCCTTGACATATGCTAACCATAAACAGCTTTTGTTCTCGTCTACAATGAAGCTTAACAATAATACATCGGTACCCCTAATATTAGCCCATTGGTTTATAATGTACTCCTTTTTAGGTAAGAATAACTGCTTTTTAAACTCTTTAAATTTCATTTATATCACAACCTTCATTTTATTTGCCAGGATTCTGCAATAAATATTATGTAAAGTTCCATGGTTCCAATTATCAGTTTCATAAGGCTTGCTGTCAATAAGATAAATAATAAAATCCTCTGGCAACTCTTCATAGCCTAAATATTTAATATCATTTCATACTGGCTTACATAATTTTCAAAGCCTAATTTTTTAATAAATTCAATACTACTAATGCAGTTATCATCAATATTGATAAGGTATATATTTTTTGATTCTGTAGACTCTTTTAATCTACTCAAAATATTATGGCCTATACCTTTATTACGATAATCCTTATGAACTGCTAGCTGAGGTATACTTCCTGTTAATCTATCTATTATTCCATATCCAACAATTTTGCCATCATCTTGTGCAACAATTATTTCAAACAAGTTAGAAACTGCCATTATGGAATCAATAGAGTGTTGCCATGAAGGTTCAAAATCCCAAAAGGACTTGAACAAGTCCCAATCTATTAGTTCAATATTATATGGCTCATACTTTATAGATGAAATAATAGGTGCTTCTTTTATAAGATCCTTTTCAATTCTAAAACATGAAAGGCTTCTGGTAATAGTAAATCCTTGCTTCTTATAAAGATTAACTGCAGGTTCATTGGATTGGATTACCTCAAGTAGGTAGTGTTCAATTTCCTTTTGTCTAAGGAGACTTAAAACTTCTTTGAACATACTGCTTGTAATTCCTTGCTTTCTATATTCAGGTATTACTCCTGTTCCACAATCATACAATGTGATTTTTCCCCTCCAATTGCGTACACTATTAAGTATAAACCCTATTAACTGGCCATCTTTAAATGCACCTACAGAAAATTTAGGACAATAACCTCTACTTTTTAGCATAATTTTAAACTTCTCCAAGGGCAGGTTCATTTTTACCTGGTAATCTGAAAAGGCCTCTATAAAGGCAGAGTGTATAAGTTCAATATTGGTATCTTCTAGTGTTTTATAAGTTAACATATAATCCTCCTTTGGTAAAAATAATTTATTTCTGACCAATATATAAATAGTGTTCACTGGTTCCCATTAGGTTTTTATCCTGACCTAGTCTATAGCATAACTCCAGCCATTTTTCATATTCAGCCTCATCTAACATATTAACCTCTAACTCTTTAGATGTAAGTATATTTTCAACTCCAACAAATGCCAACTCCTTTAATCCAAAGCTATTCATCAAATTCCTTGCCTCTTCATGACTAATAAAATAAGCCATTGTAAAACCAGTACTTCCATCATATCTACCGTCTTCTAAATACTTAAGTAGCTTATCTAATGAGTCTATTGGATATAAACCTTTTAAATGATCTTGTATAGGTGCATAGTTGGATATAAAGGAAGCAAATATAATACCATTAGGCTTTAGTAGTCTTAAAGCTCCTTCTACAGCAGCCTTTCTATCTTTTTCATCTATTAAGTGGTACAATGGTCCCATCAATAAAACAACATCATACTTTTCAGCTTCATATTCTGCCAGTTCTAATGCATTGCCATGTATATAAGCTTCTAGGATAATACCCCTTTCTGCTGACTTTTTCTTTGCAACTTCGATATTGCGCCTTGACAGGTCTAACAAAGTTACCCTATGACCTTTTTCTGCTAAATATATAGAATATCTACCAGGTCCTCCCCCTATATCAAATATTTCTAGATTTTCCCCTTTTATATACTCATCAAGATATCTTTTTGTAATATCAAATTCTATCTTGTGGCCCTCAAGCCTTTCCCACTCATCATATTCTTCATCGTACCAGCGTTCTACTTTATCCATGATCTATATCCCCCTACTATTACCTCATCATATATCTGGCCTATATGTTTGTTTTCTCTAATAGCTTTACTAAAATATCTACTCTCATATAAGTGCTTACCATATTCTATGCTTTTTTCATTAATCTTTCTCCATTTATTTAGCAGTTCTTCCATCCTTAGGTGCTTCCTACCATACTCATAGGCGCTTTGCAATATTAGTTGAAAAGCTTCCATTTCCTCATTACCCTGCTTTATGACAATATTTTTACCCCTAATATAATCTAATTTATCATTTAGTGCAGTAGCTCCTGCAAAACCATCCCGGGCTGCAAAATATATATTTCTTATGTTCATCATTACAGCAGTACCAAAACACATAGGACATGGCTCCATGCTTGTATATAATATGTATTTTCTTATATCCGGATGTTCCTTTGCCTTTAATCCCAATAGGGCATCCATTTCTGCATGGGCCATATTGGTTCCAGCAAGGGGGGTACTAGCTTCTTTGTCAAATATTCTATTTCTTCCTGTGGAAATTATATCTCCCTTGTCATTTATAAGCACTGCACCTATTGGCACAGTTCCACTTATATATGCTTCCCAAGCCATTTCAAAGGCTATTTGCCAAGGCTTTTCAAGGTTTCGCCACATATTCATCCCCCATTCTAACCATTTAAGAAAAATTTGCTCTTTACTTTTTTATTCTACAAATTCTACAAAATTCCTTTATTTTGTATTGCTATTAAATAGGAAAGGCTTAAATTAATTTAAGCCTGATAATCTATATATCCATCTTTATGTATTCAAATATTTTGGCTACAATATTTTTTCGAAATCAATGATGATATGCTATTCATTTCTTAAGATATTAAATTTATAAACTTAAAGTTAATTAATTGCATTAACCTTAAATATCTGTGTTTTTACAGCTTTGTACTTAAAGTTAAGGTTTAACTTTATTAAAAAAGATAATATTAATAGTTTTAAGGCTGTAATAATACTTGTTGCCCATGCTGCTATATCCATAGCCATAGGATATTTAAGTATAATTGAGATAACAGAATAGGTTATATAGTTTAGTTAATCAATTACATTAACCTTATATATCTGTATTTTACGAAGTTTAGTACTTAAAGTTAAAGTTTTACTTTAAGTTTTTATGTTAATAAATAATTAAAATTATTAATCTAATGGATTTATTAAACTACTACGTCTCACTTTATAATATGATTTAGGAGTATCCTATTTTGTTATATAACTTCTTGTTATACCCTTATCTATAAATCCATTCCTAATATAGAACTTTTGAGCTGTTTTATTATTTATGGCAGTATCTGTATGTAAGTATCTGTACCCTTTTCCTTTACAAAAATCAATTATATGGTTTAAAAATTCTGTTCCAAGCCCCTTTCCCCTAGCCCTCTTATCAAGTCCAATCCAAACTAAATATATAATTTCCCTCTCCTTATTTCCTGTTAGCCTATCTATGTATTTTATTTCAGCACTTCCAATTGCTTCATTATTTTCGTTATATAGCACAAATCTCTGCCTATTATCAACTAAATCTGATACCTTAATATAGCTATTATTATGATATTCAAGCTTCTTTTTACTTATATCACACACATAATAAATGTTCTCATGTTCAATTTCAAATCCATTTTCAAATAATAGATTTCCTATATAGCTAAAATTGTCATGTAATTTACCATGGTTTCCATTACAGCTCATACCCATTGCATGATAAAAGGCATATAAGTCTTTAATACTATTCTCTTTAAAAAATTCCAATGCTAAATCAAGCAAGGCCTGTCCAATATCAGTTCTTGTTTTGTTAAAGTATAAATTGCGTATAACTCCTATATTAATATTTTCAGTAATCTTACCTGCACCAGTGAAATGAAATGTAGGTATTCCATATTGTATAAATCCTCTAACCTGATTTTCTTCTTTTGAAATGAAAATTCTACTATCTTTAAAAATAGTCATTCCTTCAAATTTATCATCAAATATGGATTCTAGAAAGGAATCATATGTTGTCTTGAAAAAATAAGGTACACTCTCCCCAATTTCATTCCAATAGTCAAATAATATTTTTGCATTATCTCTATTTATTTCAATAATATGCATTATAATCACCCTAAAATTTTGTTTCATATATAATTAAAAACCATTATTTTACATTCCATCTTTATATACTACATAAACTCTTATAATTGGCTGGATTACCATAAATACTCTAATAATGCTAGCAGGTTTCAAATTAACTGTTAGCCAGTATACTTTTCTGTTCGAATGATATCTTCTTATATGGATTTTTTACATAAAATGTGCATTAGTTTCCTTTCAGCCTGAAAGAAAAAATTTAAAGCTGAAATAATAATTGCTACTCATACTGCTATATCTGCATGCAACATATATTCTGCATTTTTAAATACAACTCCTTCTTTTTCTTATAATTTTATACTTTTTAAAAATACAGTTAGGCTCCAATTAGGAATTATTGAAGCCTGACTACTTTTATACCTCATATTATTGCTTAAAAGTTAAAACATCAAATACCCTGCTCACAACCTTATTTTTAGAATCAATGATAATATGATACTGATTTTTCTGTATATTTGTACCTGAAAAACCTTTTAATAGCTTGTTTAATTCTTCAATATTAGTATAATGATGTGGTATATCCGCTTCTCCTTCTCTGGAACCTACAAAAGTGTTTGGCTCTATCTCTTGTCCTACTCCAAAAGAATCGTCCTCTATAGGCAAAAGATCAAATAAAAAGCATCCCCCATCTTTTAAAATCCTTTGAATTTGACAAATACTGTTTTCTATCTGTTTAAGGCATGATGATGGAGTACAGATGTACAAATAACTGCATCAAGAAAAAAAGGTGTAAAGCCAATGTTTAATCTGTCATATATATTTTCAACTTTTAACTGAACCACATTCCAGTCCATAATGACACCTCCTTCCTTATCCTTTAATATACTGAACCATGATCAAACAAGGGTTATGTTTCCCCCATAATTCTGGAAGGCACTCTAAGGGTCTGAATCCCATTGATAGGTAAAATTTCCTTGTCCTTCCATAATAAATGTCAGGATGGGAACTATCAAGGGTTTTTACTTGCAAATATTCATAACCCTGCTCTTTAGCCCACCTTAAGGCTTTATTAAATAAAGCTCTACCAATCCCCTGTCTATGATATTCAGGTAGGACTCCCATTACATAAATTTCAGTAGTATATTGACTGTTTTCTTTCATTGAAATAAAGCCTAAAGCTTTTGAACCATCCATTGCTGCAAAAAAAGGTAAATCAGCACTCTTATTTATATACTCTTCTGTAGCTTCAGGTATTCGAAACCAATTAGGAAGGGATTTTAGTATATGTGTAGATATTTCTCTTTTTTGTTCCTTATCATATATTTCTTTTATAACCATCCGTTTATTCATCTCCTAACAAAATGATATGATAATGCTGTAAGCTTATAAAATATAATCATCATAATTAATTTACATTGTTGTACCTCAACTGTTTAACCTCTTCCATTTTACTTTTCTTTAGAAGTTGGAGTATTCTTGTTATTTTTCTGATAAAATTCCTCCCTAGTCATTTCATAATAAATACCAGTTCTCCATTTTCCAGTTTGATCCTTCCAGGCATTTTCTCTAATACCAGTCCTACGAGCTCCAATCTTATCTTCATAAACATGTTGAGCCCTTTTGTTTTCAAGCATTGTATCCCAAACAATTTTATTTATTTGACATTTTGAATTAATGGCTTCATCTGTAAATAGAAATTCAAACAGCATCATAATGATTTTAGGACCATATCCTCTATTTTGATAATTAAAGTCGCATATTTTCCATCCAGGATATGCTGTATCTCCTTTAATATTGTAACCCAATTCTCCTACAGGCCTTCCATCAATTTCAATTATACAAAGCTGATTTAGCTTTCCTTGCCTACTTTTTATATTATTAATAGTTTCTTCTAAAGGCTCCCCCAATCCATAAGGAAAACCTACATATTCCATAAGTTTACCATCATTCCACCACTTATTTAATTGAATGGCATCATCAACAGTAGCCCTTCTAATTACAATATTATCCTTTTGAATTCTCATACTTACCTCCACTCCTTATATCCTTAACTTTTATTGTCAACATCCTAGTACTTTGCTTATCCTTATCCATTTTAATATCACCTCTTTCTAAAATTTAGCTAATCTTAATTAAATATGGTTACATATACGTTAACCTCTACTTATTATTGTATTTATAGTCTAAATATATCTTTAGACTAAAAGTACACTGTTTGAAAGAAGTAAGAATAAACTACTTTTCCATATTGTCAAGTAAGATCTCTAAGAATTACTTTTTTATTGCTTATGTCTAAAAGGCTTATAAGACTATTGCTATAAATATTCTACAATTTATAAAAAAAACCTTCTCTTTCTCATAATTTTTCAATGCCATATTACAAAAATAAGGCTTGAATTATGAAGTAATTCAAGCCTTAGTCTCTTGACTTATTTTAGCTGCCATGCTCATCAATTTACCCATCTTTATAGGAAAAAGATAGCAAGCCATTATCTCTACTATTTGCCACAGGCTATGGCAAATAATAAAACTTTTTTTATTAATATTCTTTGCAAGTCCAATGCCTACTTTTTCTGGAGCTTCCATAACTTTTTTTGGTACAGGCAATGGTTCTAAATATTTTGTTCTTGTAAGTGGTGGGTGAAAAATATGAAAGCTAATTCCTTTATGCTTATATTCAATATTTAGGCATTTAGCCAGGGACTCAATGGCTCCTTTACTAGATGCATATGGACTAATATTCATAAATCCTGTTACTCCAACTATAGAACTGGTAAAAATAACCTTACCCTTTCCTTCCTTCACCATGTATGGCAGTACTGCTCTGAATCTCTAACATCACAAACTAATGGTAAGAGTGAAGGCCATTCTTCAGTACTCACATATTTATAAATATCATTTTGATAGTTCATAAAAAAATCAGGCTTAAATTATTTCCTAATTTAAGCCTCTTTTCCTATCTAATGGGGTAGCTATTTATTTTCTTCTTTAATATGGACATAAATCCTACTATCACCGTCCTTATCTCTAGCTTCTTTCAGCAGATCTACAAGTTCACCACCTTCAATATCCTTAGGGGTAACTCCATGTACACTTATATGCGTACCATCTTTTTCAGCAAATAAGCTATATTCTGTAAAATTGCAGTTATCCTCTACAAAAGCCCTATGGGCATCTACTAATACTTTTGCAGCTTCTTCTATTGAGATATCTTCTAAATCAAGCCTGATTAAAACCTCTGAATCTAAAGGTAAGGATCTATCAAATTCCATATCAAGTTCTAAAATATCTTTATCCTCATCATCCATGTTATAAATTACTATGGTAGTATTGTTTTCATATCCAAGTTTTTTTGCAATAATATTTCTAGCAATGACTGAATATTCATCTGAAAGTCTATACAAGGTATTGTACTTTCCTAGTACATTGCTTTCATAATCATCTCTAATATGGCCCCTATCGTAATATATGTTAAATTTAGTATCAATACTTGTTTTAGACCAGGCTCTTGCCATATATGATCCAGTTTTAAAATTATAGGTTACCTTTTCTACCTCAAGATCCAAGTAAGGATAGTATTTATCTACATATTTCTCTATAGCCCTATTTGCAATCATTGCAGATATGGGATTGCCCACAAAAGCATTGGTAAAGATAAGCAATACTCCAATAAGTGCAAATGCTATTATAGCTGCTCCTACTTTTAATATCACCCTTTTCTTATTTCTCAATTTATTCACCCCTTTTAAATGCATATTTTAATAGCTTGGTAATTACTACTCCAATTATGACTAATATTGTATATATTACACTGTAAAATAAGCCTGCATACAACCTATTCCATTCAAAACCCTCTTCAACAATAAGTTCTATGGTCTGCCACAAATAGGTTAATATAAAAATAGCAACTGGAGATAGATACCATTTCTTTTTAAAAGCAATTAAAGATATGCTGCCAATAATAGGCATTATTAAAAAATTATAAAACATATTCATGGAATTTGAGAGAGCTATTCCAATAAAAGCACCTGCTATTAAAACAATAAGTTGGCTTATAAAAATACTACGCTTAATAGCAAGAATTATTTTTTCATCCCTTATGGAGGTCTGGTCTATATTTGTATATTTAATGGCTTCATATTCAGCCCTACAGCTCTGGCAGCTTTTTATATGTTCATTAACCATTTTAATACTATCCTCACTGGCAACACCGTCCTTTACAAGGGGTATCAGGTCAAGTATTATGTCACATGATATATTCAAATCACTCCCTCCTTCTCCAAATTAATTTTAATCCACTTCTTTGTACGATAATTAATAACCCTTGCTGCACTTTCTGATATATTCATCTTCTGGGCTATTTCAGCAAAACTATAGCCTTCTATTCGCATATTCACTATCCTTCGTGTTGATTCATCTTTTTCTGATAATAGTCTCATAATCTTTTCCGATGTTTCTGCTGTTATTAACCGTTCTTCTATGCTATCTGAAACATACAGTTTTAAAAGATCATTGTATTCAACTGTATGTTTATCTTTCCTTAATTGTTGAAGCCATAGATTTCTTGCTATGGAAAACAACCAAGTTTTTACTGATGATTGACCTTTAAAATTTCCAATGGCTGATATGGCTTTTACAAAGGTCTCTGATAGCAAATCTTCTGAAAGGTCAGGTTTATGGGTCAAAGACAGTAGATACATATAAAGATCCTGCTTATAAAGTATGTATAATTCTTCTATTTGCTTCACTAAGTCCCTCCTTTCATATAATTAGTCACATTTATATTAAAAACGTTACATATTATTGCAAAAATTATTTTTATTATGTCAGGAAGTCTGGTAATGCAATAATTATACATCTGAAACTTGGTAAATTTATAAAATAAAAACCAGTTAAGTTTACCTTAACCGGCTTGAAAGCTAAAATATTATTTTAATTTAATATTATTACTTTCTTTACAATATAAGGTTGTCTTTTAATTAGGGCTGTTTGAACATCTACCACCAGCATAGCCCACTTATTCATAATATCTACCCCTTTGTATAAATCAGCTTTTCATGCCATATATTTAAACTAAGACTTCTCCATAAAATTCTTTTCATTTATTAATGGATAGCCCCTTTGTACACTTGTTTTTCTTAGCTATTTTCTCTGCTTCAAATAATAGATTTTTACCCATTCCCTTTTTTCCATAAAAAACTAATATCTGTTTATTAGCTGGCAATTACTAATTATCTTTTATTTCATAGCTTACAATCTGACTATTTTTGTATGTCATTAATATAAAAATGCCAGATTCATCATAGGCCCTTACTGCCGCTTCCTTTCCCCTTAAACTTCCATTAGAAACACGGATGTAAGCCTCAAATCCATCTAAGCCTAGCTCCTCTTCCAAAAATTTTTGTGCCACTAGCTCTGGCTTAATCATAACCCTATTTCAATAGCCTGAAAATTTATAGTATGAAAACAATACTGTTGCTGCAAGAACAATGCCTACGCTGAAGAAAATATATTCCTTCTTGATCCATTTTTGTTCATAAGAATAGCCAAGTATAACATTTACAACTAATATTAAAAACATAATATAGCGTGGGTTTATAAGCATATTTTGAGCAGCTTTGAGAAGTAAATATACAACAAGAGGCAGGCCTATTATATATGATAAAAGTTTAAGCCTTTCTAGGCTGCTTCTATAATTAACTATACCTAGCAAAATAAAAATTATCATACTTAAAAATACATAAAAAACACCAATGGCTGTATCAGTTACCAGATAGGATATTATAAAGAACAAGCAAGTAATCAGTATACCAATAAACAACCTTAGCTTATCTAAGTTCTTCTTTTTTACATATACAATCCTTTCTAATACTGCTAAACCAACTATTATTAAAGACAATATTAATATAATCAAAATATCTCCTCCTAGCATAAAAAAATAAAATACTACTTTTATATTAAATTAAACCATATTATCTAATATTTGTTAGTTGATCCTTCATAATTTAACATATTAAATATAAAAGGTTTTCCATACATTAAGTACTATTCTACAAACCTATTTAATAATCCTCTTTTTTTATTGATATTTTTAGCCTATATTAAATATCATAATTTTTTATTATTGACACTCCCCATGACTAAAGTCAGGGGATTCTCTGGTGATTAAATGCCAGTCCATTTCTGGTAGGCAAGTATGACCCAGAGTTAAGGGTGTGCCATCACCCCTCCCTAGGCAGGTCGTATAGACCCTAGGGCTGGTAG
>JAAYFE010000054.1 GCA_012728365.1 Tissierellia bacterium
ATTTTTTCAATAATTTGGTGTATAATTGTATTCATAAGAATAGCCTCCCTTATGTTATGTTGTTGTTTAGCATACTTCCATCATAACATATGGGGCTATTCTTTTTTGTACTTTTTCCTACAATTATTTTACACTAACTTTATATTAGATTAATTTGAAATATAAGCCATATTTAGCAATTATTAAGCCTAAACAGTAACACATTTCAGACCCTATCTATATAATGTAATAGGCAAAATAGTAAATAATTATTTTTTCAAAGGAGGTATTAACATGACTGATAGAAGAAGAGGAGGATTCTGGGAAGGGGACGATACTAGCCTATTATTTTTCTTCCTGCTCCTAGTAATTCTATTTGGTGGTTTTGGTCATAAATATTAATTAAAGTGGAGGGTTAAAACCCTCCATTTTATTTTTATAAAACCACTTATTAAATCTTTCTTCAAAGGATTTACCCGTTACCTCTTCACATATGCCTATAAAATTTTCTGTTGTGGCAAAGTAGAATCTATATCTATTATAGTATTCCTTTAATATATTATACAATGTATCCATACCAAAATCTTCTTTGATAGAATTTATAAACATAGTCCCTTTAGTATATACTAACAGGCCATATTCATCCCAGCCTTTAAAATCTCCAAGAGATTTTAAAATAAGCCCATCTGTTTCTACTTTATCTACCATATATTCATAGGGAAGTTGAAAATAGTATTTATAATAGTCCTTAGCTGCCCCTTCTCCATATATATGGTGCATATAAATTACTTCTGAATAGCTAGCTAGAGCTTCATCTAGCCAAGGCTCATCTAATTGGTCATTACCAACTATGCTATACCACCACTGATGGGCTGTTTCATGAACTATTACCTGTTCTAAATATTCCTTTAAATTTTTACTATAATACTCCTGGTTTATAAAAACTATAGTAGGATATTCCATGCCTGTAGGAAAGTCTGTCATTACTATGGAATAAACACCATAAGGATATTTTCCAAATAAGGTATTGAAAAGCTCCAAGGAATTTACACCAGCATCCATAGCAATTTTTGCTGCAGCTTCATCTTCTCTTAAGGCATATAATTTAACTAAAGTATCCCCTGCATAGGATTCCATAACTAAAAAGTCCTCACTGGCTACCCAGGCAAAATCCCTTATTAATATCCCCTCAATATAATATATTTTCTCATCCTTATTTTTTTCCTCTTTGACTATATTTCCACTTGATGCTACTATTATTTCCCTTGGTACTTTAATTTTAATATGATAGTTGGCTATATCGCTATAAAAGGGGTCTCCTATACTATAATAAGGGTCTAAGTTCCAGCCAGTATCATCATATACACAGGCTATAGGATACCAATTGCCAAAATTAAATATATTTTCCCCATATCCAAATCTATCTATATTTAAAGGCAGTTTGCCTTCATATTTAAGCTCAATTTCTACCTTTTCATCAGCTGCAAGGGGCTTTAATAAGGCTACCTTAAGGATGGTCTCTCCATGACCTTGGATGAAAAAGTCTACCTCTTTTCCTTCTACCTTTATCTCTTCTATTTCTATATATCCTGGAACATATCCCTTAGATAAAACATCTTCATTAAAAAGTATTGGTGCCGTTTCTAATCTTTTATAAACATTAGGATATAGGTGGAAATATACTTCTTCTAGCACAGTTCCTGTATTGTTTACATATGTAAGTTTTTGATAAGCTGAATAGGATTTAGTGCTAGGATCAAAATCCACTTCTATTTCATACTTATGTATCATGTTTAGGTCAATTCCATTATAGTCATCAACTACTAAAGTAGGAGTCTTATCAATTATACTACAGCTAGTAATCACAACTAGCACAAGGGATAAGACAAGGTACTTATTGCATCTTTTCAACTTTCAACCTCCTATTATTCCTTTATATCTATAATATGACCATATTTGCCAAAATTGAACCATTATTTATAGGAAATACAATAAAGGGATACGACTAATCGTATCCCTAATTTGATGCAGGCAAATGTATTGGATGCCCATTGACACCATAGGCTGCCTCATGTATAGATTCACTTACAGTAGGATGAGCATATATGGTTGTTAGTATCTCATCTACTGTAGCTTCCAGCCTTATGGCCAAAGCTCCTATATGGATTAGTTCAGTGGCGTTGTTGCCTGCTATATTTAGTCCTAATATTTCATCTGTATCCTTATCTACTACAAATTTCACCAATCCATTTACTTCTCCCATTATAACCGACTTACCATTAGCATATAGTGGAAACTTGCTAGTTTTAATTCTGTAGCCTTTCTCTAAGGCATCTTTTTCAGTAAGTCCCACCGATGCTATTTCTGGTTTTGTATATACACAGTAGGGTATAGTTCTAAAATCTACTGGCATAAACTTACCCATTATGTTTTCTGCTGCTACTATTCCCTGGGCAGAAGCAACGTGAGCAAGCAAGACTTTTCCATTACAGTCACCTATGGCATATATATTTTCCACACTGGTCTTCATGGATTCATCTACAACTATAGCCCCTTTATTAGTTTTAATACCTATTGCTTCCAAGCCTAGGCCTTGAATATTAGGCCTTCTTCCAGTAGCCATTAGCACCTTATCTGCAATTATGTCTTTGAAACCATCTGGAGTAGATACTGTAACTTTTAGCTTATTCCCTTCAGCTTCAATTTTCTCAACCCTTGATTCTATGTGGATTTCTACTCCAGCTTCAATAAACTCAGTTTTTAAACATTCTACAAGATCTTCATCTATATTGGTTAATATATTTGGAAGCATTTCAATTATGGTAACCTTAGATCCTGCATTTAAAAATATATTAGCAAATTCAACTCCAATTACCCCTCCACCAATTATACATATGCTTTCAGGTACTGAATCTAAAGATAGAGCTTCTCTGCTTGTTATTACTCCATCTAAGTCTGCCCCAGCTATAGGAATTTTAATTGGTGTTGAACCTGTAGCAATTATGGCCTTATCAAAGGGGATAAGTACCCTTTCCTTAGTATTAGTAATTACCTCCAATTCATATCTTGTCAAAAATTTTCCTCTACCCTGAATTACATTTACTTTATTGGTCTCAAGGAGAGTCTTTACTCCATCTACCAGCTGGAATACTGCCATATTCTTCCTTTCCTGTACCATAGGCCAATTTAGCTTTACATCTTTTATATCCAAGCCTAGACTGGTTGCTTCCTTATTTATACGATTATATAATTCTGTAGTATTAAGAAGGACCTTTGTAGGGATACAGCCTTCATTTAAACAGGTTCCTCCAATATGCTCCTGCTCTATTAATGTGACCTCTGCTCCTAACTGGGCTAATTTAACAGCAGACACATAACCAGCAGGTCCTCCTCCTAAAATTGCTACCCTCATATTTTATTACCCCCTTATAGCAGTAGCAAAGCTGGATTCTCTAAGTATTCCTTAAGCTTGGCTAAGAACTGAGCAGCTACTGCACCATCTATTATCCTATGATCTGTTGTAAGGGATAGGTTCATCATAGGCTTTATTACAATATTTCCATTTTCTACTACTGGTGTTTCTACTATAGCATTTACTCCTAGTATAGCTGATTCTGGCTGATTAATTATAGGAGCAAAGGACTCTATACCAAACATACCTAGGTTGGTTATGGTGAAGGTACCACCTGTTATCTCATCGGTAGTTAACTGGTTGTTTCTTGCCCTATAGGAAAGATCCTTAATCTCATCAGATATTTCCTTAAGTCCCTTCATATGGCTATACTTCACCACTGGCACCAATAAACCATCTTCTAAAGCTACTGCAACTCCCATATTTACATAATTCCTTAAAATTAGTTCCTCTCCATCTACAGTTCCATTAAGCATGGGGAATTGAAGTAATACTCTTGATGTTACTGCCACTATTATATCTGTATAAGTTATGTTTGCCACTGGCCTTAGTTGCTGCCTTAGCTCTTCCATTCTAGTAGTATCTATCC
>JAAYFE010000055.1 GCA_012728365.1 Tissierellia bacterium
GGTCATATCGGTGGACCCCGTTATCAGGTCAAGGTTTATAAGGATCTTATCCTTAGGAACCTAGTGAGTTAATTGTCGTGAGACATTTATAAAATAGAGTGGTACCGCTTAGAAAGTAAGCCTCTATATGTTAAAAACATATAGTGGCATTTTTTATTTTTATATCATTATTGCTGGTAGAGGGGGGATCTTATGATTAGCGATGAAGATGGTATTATTCTAAGTATTATTCAAACTATTATTAAATTACTAAACAATATTAAATTTGTAGGAGGAATGAAGATGAAAAGAAAACTAACATTGATAACTGTACTAGTATTGGCATTAAGCCTTATGGTAGGATGCTCCTCTACTGGAGCAAATAATAATTCAGATGAAATCAGGGTTGGTTTAAATTATGAGCTTACGGGTGATACTGCAACCTATGGTCAAGGGCTAGTAGAAGGTATTGAATTAGCCTTTGAAGAGATAAATAAGAATGGTGGAGTTTTAGGAAAGAAAATTAAAATGATAAAGATTGACAATCAATCTAAGGCAACAGAAGCTACCAACGTATCAACAAGACTAGCAACAAGAGAAAATGTAGTTGTACTACTAGGACCAGCTACTTCTGGTAATACAAAGGCTGCAATCCCGCCAGCCATGCAAAACAAAATACCTCTAATATCAGCTTCAGCTACTGCAGATGATGTAACTGTTGATAGCAATGGTAATGTGAAGGAATATGTATTTAAAACTTGCTTTAATGACTCCTTCCAAGGGGTTATGATGGCCCAATTTGCTTACAATGATTTACAATTAAAAAATGTGGCCATATTGGCAGATACAACTAGTGACTACGCTCAAGGTCTTTCAAAGGCCTTCCAAGAAACTATGAAGGAACTAGGTGGAAATATTTTAGCTGTGGAAGCTTACCAAGCAGGAGATACAGATTATAAGGCTGTTTTAACAAACTTGAAGGGACTAAATCCAGAAGGCCTATTTGTACCTGGTTATTATGAAGATGTAGGCTTAATTATCAGACAAGCAAGAGAATTAGGATTAGATGTACCAATACTAGGTGGAGATGGTTATGAATCACCAAAACTACTTGAAATAGCAGGAAAGGATGCCTTAAACAATATCTATTATTCAAGCCATTATTCTTCACAAGACGATTCACAAGAAGCAGTTGAATTTAGAAAAAACTTTAAAGAAAAGTACAATAGAGAACCAGATGCCTTCAATGCTTTAGGATATGACATGGCTTACCTAGTTGCCGATGCTTTAGAAAGAGCTGGAGAAGTTGACACAGAAAAGCTTAAAGAAGCCTTAGAGGCAACAGATGGCTTTGCAGGGGTAACCGGTGTACTATCCATAGATGAAAAACACAACCCAGTAAAATCTGTTACAATTATAGAATTAAAAAATGGGGAACCAGTATTCTTAAAGAAACTAGATCCTCAATAGTATTTAACACTTAGGACTCTTGTCCTAAGTGTTAAATAAAACTCTTAGAAAGGATGTTGATAATGGAACAAGTATTTCAACAATTAATAAATGGAATATCCTTAGGAGGAATATATGCCTTAATGGCTTTAGGCTATACCATGGTCTATGGAATCATAAATTTAATCAATTTTGCCCATGGAGATATATACATGGTAGGGGCTTATGTAGGCTTTGCCTTAACTACCTTTTTCAATATAGGTTTTTTGCCTGCCCTATTAATTTCAATGGCTGTAACAAGCCTACTGGGCATTATTATTGAAAAAATTGCATATAAGCCCTTGCGTAAGTCCCCTAGAATAACTGCACTTATTACTGCTATTAGTATTTCACTACTTCTTCAATACACCATGATGTATTTTGTAGGACCACAAACTAGAACTTTCCCTGAAGTTTTGGAAAGCAAAAGCTTAAGATTTTTAAATGGAAATGTAATACTAGATATAAAAAATGTATATATACTTGCAATTACTTTAATTTTAATGGTTGCTCTACAGTTTATTGTGAAGAAAACTAAAATGGGAAAGGCCATGAGGGCTTCATCCTTTGACCTGGAAGCAGCAGAGCTTATGGGTGTAAATGTAAATAAGGTCATATCCTTTACCTTTGCCATGGGTTCAGCCTTGGCAGGAGCTGCAGGAGTTCTTGTTGGTATATACTACAACACCATTAACCCTCTAATGGGTTCCTTACCTGGATTAAAGGCCTTTGTTGCAGCTGTTTTAGGAGGTATTGGAGCAATACCTGGTGCTGTATTAGGAGGTTTTTCCCTTGGATTAATTGAGACTATAGTAAGTGCCAACGGTGGCTCAGTTTTTAAGGATGCCGTTGCTTTCCTAATACTGATCCTGGTTTTATTAATCAAACCAAATGGTCTTTTAGGAAAAACTGTAAAAGAAAAAGTATAGGAGGAGTAGTATGAAAAAATTAGATAAAAAGAACATGTTCACCATCATTGGTATCATACTATTTTATGTAGCAATTCAAAGCCTATTTAATATAGGAATCCTAGACTCTTATATGGAGTTAAATATAATCCTTATATGTATAAACATCATACTAGCTGTTGGGCTTAACCTTATTACAGGATTTACAGGCCAGTTTTCATTAGGCCATGCTGCCTTTATGTCTATAGGAGCCTATACTTCTGCTGTATTAACTGCCAAACTAGGCCAGCCCTTTTTTGTGGGAATTATTCTATCAGGCTTAGTGGCTGCCTTGGCTGGTATACTAATTGGTATCCCTACCTTAAGATTAAAGGGAGATTATTTAGCCATAGCTACCCTGGGTTTTGGTGAAATAGTTAAGATATTAGCCTTAAATACAGATTATATAGGTGGAGCCATTGGATTTAATGATATTCCCCAATATACTAACTGGACTTGGGCCTTTGGAATGACAGTACTGGCTGTATTATTTATTAGAAACTTTATAAATTCCTATAAAGGAAGGGCCTGTATAGCCATTAGGGAAGATGAAATTGCTGCTGAAGCCATGGGTGTAAATCTTACCTATTACAAGGTATTGGCCTTTGCCATAGGTGCTTTCTTTGCCGGCATAGCAGGTTCCCTATATGCAAATTATTTCTACTTTATAAAACCTGATACCTTTGGCTTTATGAAATCCATTGATATTCTAGTTATAGTAGTATTTGGTGGATTGGGAAGTATTCAAGGTTCCATAGTAGGAGCCATAGTACTATCTATAGTATCAACACTACTTCAAAGTGTAGCAGATTTAAGAATGATAATATATGCCCTTGTATTGTTTGGAATCATGATGTTTAGACCAACAGGCCTTATGGGCAAACAAGAATTTAAAGGATTTAAATTTAAAACTATTAAAAAGGAGGTTAAGGCCGGTGACAGTATTAAAGGTTACGAATCTATCTAAATCCTTCGGGGGTATAAAGGCTCTTAAAGATATAAGCCTTGAAATTAATAAGGGGGAAATAATTGGTTTAATTGGCCAAAATGGTGCTGGTAAAACCACCTTCTTCAATTTGCTTACAGGAATTTACGAGCCTACCTCTGGAGAAATTGAATATGATTTGGATAAAAAAATTACCTCCAAGGATCTAAAGCCCCATAAAATTGCATCTTATGGTATTTCTAGAACCTTCCAGAATATAAGGCTATTTCAAAATATGTCTGTAATAGAAAATGTACTACTAGGATTTCACAGCAGATTTAAATATGGATTAGCCTCCGCTGTATTTAGGCTTCCTTCCTATTACAAATGGGAAAAGGAAAAATATAATCATGCCTTAAATTTACTGGAGAAATTTAATCTACTAGACAAAAAAGATGAAAAGGCTAAAAATCTATCCTATGGAGATCAAAGAAGACTTGAAATTGCAAGGGCATTGGCTGCTAAACCAAGGGTACTTCTATTAGATGAACCTGCAGCAGGCATGAACCCTAATGAAACCAAGGAACTTACTTCCCTTATAAGATGGATTAGAGAAACTTATGATCTTACAATAATACTAATTGAGCATGATATGTCCTTAGTCATGAATGTATGTGAAAAAATATTTGTATTTGATTCTGGAACCCTAATTGCAGAAGGAACACCAGATGAAATAAGTAAAAATGAAAGAGTAATAAAGGCTTACCTAGGAGAGGAGACAGAAATATGCTAGAATTAAGAAATATAGATGTATATTATGGAAATATCCAAGCCTTAAAAAATATAAATCTTAAGGTTAATAGGGGAGAAATAGTAACCTTAGTAGGAGCAAATGGAGCTGGTAAAAGTACCACCCTAAAAACCATATCTGGCATGTTAAAGCCCAAAAAAGGTGAAATCATCTTCAATGGAGAAAAAATAAATAATCTTAATGCATCTGATATTGTTAAATTAGGTATTTCCCATGTGCCAGAGGGAAGAAGAATATTTGCCAATATGACTGTAATGGAAAATCTAGAAATGGGAGCCTTCATAAGAAAGGACAGCAAAAATATAGAGGAGGATTATGAAAAGATCTTTTCCCTGTTTCCAAGGCTTAAGGAAAGAAGAAAACAAATGGCAGGTACCCTATCTGGCGGTGAACAGCAGATGCTGGCCATAGGCCGGGCACTTATGTCCAAACCTAAACTATTACTATTAGATGAGCCTTCCATGGGCTTGGCACCATTGATAGTTAAGGAAATCTTCTCCATTATTGAAGATATAAATGCATTAGGCACAACAGTACTCCTAGTAGAGCAAAATGCCAATATGGCCCTAAATATTGCAAATCGGGCTTATATTATAAAAAATGGAAGTATAGAACTAGAAGGAGACCCAAAGGAATTGTTAAAAGATGAGAGCGTTAAAAAAGCCTACCTGGGATAAGGACATAGACTTTGCCATTTGCAAATTCAGGGTATTAATTGGCAATATGGCAAAGTCCATGTCAAAAGCTTCTAATTAAAATATTTGCTGAAACTAAAAATTATCTTATTAACATAAAGTATAATAGTACAATAAGACCCAATCCTATTCTATAATATCCAAAGGCCTTAAAATCATTTCTTTTTATGTATCTTAAAAGAAACTTAATAGCCACTATTGATACTAAAAATGATACTATCATGCCCACCAATAATATTATCAATTCTGCCTGGCTAAACACTAAGCCAAATTTCACCAACTTAAGAAGACTGGCTCCAAACATAACAGGAATGGCTAAGAAAAAGGTAAATTCTGCTGCTACACTTCTTGAGGTGCCTAATATCATGGCCCCAACAATTGTGGCACCAGACCTTGATGTCCCAGGTATTAAGGATAAAACCTGGAAGAGGCCTATTCCCAAGGCAGTCTTATAGGTAAGGTTGGAAAAACTGTCAACAGCTGGCCTTTTATATCTATTCCTATTTTCAACCATTATAAATAAAATACCATATATAATTAGCATGAGGGAAACTGTCTGGTAATTATAGAAGATTTCATTTAGTATATCATCAAATAAAAGCCCTATAACCCCTGCAGGAATTGTAGCCACCACCACCTTAAACCATAAGGTCCAGGTATCTACCTTTTCTTTTTTGGATTTAGTTGGGGAAAAAGGATTAAGCTTGTTAAAATACAGTAAAACCACTGCCATAATGGCACCCAGCTGTATAACTACAAAAAACATTTCTTTAAATTCTTCAGACATATTAAGCTGAAGAAATTCATCAACTATTATCATATGGCCAGTGCTGCTTATGGGCAGCCATTCTGTAATACCTTCAATAATTCCTAGTATTACTGCCTTTAGTATTTCGATAATTTCCATATTTTTCCTCCTTTAACTAGTTTTATTGCCTGTACCTATATAATTATATCAGTTAACTACTTACATATTAATAATATATTTCTTAAAGTTTTCATTTAATATTTTATTTATCCAGAATCCATCCTTTGTCTACCTTTTATACAGCTCCTTTTATGGTATTACTTCATATATTATATTATAAATTACTGTTCTTAAGTATCGTTACACTGTCCAGCCAGGAGATACATTCTTCAATATTGTACAGGGATATCAGTTCCACTTATATTTGAAGGAATAGTAAACAGTGCTACTTGTAGAAAATAGTATTTTAAAGTAATCAATAACATATTAAAATGCCACTAGTTGAAGGATATCTAGTGGCATTTTAATTATTCATCATATACCTTTAAGTCAAAGCCTTGTTTTTTGACTACATTCAATATTTCCTGCCTTTTTGGATTAACATTTTTAAGCATTGTAACAACCTGATTGGTAAAGCTATCCACCCTTCTATTGGCATCCCTTAAATCATAATAAGTACGCATTTCAGCATCATAATCCTTTAATTTTTCTACATAATTGGTCATAGGCTTATATTTGTTTTCAAATACTCTAAATTTCATATCCATCCTGGGCTTAAGCTGTGGCTCCTGGTTTGGGTATCCAATGCCAAGGCCTATAACAGGAAAGGTCAGCTCAGGTAGCTCTAAAAGCTCACAAATCTTCTCTGAGTCATTTAAAATACTACCTAAATACACAGTTCCTAGTCCAAAGGATTCTGCTGCATTAACTACATTTTGAGCAGTTATACAGGCATCTGTAAAGGCCGAAAAGAACCTGTCCATGTCCCTAATGCTTTCCTCATGGCAGCCCTTTTCTTTGGCAATATTCCAGTTTCTGTACTGGTCAACTATGAATATCAATAGTTCAGTGGCCCTGCCCACATACTCCTGATTACAAACCTTTGCTATTTCCTTCTTTAATTCAGGATCTGTTACTCTGATTATTGAGGAGGCCTGCATGCCAGTAGAAGAAGCAGTTCTCCTAGCCACCTCCATTAAGGTTTCAAATATTTCCTCAGGTATTTTTTCATCTGTAAACTCCCTAATGGTCCTATGGGCAAGCTGGGTTTTAACAGTTTCATTCATAGCCTTCATATCTCAACCTCCCTAATAGCTGTAATTACACTTATAGCTATTATACCCAAGTTTATAGACAAGGGGACAGGTAATTTATCCGCAAAAAAAGTGGAGGAAAGTCTTCCTCCATCTATGACCAGGATCTTATCACAGAAGACACTGCTGGACATTCTGTGGGAAATATATATGGCAGTTTTCCCTCCCACTAGATTGTTGAAGTTTTCATATATTTCCGCTTCCGCCAAGGGATCCAAGGCTGATGTAGGCTCATCTAATATAACTAGGGAAGCATCCTTGTAAAGGGCCCTGGCTATGGCCAACTTTTGATTTTCCCCTCCAGAAAACTCTGTACCCTTTTCATCAATTACCTTTAACATCATCTGATCAATACCCTTTTTAAAGCCCCTTACCTTATCACCCAGTCCAACCCTATTTAGAACTTCCATTACCCTTTCCCTATCTATATTTTCAGAAGTGCAGGCAATATTTTCAGCTATGGTATAGGCAAGTATATTTATATCTTGAAATACTACTGAAAACATTGAATAAAGCTCCTTTTTATTAAAGTCCCTTATGGGGATACCATTTATAAGTATCTCCCCTTCTGTAGCATCAAATAGGCCTGTCATAAGTTTTACTAGGGTACTCTTTCCAGCTCCGTTTACACCTACAATGGCCAGCTTTTCTCCCTTCTGGATCTTAAGATTTAAATTTTTAAATATATACTTATCAGTATTTGGGTATTTAAAGCTTACATTTTTAAATTCAATTTCTAAGGTACCCCCTTTAATAGCCTTTCTGTCTCCTCCCTTTTCCCCATAATCCCTATCCATGAATAGGAAAAAATCATATACATATTGGCCTTCATTTATAATGACAGAAATATTTTCTATTAGGGTCTTAATCAGTATCAAGAGGCTTAATATGGCAGTCAGATACATTGAGAAATCTGATATGGGCATGCCCCTGACAGTTTTCATTATTAAGATACCATAGGTTAACCCATCACTTATAAGTAGTGTAATAAGTCCTAAAAATCCTAACTTATATTCCTTATTTTTAATCTGCCTGTGCATGTTTACATAGGCTTCAATTTCCCTTTTATAGTTATTTAGCACCCTGTCCTTTAAGTCATATATTCTTATATCCTTACCATATCCAAAGTCATAAGTAGTCCTATAGTAATAGTCCTTTCGCCTGTGGCCACGGGAAAGCTCTTCTTTCTTGCTATATTGAAAGTTGTGGGTCTTTCTGCTAATCCACATGGTAACTATTACATTAAGGATCAAGCCCAATAATATAAATATATTTAGCCTTCCAATAAAGAGCATTAGTACAGCAGCCGTTAAAGCCACAGCTGGAGTTTCAAATAGTTTGTGATATACTCCTTCAATACCATTATCATTACTATTTGTGGCCTCCATGGCCCTACCATTTTTCTCAAAGAAGGTGGCATCTTCCATATACTTGTACTCTACATTTACAATCTTGTCAAACATATCCTTAATATAGTCAATTCTTAACCTTGTAATCCTAGGATAAGCATGACTGGCTACAAAGGTTTTAATAAATCCAAATATGGAGGTAAGTAAAAAATATCCAACTACTATCTTTAATATATTTTCAAGCTGGGCATACAAACCTTTAGATAGCTCATCAATTAAAAGCTTAGGAAGGATTACTGAAAAAAAGGGATATATGGCTGCCGTTACCGTATATACTAGAAAGTATAAATATATTTTCCTATTCTGCCTGCTTACATTGTCAAAGAGTCTCTTTATAGTACTTCCCAATGGATAGCTTAATTTAAACTTCATGTTCTTCCCCCTATTCCTTATAAGTAGCTGCAAGCCTCTTTATAGAATTTCCTATGGCTTCTAACTTCTCCCTGTTTACCTCATAGTAGACCCTTCTATTGTCTTCATCTCCTATGGTAATAAATATTAGATCAGACTTAAGCATTGTATTTATATGGTGGGAAACTGTAGCTGGAGTTAAATTTAATTTTTCCGCCAACTCCTTTAAATACATTTCCTTTTCTAGAAGTGCACCAATTATCTTTAATCTTGTTGCATCTCCCAGGGCCTTTAGATCTGAAACCAGCTCATCTTCATTAAACTTATTCTTCCCTTTCAAGTCTAAAAGTTTTAAAAAATATATTCCTACATAGGAATAGTTTTCTTCAACTTGCATCTCCCATTTAAAACTGTTAAAGGCAAATATACTGGGATAAAGCTGCCAATAAAGCCTTGTTTTAAATTTTACACCTACTGATAGATCTAAAACCTTTTTTATAATAGACTCATCAGCTAGAATCTTTAAAATTAAGTTCACATCCTCCCTTATAAGAGAAAAATGCTTTTTTAAAATAGGTACACAGGTGTGAATCATCTCCCATAAATTCCTTATGGTTTCATACCTGGTATGGTATAACCTAATCAAATGCATTTTTAATATATCGTCTTCTATTTTAATGCTTTCAAGTAGATCTAATAAATCTGTTATATTTTCTATTTTTATATTTTCCTTGTCTACACCACTTACAAGGTCTGATATGGTAGTAGCTATATAGCTGGTGATGGTCTTGTCTATAAAGTCATCCTTAATATTTTTAGTTGGCTTTTGCCCCCAATAGGAAACTATGGATATAGCCATAGACCTATCTACATCACTATTATAATCTACAGGCTTAAATAGCCATGTAAGGGATGGATAGTTATTATAAACAGGAAGTATGTCCTTAAGTACAGCCTCTTTATAGGCCTTATACCTTGAAAAAAGTCTATCCATATCCTCCTTTGAAATTCCAAATTTGCTGTGATTTTCTATTATTTTTTCTTCACCATCTAAGTAATGCTCAGAAATACAAACTGCTACTTCATAAAACCAGTTAGGCTCTTTATGTAAATTGTAATCCATGAAACCTCTCCCCTTTTATTTGCTAATATTATTATATTAATTGTTTAGATAAATGTCAAAATAATTTTATATCTATCTAATGTTTCTTTACATGTACAGGGATAGGTATCCAAAAAAAGTAGACGAGAAACCTTATCCCTCGTCCACCCATCTTAATTAATATTTACTTTTCATCTAAGCCTGTATAGGCTAAAACTGCATCCCTTAGGATACCTATTAAAGCAAATACATATTATAGAGAAAACTATCTTTTAATATGATAACTGGTGGTGCCTATTGCTTTCTATGCCATTAAATAGTATATCTCATCAGCAAAACTTATTTTACCTGGATCCCACCTTCTTATGGGACAATCTACTATCTTGTAAGGGAGCCTTAAACTATTGATAAATTTAAAGAATTCTTCATCATACCAGGGAGGAGTCCAGGCACCGGATCTGGCAATATGGATTACATCAATGTCTATGCCTGTATCTAAATCCTCCAGCTTAGGATAGTTAATGTTATATAATTTATTTATAAAGTTAAAATAATGGGGTTTTTCTAAGGTAAAAAGACTGTATATAATATGGGCCTTATCTATTTTTTTATCTATAAAAAGCTTTCCAAGCCAGTTTCCACAGTTTACTTCAAATTGTAGAGACTCAAGGCCTCCATAGCCTAGATCTGCATGGGAATCAAAGAGGTAGACAGTATTGCACTTATTATCAAGGGCTATCTGGTAAGATAGGGCATGGGAATCAGATACATAGACCTTTATACCTTTTATTAAGCCAAAGGTTCCTTTTATTTTATGCCAGAAACTCTGAAAATCCTTTGATAACCTAAAATACCTTCTAATATCCTCTCCCTTTCTCTTAGAAAGAATATATCTTTTATACCATAGGTCAATAATGGTTCTCTTGTTTTCAACATAGGAGCCAAAATTCCTGTATCCAGAGTAAATAAAGTAATCCCAGTCTACAGATAACAAGCATTTTTCCATCATATCCCCCCCTTTTATATGGCTTGTACTAAAATAACTAGTAGATGAGAAAAACACTGAATAAGATGAAAGACCATCCTTCAGTGTTTTTTATTAAGAGTTCTTCATTACAATATTTTCCACATCATTGGCTACCTCTTCACAGGCATCACAACATTTTTCCATAATATCAAATATATCCTTCCACACTATAAGTTTAATTGGATCATTGGTATTACTGTATAGCCTTTTTAAGCCCTTAATATAAAGCTCATCAGCAATCTCCTCAAAATTGTTTATTTCAACAATTTTTGTATGTAATTCTTTAGATTTTCTAAAGTTCTCAAATTCCTTGAACATTTCAATCATCTTTTTACAGGATTTTAAAATAATTTCTGCAAATTCCATAATTTCAGTGGGTATGTACTTAACATTAAAAACATCTATATTTAAAAGCACATCTTCCACAAAATCTGTTACATCATCTATTTTTTCTGCCAGACTTACAATGTCTTCCCTTTCTATAGGTGGCAAAAACTCCTTTGCTAGCCTGTTTATTATTTTATGGTTAGCAATATCTGCCAAATGTTCTATTTCACGCATTTCTTTAATGCCTTCCTCTAAGGTTGCTGCATTGAAACTTCTTAAAGTTTCTACTAGAATACTGGCAGCTTTAAGTGAATATTCAGATAATTCTATGAAGGCTTCAAAATAGTTAAAAGTCTTTCTGTTCCTTAGCTTCATCATATTCTATCCCTTTCCTTTATTTAAAATATTTTCATAAAAAGACTTGCCATGATATAGCCTACAATACCACAGCCTGGAAAGGTTAAAATCCAGGCAGCTACCATCTCTTTAACAATACTCCAGTTCATAGAGGATAGCCTTTTAGACGCTCCAACTCCCATTATGGCAGTTGTCTTTGTATGGGTAGTACTTACAGGTATTCCAAATATGGAAGATACCAATAGGCTTATGGCTCCAGCCAAATCTGCTGAAAAGCCTTGATAGGTTTCTAATTTTACCATCCCCATACCTACAGTCTTTATAATCCTCAAGCCTCCTATAGAGGTTCCTAAAGCCATTATTAAGGAACAGTATATCATAAGCCAAATAGGAATTGTGAAATTTACAACATTGCTTTGGCCCTTTGCAAGGAAAATACCCAGCATAAATACTCCCATAAACTTTTGACCATCTTGAGCACCATGCATAAA
>JAAYFE010000056.1 GCA_012728365.1 Tissierellia bacterium
CAAGCAGGAAAAGGCAGATCAGGCAGCCATGCATGGCTTTTTAGCTGCCCTATTTTCATCCCTAATATTTGTTATATTTAGATTTACCCTAATGGAGAAATTTTTTGATTATTTCACTAAGGATCCAAGTGTAAAAGCCATGGGAATGGAATATTTAGGTTTAGTAAGTACTTTTGCATTTTTTTCAATAATACAGATTACCATAGAAAAAATAGTCCAGGGAACTGGAAAAATGATTTGGTCCATGATAATACAATTAGTAGGGGCAATAATAAATATCATTTTAGATCCTATAATGATTTTTGGATTATTTGGATTTCCTGCCATGGGCATAAAAGGAGCAGCAATAGCAACCCTAATAGGCCAGGCAGCAGGAGCCTTATTGGGGATGATCATATTATTCTCAGACAGAATTGATTTAAATATTAACTTCCTAAACTTTAAATTTTCAAAAGGCATAATAAAAGAAATATATAATGTAGGCTTTCCAAGTATATTGATGCAATCCATAACTGCCTTTGTAACAACTGTAATGAATCTAATCCTTATAAGGCACTCTGAAATGGCAGTTTCTGTTCTAGGAATATACTTTAAACTACAGTCCTTTGTCTTCCTGCCAGTTTTCGGACTCTGCCAGGGAGTATTGCCCCTAATAGGATATAATTATGGGGCAGAAAATAGAGAAAGAATAATAGAAACCTTTAAATGGGGTATGAGGCTTACTGCTATTATAATGGCAGTGGGAACAAGCCTCTTTCAGTTATTCCCAAAACAGCTAATGGCTATATTTTCAGACGATCCTGCTATGACAAATATGGGGGTTGTTACTTTAAGGATCATATCTATTTGCTTTGTATTTGCAGCCATAGGCATAACCAATTCAACCTTCTTTCAGGCTTTAGGCTTAGGAAAGTACAGCCTTACAGTTACCCTATTGAGGCAATTAATTTTAATAATTCCTATAGCTTATGTACTTTCATTCCTAGGATTAAACTTTGTTTGGCTAGCCTATCCCATAGCAGAAATAATAGCTACAATGGTTTCTGTAATCCTGCAAAGAAAGGTACAAAGAGAATATGTAGATATATTGTAGCAAGGTAATTTCCAACATAGTTATTCCATCTTAATATGCATCTAATAAGGGGGACTAATTTTATGAGTAGACAGCTTAAATATGATTTCCTACTATTGCTAATAGCAGTCGGATGGGGATTTTCCTTTTATTTTATTGACATAAGCCTGCAATATATGGGACCTATAACCTTAAATGCCTTTCGTTTCCTTATAGCATTTTTCGCATTGGGTCTATTGTCCTTAAAGAAATTAAAAAATCCTTCTAAATTAACCTTAAAATATAGTATCTTAATTGGAGTTATATATTTTGTTGTCTATGCATCTGTAACTATAGGCGTTATGTTTACTTCTCTATCAAATGCTAGTTTCTTACCAGGATTATCTGTCATATTTACTCCAATTTTAGCTGCCTTAATTTATAAGAAAAGACCTGAAAAGAAATTAATTTTAGCAGTTCTTATGAGTACAATTGGTTTAGCATTATTAACACTAACTAATGGATTAGATATAAGCTCTAAATATTTTTTGGGGGATCTTTTTTGTATAATAACAGCCATTACCTATGCATTTGCTATTATTCTGACTGGTAGCGCAGTAGAAAAGGAAGACTTAAATCCATATCAATTGGGAGTGTATCAACTTGGTGTAACGGGCATTCTAAGTTTAATATTAGCTTTTATTTTTGAAAGGCCAGCCATACCCACTGTACCAGTGGCCTGGTTCACGGTACTCTTCTTAGCCTTGTTTTGTACTGGTCTAGCACTAATAATCACGCCTATAGCTCTACAATATACAACGGAGGAGCGGGTAGCCATTATATTGGCCTTAGAACCTGTATTTGCTGGATTTGTGGCCTACTTTTTTGCAGGGGAGGTCTTGACAAAAAGAGCCTATTTTGGAGCTGTACTTATGATATTAAGCATGTTTATTATGGAAATAGATTTTTCAAAATTGGAATTAAAACTATTGAATAAATGGAGAAATTGTTAGTAAACCTCTTTTTTGTACTAATATCATAAATACTTATTTATCTTTAGTATATGATGTGGTTTAAATCCCAAAATGGAAATGGAGGCTAAAATTGCTTTACTTACCTGTTTACATTGTTCTATTATACTGGTAAACTGAAGTTAATAGTTAAGTTTCCTATTTTTTTATAATTTATGGAGGTAAAGGTAATAGGATTAGAGATTAAGTTTATTAATATCTATGGGGTGAGCTTTTATGAAGGACAAGCTATTAGATTTTTTGCAAGCCTATGAAAGGAAAACGATACCCTTAATAGAAATAGAAAAAATACTGCCAGGTAATGTAGATTATATTGATTTTGCCAGCATTATAAAAGAATTTGAAAGAATGAAAATACTCTTGCCTGTAAAAGCCCATAAATACAATAATAAAAAAATTCCCCTAGCAAATACCTACAGGATTAACAAATCTTATTTTAAGAAAAATCTTATTAATGCAATACTACCCTATGAATCAAAATTCCATCCTAAAATAAACTTAAAGGTTTACTATTCCCTAGATAAAAAAAGCTGGGAAAGGGATCTACCCTATATAGAAAAAATAGATCTATATTTAAAAAAGCATGGTTTGCCAAAGGAAGAAGCAATTTCCCAACAAAGATCCTATGAAATAACAGGGAATGAAAAGTGGATAGATGAAGAGGGAGGAAAAAAGCTACTAGAAAGAATAGGTTTACTAGAGGATTTAAAAATTACTTCAGAACCAGACCCCCTTATGTTAGCCATTAATAAAAATAGGATTTGTAATAAGGGAAAACACTATCATTTAATTGTAGAAAACAAGGCCACATTTTATGCCTTAATTGATGATATAGAAAATACTAATTTTACATCCCTAGTCTATGGAGCAGGTTGGAAGGCAGTGGGGGGAATTGCTGTATTGGAAAAGCAACTTGGCCTTACATATGAGGAAAATACAATCTACTATTTTGGAGATCTAGATTTAGAAGGCATATCCATTTGGCATAGTTTAAAGGTTAAAAGAAAAATCATACTGGCAGTGGACTTTTATGGAGCCTTACTTAATAAGCCACCTTCTTATGGTAAGGAAAATCAATATGCCAGTAGGCAAGCCATAGATGATTTCTTGCTTAACTTCAATAAGGTAAGCAGGGAAAAGATAGTTGATCTTTTAAATAAAAATGGTTACTACCCTCAAGAAGGACTAAATAAGGAAGAACTACAGACTATATGGAGGAAGCTTGTATGAAGGTAAATCCAAAGGAAGTGTTAAAAAACTACAGGGACAGGGTATATAGACTTGCCTTATATGACCCCTTAATAGAGTTAAGTAGAAAGACACAAACAGACAGGAAGGGCAATGATATAGAATATGATATTTTAGGTTTTCTAGCCCTCTTATTCTTCTATGAAAATATGATAATAAGAAATAAGGAGGTAGGAGTAACGGAACTGGCAGAATTCTTCTATGAAATAAACAAGGGTAAAATAGATTTAGATTTAGAGGACTTTAGGAAGCTGGCAAGGGATATAATAGATGTTTTCCGTCCTCCCAGTGGGCAAAGAAGGTCTAAGACTTTTTATAATTGGGAAAGTGGTCAGGAGGAAACCATATATTATACCCTACTAAAAGCTAGCAAATCTGACTTGGAATCCAATACCCAATACTATAGTTTAGATGAAGATGGATTGGAGCTGGTATTTGCTACCAGGGAGTACTATAGCGAATTTCAACTGTCTATAAACCAACTACTCCTTAGAAAGCAGTTAGAAAAGGGAGAATTTATAGGTGCTCTAAGGCAAATAGATGAAATGAGACTGGCAGTAGAAAATTTAAAGGATAGGATATTTAAAATAAAGCATGAGGTAAACAGGAACATAGTGTCGGAAAAAACCCTTAAGAGATACAAGGAACTAGTGGAGGATATAAATAGGAGGCTGGAAAGGGAAAATGAAGAATTTGGGGAATTAGAAACCTTTGTTAAGGATACTAAAAATGCCATGGAATATGAAATAAAAGATGAAAGGGATAGGAAGGCCTATGAACTTATTATAGAAATTGATAGGGAATTAAATGCAGTTCATGGAGAGCATAGAAAGCTACTTGCAGAAAGTATTGCCCTTAAGGGGGCTGCTTTAGATGCAGCTAGGGAATCCTTGTACTTTATGGGAATTAAAAGCTTTAATTTTAAAGAGGAAATAACATCCAGGCTCATATCTACACCCCTACCCCTTCACTCTTCCAGACAGCTAGTAAAACCCTTCCTTTATCTTGGTTTTTATACGTCCTGGTCTCCCAGCGCACTATTTACAGAACAGCCAATAAGAGAGGATAAGGACGAGGAAAGAATAAATGAATTTAATCTTCCTGTAGATGAAGAAGTTTATGATGAGTATAGGGAGATTACAAAAAAGAATTTTAAGAGGATAATGGAGATTGTGCTTGAAATGATGAAGGATGAATCAAAGATAGAGCTAGAACAGCTTATAATATATATAAAGGAAAAACATGCCCATATATTAGATGAAAGAAGCTTTTATGATTTTTGGATAATACTGCATCAAAATTCCCCCATAACCATGTCTACAGGAGAAGATAAGTCTGCAGGCTTATTTGAAGACATGGTTGAGCTGTTAAAGGGCAAATATAAAAGCTTAAGGGTGGAAGAAACTAAGGGCATAATAGATATAAATGACAGATTTCAAATAAGAAATATGATTTTAAAGTTAGAGAGGGATGATCATGGAATATAAGATAAGGGAAATCATGGAGGCCTTTGATATTTACGCCAGATTGGCAGTTAAAGGCTATGAGGATAAGGAGGAAATTAGTGGATACATAATAGATGATAGGGTAAGGGATTTGGTAGATGCTTTTGCTCATAAGGTAGGATGTACCATCATTACAGCAGGAGAATGTGTATATCTAGTTCCCATTGTTGTCACCTCTCCCTTCCACATATCTAATGATGAGCTAAAGAAGAAATATCTTCCTGCCAAACAACAGAAGAACCTTTATATCTACTTAATGTATGTGACAATAATTATTCTATTTGGAGAGTTTTATGATAGCTATCAGAGCCTAGAGCCAACTAGAGACTTTATTTCCATGGACATTTGGCTAAAGGAGGTCAACAATTTTATAGCTAGCTTAGAAGAAATAGATAGGGATGAATTAAAGGAAATGGAAAGGGATTTGGAATACAACTGGGTGAGCATACTGGAGGAGTGGTCAGCCATGGATGATGTTAGGGAGGGGGTAAGGGCCCAGGATGCTAGAACCAACAGTAGGCTTAGTTTCTTAAATACGGTAAAGAACTTTTTACAGGACCAGGGCCTGGTAAATGACATAGGAAACTATGAAATAGAGCTTACGGAAAAGGCAAAAATTATTATACAGAAGTACTTTATGGAGTATGAATTCAATAGGGGTATATTGGATTTCATATACGGCCTTGAGAAGGAAAGGAGGTGAAATAAAAATGCCAGCCATATCTAAAATTAGGTTTACAAATGCCGTATATGATAATGGTGAAAAAAGGTATAATGATGAAATTTTTGAGTTTGATGGCCATAATGGGGCAATTGTTTTGGAAAATGGTGGCGGGAAAACTACCTTTATTCAAATAGCAATTCAGGCTATACTTCCTCATGCAGATTTAGGCACCAGGAAAATAAGAGACACTCTTTTACTGGAGGGTAATCCCTGCCATATAGCCATAGAATGGATAATAAATGAAAGCCCAAGAAGGTATGCATTAACAGCAGTGACTCTATTCTTAAACAATGGAAAGTTGGATTCATATAAGTATGTGTATGAATATGGCCACAATGATGGGAATTCCATAGAAAATATTCCTTTTGTGAAGGAAACCATAAACGGCAACAAAAGGCCATCAAGCAGGGAAGAAATGGGGGATTATTATCATAGGATGGCAAGGGAACACATGTATGCTAAGGTATTTTCTACTAGCAAGGAATACCATAGGTATGTTGAGGAAAACTATAAGATAATATTAAAGGAATGGAGAAGAATAGCCTTAATAAATGGAGAAGAGGGTGGAATAAGGAAATTCTTTGAAGATTGTAAAACAACAGAGAATCTAGTGGACAGGCTGTTAATTCCGGTAGTTGAAGAAGGAATGGAAGGGGAAGGAACTAAAGATTTTGTAAATTTCTTTGAGGAAAAAAGGGAGCGCTTTAAAAAGCACAAATATCTAAAAAAAACTATCGATGAAAGTAGGAAAATTCAAAATAGGATTAATGAATATGTAAAAATTTATGGTGACTACCATGCAGAAGAAAAGAAGCTTAATGATAAAAAATCCTACGGAAAGGCCCTGCACCAACACATTAGTCAGGGAAAAGATGCCATCCTTAGTAAGTTAGAGGAAAATTTAAAAGAGCAGGAAAAATACCAATATGACCGCTGGGAATTAGGCAGGATAGAAGAATCTTATGAGCTAGCCCTATTAAAAAATAAGTTTTTACTAGCAAAGGAAAAGCACGAGGAAATAATAAAAGACTACCAAATTCATAAGGAAGAAGTAGATATTAAGAAAGCTAGGATACAAAACTTAAAAATAGCAAGGCTAAATAAGCAGATACAAGAACTAAGGGAGGAAATAGCATTTTATGAGGAACAATTGGAAAGTTTAGAAAGGGACAAGGAAACTTCTGATTTGGAAAGGGAGCTTGCTATAAACTCTTCTAAGATAAGGGGATATTTCCAAAGGCAAATAGATAGTCTTAATAGAAAGATGGAGGACTTAAAAGAAATTAAAGATAGGGATGAAAAGAAATTAAAGGAATATAAGGCTTATAAAATAGAACTGGAGAAGAGAAATAATGAAATATTTGGAACCTACCATAGGCTTCAGCAGAAGAAGGATATGAAGGAAGAAAAAATGGAGAATATAAAAAGGGAAATACTTTCAAATCCAGAAAGTGAAAATATTCAGGAGGAATACCCTAAATGGACTCGTAGAGTAGGTCTTATTGAGGAAGAAATTTTGCACTATCAGAATAATAAAAATAATCTATTGGAAGAAAAAAATAAATTAAATTTACAATTAGAGGGCCAAAGGAAGGAATTAGAAGAACTTACTTCTAAAAAGGCTAGAGTAGAGGAAGAAATTAAGAAAATAGAAGAGGAAGAAGGGAAGTTATTAATAGCTTTAAAGGAGAATATTTCTAATCTTTACCACATAAACAGTATCTATATTAAAAAGGAACAGATATTAGCCACCCTGGAAAACAAGTGTGAAAGTTTGAGGAAGGAAAAGGAAGATCTTTTTATAAAGGAAAGGATGTCTTATAGATTCTTAGATGATTATAGGGATAATCTATACTTTAGTGCAGAGCCTTTATTGTACAAATGGATAAAAGAATGGCAGGATGAATTTAGCTTCTTAGAATTAGGTTCCCAATTTATTGAAAGGATGGCCGGTGAAGGAAGGGAAGTTGAGGATTACTATAGGGCATATCCTTATTGGGCTCTGGCAGTGGTAGTAGCAGATAAGGAAGATGTTAAATTAAGAAATAAACTAGAAAAAAATATAGATAAAATAAGCTATCCAATTGTAGTACTAAGCCAGAGTGAGGGACAGGAGATCCTGAGAAATGGAAGTGGAAATATAGAGGAGAATATACTCTATCCAGCCATGTGGCAGGCCAATATAGTAAGGAAGAGTTTTCAAAAGAAGAAAGGTGAATTGGAAGAGGAAGCAAGGAAGGTTACTGAAGATAGAAGGAAAAAAGAAGATGAAATAAGTATTTATAATAATCTTCTTTTAAGAACAGAAGACTTTTTAAATAAATATCCTTATGTAGAATATTTAAGGCCCTTGAAAGATAAATTAAAGGAGTTAGAAGAGAATATATACGATATAAGGGAAAGAATTGATAAAAATGATGAAAGAATAAGGGAAATAGATGAGGAACTAATTAGTAATGGCAATAAAATTGAAGAATTAAGTGCAGAGGGTAATTTACTTAACAAGAAAATAGAAAGGGCTATAGACTACATTAAGGAGAAATATGAGCTAGCTACAACAAAGAAAAAAATACATGGTATTAAAATCCAATTGGATAAAGTAGAAAAGGAGATTTATGAAATTTCAACAAGAATAGAAAGGATTCAAGGCAAGATTAATCAAGTAATTGTAGATATAAATAATTTAAAGAACCAAAAGAATAATTTGTTGCAAGATAGCCTTTATAAGGAAGTGAGGGATTTTCCTTTCCTAAAAGCAGATAAAAGCATAGAAATTCTTAAAATAGAAAGAAATCATATAAGGGACAAATTGGACAAGAGACAAAAAAGTAGAAGAGATATAGAAGAAAATATAAGGAAAACTAAAAAAAGAATAGATGAATATGAAATAGATTTAAAAAATGAAAGAAGGGCAGCAAGCTTTCCCATTGAAGAAATAGAATTTCCCATATATGGTGACAGGGAAATAGAGGAATTAATAGATGAAGTTAAGAGGCTTATTCCCCTAGTTGAAGATATAAGTAAAAGGCTAGATGAGACAAGGGTTAGGTATAATATTGACAAAAACAATTATGAAAGTAAAGAAAAGGATTTTTATAAGGAATATGATAGCATAGTTGAATTTACTGAACCCTTAGAAGATATAAAAGAAGCTATAGAGGGAAAAAAGAAAGAATTAGATGAAAGGTATAAATACCTAAAGATAAGGGAAGAAAGACTGAATAAGGAATATAAGTCTGTTAGTGATGCTTTAGATTTATTAGAGAGAAAACATGAACGCTACGATTATTTGTCAGATGGTATAGAAGTAGGTCTACTTTCTGAAGACCTTGTGGTGGAATTGCCCTATAATAGGATGAAGTATGTTAACTTGCTTATAGAAGAATTAGAAAAAATGGAAAATAGGGTGAAGGAAAAATTAGATAGGGTGGGAAAAGAAAAAGTAGAATTTGAGCGATTTTGTAATAATTTTATATTAGATGCTAGGCTAAGGAATATGGCCCTATCTGGTATAGATTATAAAGATAGTTTTGAAGACTTGACTGAATGGAAACTTATAATGGATAAGAATATTGATAACTCCATTAAAATACTAGAACAAGATTTAATGGAACAGGATAGAGAAATAAATCAGTTTATAAATCAGATTCATAGCTACTTAAAAACAATAGCAGAGGAAATTAGAAGCCTATCTAAAAAGACTAGAATAAAGGTTGGTGATAAATGGAAGGAAATATATGTAATAGATGTACCTACTTGGGAAGAGGAAGTTGGCAAACAAAAGCTGATAGACTATATAAACTACTTGCTAGAGGAAATAGAAGATATTAGATTTAAGGATGAGGAGGGCAATGAGGACAAAGTATCTGTAAGAAAGTTCATAGAAAATAGATTCCAAGGCAAGGAATTATTGAAGATTGTAATGGGCAGTGAAAATATAAAGGTTAAGTGTAGGAAGGTAACTAATGATGGAAGGGTAAATAGTATACCAATTTCTTGGACCAGATCTAACAATTGGTCTGGGGGAGAAAGGTGGAGCAAGAACATGACACTCTTTTTAGGAATTTTAAACTATTTAGCAGAAAAAAGCCAAAGCATCCAGTCTAGCCGAAAGAGGAACCGTACAGTCATATTGGACAATCCCTTTGGGGAAGCATCTAGTGACCATGTACTAGATCCAGTATTTTTCATAGCAGAAAAACTTGGATTTCAAATAATAGCCCTCACAGCTCATGGAGAAGGTAAATATATAAGGGACTTCTTTCCAGTAGTCTATAGTTGTAAACTTAGGCCATCAAAGGATAATGAAACCCAAATATTTACTAAAAAGAAGGAAATCAACTATGCTTTTTTTAGAGATAAGGATCCAGCTGCAATTATGAGGCTGGGAGATGTGGAGCAGTTAAGTTTAATTTAAACTTCAAAGTACATGAAAAAACAAATTAAAAAACTCCAGACCTGCTTGTGATTTAAGACTGAAAGTTGCAAAGAGTTATTAGTGCCTTACTTCAGATGAAAAGATTCATATAGATACTTTGAAGAAGGTATATGAAGGACATGATTACAATAGTTGGACAGGCCAGGATGAGGATGCAGTTAACAGACATTTTTTAAGGCTTAACAGATATAGGGATTTAATTTACTAATAAATATATTGGCAGGTATTAAGAAAAGCTTGTTGAAGATAAATAATAATGCCTTTTTACATAGAAATTGAATTTGTAAGGGGTAATGTAATGAAGAAGGCAGTAGATGTGGACTTTAGCATATTTGGAGATGACATGTAGTTTGTAGAAATCCAACTGGATCCATCAGAGAGCATTGTAGCTGAGGCAGGGGCAATGATGTATATGGATGAAAGTATTAGGATGGAAGCCATATTTGGAGATGGTTCAGGAAGGGATGAAGGAAAAGGCTTAATGGGAAAGATGCTTGGGGCAGGAAAGATAATACCCGTTGACATAGGTGACTATAATGGATAGCTTATCTGCCAAAGGGATTCCTTCTTATGTGCTGTTCAGGGAATAGCAATAGAAATTGCCTTCCAGAGAAACATAGGAGTAGGATTGTTTGGTGGAGAAGGCTTTATTATGCAAAGACTAATAGGGGATGGATTAGCATTTTTACATGCTGGAGGAACAATTATTAAAAAAGAGCTAAAAGCAGGGGAAAGCTTAAAATTAGACACAGGCTGTTTAGTAGCCATGACCAATACAGTAGACTATGATGTAGAGATGATAAGGGATATAAAGTCAGCCTTCTTTGGTGGTGAAGGTTTATTTTTAGCAACCTTAAGGGGACCAGGAACAGTATGGCTCCAGTCCTTACCCTTTAGCAGACTGGCCAGTAGAATATTTTCAGTAGGTGGTAAAGGTAGATCCAGTGGCAAGGGTGAGGGAAGCATTTTAGGTAATATAGGTATAGGAGACTTGTTTGGAGGTGATTAAAAGAGGGGAATATATCCCCTCTTTATTCACTTCTTAAAGCTTCAGTGGGATCCTTTTTAGTATTGAATTACATATATTGCAAAGCCTTCCCTTATTAAGAGGGAAATTTTTCTTATAATATATGTTTATTTATTGACAAATTAGTCTACAAGATGTAGACTATAATTAGGATGGTCTACATATTGTAGACTGAAAGGAGAGGATATGATGGTTGAATATAGGCTTACTGAAGCAGAGGAAAATTTAGCTAAAATAATATGGGAAAGAGAGCCCATAAGGTCATCAGACCTGGTGAAGATCTGCAAGGAGGAATTTGACTGGAAAAAGTCTACTACCTATACCATGCTAAAGAGACTGGAGGAAAAGAAAATAGTTAAAAATGACAATAGCCTAGTAGTAGCCTTGATTAAAAAAGAGGATTTTTATGGGGAACAGAGCAAAATGTTTGTTGAAGAAAATTTTGGTGGTTCCCTGCCTAAATTTTTAGCAGCCTTTACAAGGCGTAGAAAACTCAGCTCAAAGGAAGTTGAGGAGATTGAAAGATTGATAAAGGACCATAGGGAGGGTGTATGATGGAGAGGTTATTTTTACAAGTAATTAATATGACTATTACTTCTAGCTACGTTATTTTATTCATAATAGCTGTAAGGATGATTTTGAAAAGATCACCCAGGATTTTTTCCTATGGTCTCTGGTCAGTAGCCTTCTTAAGGTTAGTATTACCCTTTTCCTTTGAAAGTATCTTTAGCCTAGTATCTATTAATACAAAAACCATTCCAGAAAATATAGCCTATGCTCCCAAGCCCCAGATCCAAAGTGGCATTAGGGTAATAGACGGTGCCGTAAACAGGGTCCTACCTGCTGCCCATGCAGAGGCAAGTGTAAACCCTATGGAAATATGGATTTCAATAGGAAGCATCATATGGCTACTTGGACTAATAATATTATTATTTTATTGCATTTATATTACATTCAGGTTCTCAGGTAAATTAAAAAGTGCCAGGCATCTTTATGCCAATGTATATGAAATTCACTCCATAGACATCCCCTTCCTATTTGGACTTTTTAAACCTAAGATATATATACCAAAAAACCTATCTGAGTCCGAAATACCCTACATTATAAAGCACGAAGAAATTCATATAAGGAGAAAGGACCATCTTATAAAGTTTGCAGCCTATTTAATAACAATTATACACTGGTTTAACCCCCTGGTATGGCTGGCCTTTTATTTAATGAATGAAGATATGGAACTATCCTGTGATGAAGCGGTAATAAGGGAATTGGGCTATGGAATAAAGAAGGATTACTCCAAGTCCTTATTATCCTTGTCTGTAGAAAGAAGTAGCCTAGGAGCTTCACCCATAGCCTTTGGAGAGAATAAGACCAGGAGTAGAATAAAAAACATATTAAACTATAAGAGGCCTAAGTTTTGGGTTACAATAATAACTACTATTGTAATTATAATATTGGCTATAGGCTTGTTGAGCAACCCTTCAGATGATATTGGAGCTATAGACAATAATTATGTAAATGAAAAATATGAATTTTATTTTGAAGTGCCAGAAAACTGGAAGTATAAGGTTATAGAAGATGGAAATATAATAAGATTTCTTTATTCAGGGTATGAATCTGAATATGGTGGTTATCAAGAGTTTTTTACAATTGCCATTGTATCAAAAGAAGAATATATAAGAGCTTTAAGTGACCCACCTATGACTGGTATATATTTGGCTGAGAAGGACAATCTGGTTTATATTCTTAATATGCCTCTTGATTGTATTATTTTTGATAGGGAAAAGGTTGAAGAGTACAATGAAATGGTTTTATCAGTAGATGAAATAAAAGAAAGATTTTACTTAAATCCTTCTGATTCAATAAGAAACCATCCAGGAGAGAATCTAACTATTGAAGACTATGCCTGGGTATATATAGACAATCAGATACAAATTTATGAAAGTGCAGCATGGGGAGATTTTAAATTTGTGGACAAGGAAATAACTAGATTAGAAAAAGTATCAACTTTTGACCATATACTTCCATCAACAGTTGAGTTGTGGAAATTAGAATACAGGTTAAAGCCTGAAAGGACGGAGGGCATAGTATTAGCTGATGGCATGTCCATTGAAGATGGCTGGCTTGTTGACTATAGTAATATGGGCAGGCCCTATCTAACTTTTACCTATGATAATGGTCGGCTAGTATATTTGGGCAATGCAAATATCCAAGAATTTGAACTAGATACCCTAGCCAACCAAGAAACAGCTATCCGCATTATGCTGGAAAACATGGGTATATTAAGGGGAGAAAGCTATGAAGGTGAGCATGTGGTTATAAAATTCCCCCTATCTACAGGTGAAACTAGCCAACTACTCCTATCCCAACCCTTAATTAAGGGGGAGAGGGGGATTTGGGTGGTGGAAAGATGGATGGATGGTAATGGAAACATTTATCTAGCTACTCCACAGGGAGAAGAGGATGTGGAAGCTGAAGATTATTACAGGAGCCTACAGGAGGAAAGTCAAAGGGGAGCTTTAAGGCTTTTGGATCCAGTGGAGGTTGGCTATGACTATATAATAAACCAATTGGGTCAAAGATTAGTCAAAAAGAGCCATTTGCTAGTTATAAACCCAGCCACCCTTGATGATTTCTTGGAGACACCAGTAAGCCACTATATTGGATATATAACTATGATGACCCTAGAGGATAGGATATTCCATTTAGATAGGGTGGAATTCTTAACCATGGAAGATGAAGAAAGAATAGCGGAGTTAAATATAGATGTAAATGTAGATATGCCTTCAGGATTTTATATTTATAATAAGGATAATTATCCTACATCCCTGGAAGTGTTAGATAGTACCCAATATTTGCTTTTAGATTGGACTGACCTATCAAGGCACAATAGGGTTACAAAAGAAGACTTTATTGAGTATAATAATAGTTTGGAATATACTCCACTTTATCATGTTTACACAAAGGATGGCTATGTAACCATAATTGAAGAACAATATATACCATAGGAGAAAGGGAAGACTAGGAGGGATATATTATCCATAATATGTCCCTCTTTTAGTTTTTTGAAAAAATTCAGTATAATTGACCTAAGTCAAATTATTTTTTCAAAAACCATGTTAAAATATCTACAGAAAGCCAGTATAGAATATGATAAGAAATTTATAGAATAATAAAGTAATAAACATAGGAGGTTAAATATGCAGAGGCGTATTTTAAAAAAGAAGAACCTAATTACATTAATCAGTGGAATTTTAATTGCCATTGCTTTTATTAACAAATTTACAATAGGAAATACGGAAATTTTTCACTGGGCCTTAATTCTTGCATCCATACTAGGTGCCTTGCCCATAGCCATCCAGGCCTATCAGTCATTAAGGGTAAAGGTAGTAAGCATTGATGTCTTAGTTACCATAGCAGTACTTGGTGCCTTTTTAATACAAAACTATGAGGAATCAGCCATTGTAACCTTCCTATTCCTCTTTGGTGCCTACCTGGAACAAAGAACCCTAAATCAAACCCGCTCAGCCATTAAGGAATTAATAGAAATGGCACCAGAAAGTGCCTTAAAGCTTATGGAAAATGGTGAATTTGAAGAGGTTGACATAGATGATGTGGATGAGGGAGACATACTGCTTGTAAAAACTGGAGCCAAGGTGCCAGTAGACGGCACAGTAATATCTGGTGAAGGCTATATAAATGAAGCCAGCATTACAGGAGAGTCTGTTCCAGTGGAAAAGAAGAAAGGCTCAACAGTTTATGCTGGTACCATATTAGATAATGGAACCTTAAGGATAGTTGCTGACAGAGTTGGAGAGGATACAACCTTTGGAAGAATAATAGAGCTGGTGGAAGAAGCCCAGGACTCAAAGTCAGAGGCTGAACGCTTCATAGACCGCTTTGCCAAATACTATACTCCAGCTGTTTTAGTTATAGGTCTTGTAGTATGGTTAATTACAAGGGATCTTGAGCTGGCTATTACTATCCTTGTTCTAGGCTGCCCTGGAGCCCTAGTAATAGGTGTGCCTGTATCCAATGTGGCTGGCATTGGGAATGGAGCCAGAAATGGAGTGCTTCTAAAGGGCAGTGAAGTTATTAATGACTTTAGTAAATTGGATACCATAGTATTTGACAAAACTGGAACCCTCACCATGGGAAATCCTTCAGTGGCAGAAAAAGAGTATTATGGAGAGGATATTTATGAAGCCTTAAGATATCTGGCCAGTGTTGAAAGTGAATCAGATCATCCCTTAGCCAAGGCTGTACTAGAGGAAATTGGAGATATAGAATTGTTACCAGTAGAAAATACAGAAGTTGTAAAGGGTGGAGGTATTGTAGCCAATGTTGATGGCCATAGGATAGCAGTAGGAAATGTTAAGCTTATGGAAAGGGAAGGTGTAGACCTTAATGAAAATGCAAGGGCTGACATAGACCGCTTTGAGAAAAATGGAAACTCCCTGGTTTTAACAGCCGTAGATGGTCAGTTAAAGATCCTAATGGGGGTCCGTGACCAAATTAGACCTGGTGTCAAGGAAGATCTACAAAGATTAAGAAAATTAGGGGTAAAGAATCTAATTATGTTATCTGGAGACAATCAGGGAACTGTGGATCTGGTAAGCCGTGAGCTAGGCTTAACAAAAGCCCATGGAAACATGCTACCAGAGGATAAATCCAACTATATTAAAAAATTAAAGGAAAAGGGTCAAATTGTTGCCTTTGTTGGTGATGGTGTCAATGACAGTCCTTCCATAGCCCTGGCAGACATTGGTATAGCCATGGGTGGCGGTACCGATGTGGCCATTGAAACTTCAGATGTGGTACTGATGAATTCAGACTTTAGCCGCCTACCCCATGCCCTGGGACTTGTAAAGGCTACAGCTAGAAACATGAAGCAAAATATATTTATAGCCATAGGAGTAGTAGTAGTCTTATTATACAGCCTACTATTTAGTGACTGGATGAATATGTCCATAGGTATGTTGGTCCATGAGGGTAGTATATTGGCTGTTATCTTAAATGGTATGAGACTTTTACGCTACAAGTTAAGGAAATAAGAAAATTTAATTAAATCAAAGCTTTCCTATATATTATAGGTTATAATAGATATATGAGATGGTAAAATAAGATGAAAGGAGAATTCATATGAAATCTGCTACAATCCAATTAGATACTTTAACATGCCCATCCTGTTCCCAAAAAATTGAAGGTGCCTTAAGAAACTTAGATGGCATTGACAAGGATACTATAAAGGTGTTGTTCAACTCCAGTAAGGTAAAGTTTGACTTTGATGAAGAAAAAATTTCAATTGATGAAGTAGAAAGTGAAATTAGCATGCTAGGTTTTGAGGTTATAAAATCAAAAGTAAAATAAGCATAAAACCCTCTAGGAGAAAATTATTCTAGGGGGTTTTTTATATACTTGACAAAAGGAAAAATTTTTTATATAATTATCTCGAATTCATAATATATTAATTAAAGAAATATGTTTTAGAGATAAATTTGGAGGGTATATATGAATAACAAAAGTTTAAAACTATTAGTAGTAATGCTAAGGGCAGCCCAGACTGTTGAAGAACTACTAAAGAAGGATATGAAAACCTATGGTATAAATCCAACAGAATTTGCAGTTCTTGAACTTTTATATAATAAGGGAGAGCAGCCCATACAACAAATAGGTAAAAAGATATTATTAGCCAGTTCCAGCATTACCTATGTTATAGATCAGCTGGAGAAAAAGGGCTTGGTAGAAAGAATAGAATGTCCCCACGACAGAAGGGTTAAATTTGCATCCATAACAGACAAGGGTAAGAAATTTATGGATTTTGCTTTTCCAAAGCATAAGGAGAGGATTGAGGACATATTTAGCAATTTGACAGAGGAAGAGAAGGATATGGCAATAGAAATTTTCAAAAAAATAGGGCTACAGCAGTAGCCATTTATTAAAAGAATATATTTCGAATTCGAGATAAATAGGAGGTAAAGATATGAAAAGAACAAAAGGAATACACCATATAACATCCATAGTGGGTAATGTACAGGAAAATGTTGATTTTTATAGTAAAGTATTAGGTCTTAGATTGGTTAAGATAACTGTAAACTTTGATGATCCCCAAACCTATCATTTATATTTTGGTGATAAAGATGCAACACCAGGAGCCGTCATAACCTTTTTCCCTTATGAAGATGCCAGAGAGGGGAAAATTGGCAATGGTCAGGTTGGTATTACAAGTTACCTTATACCAAAGGGAGCTGCTAAGTTTTGGGAAGATAGATTAAATAAATTTGGTGTAAAATATAATAAAGTAAAAAGATTTGGAGAAGAATTTATCCAATTTCAAGACCCCCATGGACTACAATTAGAACTGGTAGAAAGGGATGGAGGTAATAAAAATACCTGGACTGTAGATGATATAAATCCAGATGTGGCCATAAAGGGATTTGCAGGAGCAGTACTATATTCCCACTTTCCAGAGTCCACAGCTGAAGTCTTGGAAAAGTTACTTGGATTTGAAAGGCTAGGAGAGGAAGGGGACTTTATTAGATTTAAATCCTCAGCAGATATAGGAAATATAATAGATCTTAAGACCACTTCCATGGGTAGGGCCATAACCAGCCTTGGTACTGTTCACCATATAGCCTGGAGGGCAGATGTTGAAGAAGATCTATTAGAATGGAGAAGCTTGGTAAAAGAAAATAAATTTGCCGTCAGTGATGTAAGGGACAGAAAATACTTTAAGTCCATATACTTTAGGGAAAAGGGAGGCATATTATTTGAAATAGCCACAGACATACCAGGCTTTGCAGTAGACGAAGATAAGGACTTTCTAGGGCAAAAACTCATGCTACCTCCACAGTATGAACATATGAGACCCCACCTAGAAGAAACTCTAACTCCAATTAAGCTAGACTAAAGGATAGAAGTATTTCTATCCTTTCCCTTCTTACATAAGCTAAGTCTCTATTAATATTTAATGTACTACATATGATATTAACCTTCCATAAGCTTTCCAAAAGAAGTAGGAAAAACTAATATGCTAAATTTTAGCTTAATATAATCTGTTAGAATATAAAAAATATTTTAATTACTAGTAAAACACTAGGAATTAAATTTAAAATTTGATATAATAAGTCTGCTTAATAAATGATAAGCTTCAATTAATCATCTCTTCATCTACATATTATATTTAGCAATATATTGAAAGAGGCGAGGCAATGAAAAAGCAATATTTCTTTTTATACTATATATTAATTAGCATAAGCATACTTTTTCTAGCTTTGAGAAGCAACGAAGGTATTATAAATAAAATTATTATATTAGGAATTTTGAGTTTTTTTGCAGTGGCTTTAATAGATCATTTTTATGAAATTAAAAGCTTAATCAATAGGGATAATACTTTAAGAAAAATAAATTATGAAAATTTGATACTGGTATTGGGTACTGCTTTTTCAGCAGCCATAACCTGGTATCTAAACCATAGTCTAGGCCTGGGGCCCATAGTAGCCAATGGAATAGTGGGAGTAATAGTTGCAATACTCTTTTCTTCTAAAAAGGCTGGAGCCTTTTATATAGCTTCTTTCATAGGCATGTCCAGCCAGCTAATTGTTTCTTCCATGGCTATGGCAGGCCTTATAGGTTTATTTGCAGGCTTTATAATTATTTTTTCCCAGGAAGTATATGATGGGGTTGGAGGAAAGGGTGGCACCATAGCAGCCCTATCAACCCAGATAATAAGACTAATAATGAGTTTATTCATATAAAGGTGGGATAAAATAGTGACAATATTGATTCTACTTGTGGCAGTACTGGCTACTAGTGTAACATATACTATAATATATAAGCTAAAGAAGGGAACTGTACTGGCTTCAGCCCTTGTAACCCTAACATCAGGTATTGTTTTTCCTTATATTTTTCCTGAAAAGGGAATACTGCTTGCCACTGTAGCAACGGCAGGTTCCTATGCAGCTATGGTATCCAGGGAAAAGTTCCCAAGACTACTAGACATGGTATTTGTTGGAATTATATGCGGCTTGGTGTTTATACTAACCCAGGAAGTATTTGTGGGAGTTGGGGGAAGACTAGGCTCCATAGCAGCCATATCATGTTTTACCTGGTTAGGGATAAAAAAGGCTAAAAGAAAGGTTTTATAATAAATAGGGGACAAGGAATTTTCCATGTCCCCATATTTATTTAGCAATGTCTATTTTTAGTGCAAAATTCCTGTCTTTTATTATAAATCAACTTTTTGAAACCTATTGGATGATACCCTATAGGCCAATAACATAGCAAAAATATATACTATTATTCCAATTATTAGGATGGGAAGCTGTTTTAACATCATATCTACTTCAAGGCTATCAAGCCACTTAAATCTTGGAAAATGAACAATTACCTCCATTACAATAACTCCAAGGGCAGCAGGTATTATTGCCTTTATAAAGGCTTTTCCTACCTTGTGGCCAGTTTTAAAGAATTCTGTTAAAAAGATTAAATTAAAAATGGCATATATCATAAGTCCAAAACCATAATAGGCCACATTTGCTTCAATACCAGCAGGATTGCCCTTTGGCAGCACACTAAGCCTAAGTATTGCAAAGGGTAGGGAAATAAGCAATTGGGTCATTTGGGCTGAAACCATAAGGAGGCATTTGGCCTTTACAGTATCCCTCTTTTTCACTGGCAGCAGGCAAGTATAGTAGATATCATTGGTTTCCCGTCCATACATAAAAGTAATATAGGGTCCAAGGCAGCCAAATAAAAACACCATGCCGTAGGGATAGGCAGGAACAATTACCAGTACACCTAATAGTGTAAATATAAACAAATTAGGATGGGCTGCCAGTCGCAGTTCCTTGTATAAAAGATTAAGCATCATAAGTCCTCCTTTCAGTCCTAACCATAATTTCTTCTAAAGACAGTTCTCCCTTATCATCAGGATCTTTTAAATACTGGAAGGCTTTTATGAAGGCAGATTTTTCAGCACTTTTTAAGAGTTTGCCATCCTTAATATAGGTAATATAATCAGCACACTTTTCCAAATCAGATATAATGTGGGTAGAAAAGAGGATGCTTATGCCTTCAGAAACTACCAGTTGTCGGAATAAGTCCAGTATGTCATCACGGGACACTGGGTCCAGGCCACTGGTAGGTTCATCTAAAATTAATAGTTTAGCCCTATGGGATAAGGCCAGAGCCAACATATATTTTACTTTCATTCCTGTAGAAAGCTCCTTTACCCTTTTGTTAGGTGATAGGGAAAAGGCTTCAATATATTTTTCATAAGCCTTATGGTCCCAGTTCTTGTAAAAGGGCCTTGTAACTGCAGTAATGTCTTTAAGCCTTTAGTACATTCATATTCTTTACCCCCTTTATTTTTTTAGAAAATTATCTATTACCTGCCCAGTCATTAGGAGAAAGGTCTTAGTATCTATTAGGGCTATTCCAGCCCTTGTAGGGTTTGTGTCTCCTAAGACTACTAATTTGTCTCCAGCTTTAAGATTTAAAGTGTCCCTGGCCTCCTTAGGCAGTACAATTTGCCCCCTTTCTCCTAGAGTCACAACCCCAAATATGTGCTTGTTCTTTGGTGGAATTGGCAGGCCTTCTTCTTCAGGGTCATAGCGAACCAGATCATTTAAGGATACATTATATAAATCAGCAAGGGTCTCACACTTTAGGATATCAGGTAGAGAATCACCACTTTCCCACTTTGCTACAGCTTGGCGGCTAACACCAACCTTTTCAGCCACCTCCTCCTGGGATAGGCCATGTTTATTTCTCAAATAGCGTAAATTGGCAGCAATATTTTTCTTTGGATTATTCATACTTTTCAAACCTCCTTAAGTCTATGATACACCACAAATTACAAGATTAAAACCAACCTAGGTTTACAAATTTTGTTAACTTTAGTTGCCTCCTGCTGTAATATGGAAATATTTAAACAAAAAAATGGCTTCATTTAGTCTTTAATGCTAAATGAAGCCATTTATACATATTTCATTTATATACTCTTCAATACCCTTATATACCTATTGGCCTCCCTTAAGATATGGTCGGCTAATAGGGGATAGGCAATTACCTGTATTTGACAGTCTATTAAGCCTTCGGTGCCTGCCTGTTTAAAGTCTCTAATTTCAATTGTATCTTCTAGGGCCATTTTTGTAACCTTAGGTATATCCTTTGGTCCGGCTTTTTTAGTTATTTCTATAAGGTCTTCAAAGGCCTCAGCAAGATCATTTGCAGTATTAAACAATTCTACTTCTGTAGGGTCTAAAAGCCCCCTTACAAATTGGGCATGTTCCATCATTATGGTATCCCAGAATATCTGATTATCCAATATATCCTTTACTGGCTCTTCCCGTCTTTGAAGGGATTCAAGAGCCTTTAAATAGTATATAGCTTCCCTCATAATATGGTCTATAAGTAGTGGATATAAGTTTGCAAATAGTTTACAATCTAGTAGTTTTTTCAGTATCTTTTCCTTGTAACTAATAACCTCTTTAACTAAATTAATAGCCCTTTCATTTAATTTTTCAAGCTCACTTTCCAAGCCTTGGGTAAAGGTGAAGGAGGAATTAGATAGCAGATCTAGTTCAGCCTTAGTTAGGTCCTTGTTTATGCAGATGCCTGTAAGCTTTTCAGTTATTATTTCAGATTCAAGGGTATAGTTTGTTACAAGTTCATTGGAGTTAAGAACAGCCTTGTCTACTGCACCATTGGCTAAGTTAATAGCTTCCTTTAATATATCTTCAAAGGATTCCTTTAGCTCTTCTCCTTCTAGGACTAGGGTAGAGTCTATTGTAAGCAAGCCAGATTCTATAAATATCATATGTTCCTTCATTATTCGAGCAAAGAATAGATTATACTCTAAGGACTTTTTAATAAAGTCTTTTCTTGTAAGCATATTATCCCTCTTTTTATTTACATGTTTTTAAGAAATCCTTTAACAATCTAATATACCTATTGGTCTCCCTTAAAAGATGGTCAGCCAGTAATGGATTTATCAGTCCCTTTATTTCACAGGCCAGTATTCCCTTGGTAGCAGCACTGTTAAAGTCCTTTACTTCCTCTGTAGCCTTTAGATTTTTGCCGGATATTTCACAAGCTTGGCCTTTCTTTGCATCCTTAGTTTTTTCCACTAGTTCTTCAAATTTTTTTGAAAAGTCCTGGGCCCTTTTAATTAAATCCTCCTCAGAAGGATCTAAAAGGCCTCTTGTAAATAGGGCATGGTCCATCATCACATGGTTCCAAAATACTTCCTTTTCTAAAATGTCCTTATCATTTATATTCCTTTCCTGAATAGCCAGCAGCAATTTCAGGTAGAATTTAGCTTCTTCTACTAGATGTTCCAGCATTTGTGGATATATAAATGTGGAAAGCCTACACTTTAATACTTCCTCATGGACCTCTTCCTTAAATTTAATTGCTTCCATTAGAAGATTTTTTATCCTTTCATTTAGGTCTGCTACATAGCCCTCCAGGTTATATAGGGGCTCAGATTTTTTGTCTGCCAGATCCAGGGTAGCTTCTGTTAACTTCTTATTGATACAAACACCAAATAGGTCCTCCACCTGTTTTTCCGCATCTAGTGTGTACTTTGTTACAAACTCATTGGATTCTAAAGCTTCCTTTGATATCAATCCCTTGGATAGGCTAACTACTTCCTCTAACAGTTTTTCAAAGGATTCCTTTAAGGTATCTGCTTCCAGTACGTATTTGCTGTTTATTATAGGCATACTAATGGCCATAAATATTAGGTGTTCCTTCATAATTCGTCCAAAAAATAAGTTTAGTTCTAAGGATAATCTAATAAAGTCCCTATCCTTTAACATAGACTCCCCCCCTTTTTTATATATAACTAGTAAATGTTTATTATTTTATTTGGACATTTATTACTATTAAAAAGAAATATAAATATTGATATTATTTTTCTAATCTTATTGACAAAAAGTTACTTTGTGTTATGATTAGTTATGATTAGGGTATAAAATTTAATAGACAAGCTCATATAAGTCCCATAATATGGTTGGGACGTCTCTACTGAATGACCGTAAATCATTCAACTATGGGTGAAAGTGTACCTAGGGTTCCGGAGATTTTTCTCGCCTGGTCCAAGCGGTACAGATATTATCCTTGTGATAGTATCACACCGAAGGGATAAAAGCCCAGTCGGGTAGGTTTCGCTTATACCTACCTGCTGGGTTTTTTTAATTGACAGCATAAGACAATTTAATAAGCAGACAATCTCCTTATTTTAGTCATGGAAAATATAGAGGTTTATAATACATAATTTTGCAAAGAATAACCATGGAGGTGGTTTTATGAAGTTGATATATAAGGGAAAGACTAAGGATGTATATGAGTTGGAGGATGGCAACTATCTATTTAAATTTAAGGATGACGTAACCGGTGAAGATGGAGTATTTGACCCAGGGGCCAATGAGGTGGTATTTTCCATAGAAGGGTCTGGCAGGGCAGCCTTAAGGCTTACTAAGTATTTCTTTGAGAGACTCAACAGCCTAAATATACCAACCCACTATATAGAGGCAGATCTTGAAAATAATACCATGAAGGTTCTACCTGCTAAAATATTTGGAAAAGGGGTAGAGGTGATACTGAGATACAGGGCTGTAGGTAGCTTTATTCGCCGCTATGGCCTCTATGTTGAGGAAGGGGCACCCCTGGATGGCTATATTGAGTTTACCCTAAAGGATGATGAAAGGAAGGATCCCCTTATTACAGAAGATGGGCTGGTTATGTTAAATATCATGACCAGGGAGGAAGTGGAAAGGGTAAAAAGGTTGACAAAAGAAATTTCTCAAATAGTAAGGGAAGAATTAAAGAAGAGGGACATAGAACTATATGACATCAAGCTAGAGTTTGGCCGAATAGGTGATGATGAACATATTGGCCTAATTGACGAGATTTCAGGAGGCAATATGAGGGCTTACAAGGATGGCAAGTATATAGAGCCCCTCAAGCTGGTAAAGATATTTTTTGCTGATTAAAAATTGCATAGAATTGCTCATTAGTTCCATAATAAGCTTGGAACTAAAACTAAATGGCCTTGCCATTTAGTGTGGGTGAAAGTGTACCTAGGGTTCCGGAGAATATTTCTCGTCTGGTCCAAGCGGTACAGATATTATCTTTATGATAATATTACACCGAAGGGATAAAAGCCCAGTCGGGTAGGTTTCGCTTAAGCCTACCTGACTGGGCTTTTCAAAAGTGGGCTTTAGCTTTACCTATATGAATTGTTAAGGATTGGACCTTAAAGAATGAATCAAATAATTGTCCATTATCAAATGTTAATTATTAATTGATATAAGGGACGGATTTTTATCTTAAAAAGATATTTGACTAATGGAAGTATTTCTAAATTAATAATTTTGCCAAAGGGTAAGGGAGGATATTATGAAAAGAATATTAATAGAAAAAAAGGATGGCTTTAATGTTGAAGCCAAGGAGCTTTTTAGAGAGTTTAAGGAATATTTAAAGCTGGAAGGCCTTGAGGGGGTGAGGGTTGTAAATGCCTATGACATATATGGAGCAGGAGAGGAAGAAGTAAATAGGATTGTTAATTTAGTTCTTTACGAGCCTCAGCTAGACCATATATATGAAGATATGCCCCCTATAGCTGATGATGAGAGGGCCTTTAGGATAGAAACTGTTAGGGGCCAATACAACCAAAGGGAGGACATGGCCAACAAGTTAGTAAAAAACTACCTGGGCTATAACCATGTAGACCTGGTTCATTCTAAATATATAGTACTTAAGAATGTATCCCATGAAGAATTAGAAAAGGCCAAGTCCTACTATATAAATCCTACAGAAGCCAAGGAGATCCCTTTAGACTACTCAAAGCTTCAAAAGGAAGAGGATGTAGATGATGAGGTAGAAATAGTGGAGGGCTTTATAGGGCTAGATGTGGAAGGACTAGAGCAGCTTATTAAAAGAGAAGGACTTGGACTGGATTTGGAAGATCTATCCTATGTGCAAAGGTACTTTAAAGAAGAGGAAAAAAGAGACCCTAGCCTGACAGAGTTAAAAATTATAGATACCTACTGGTCTGACCACTGCAGGCACAAGACCTTTAATACAGAAATAACAGACATTGAAATAGATGAGGGCAGCCTGAAGGAAATATTTGAAGAGGCCATAAGGGAATACTTAGCCTCTAGAAAATATGTATATGGGCAAACTTCCAGGCCTGTAAGCCTAATGGACTTAGCCACCATCAATATGAAGGAAATAAGGAAAAAGGGCCTCTTAGATGACAAGGAGGAAAGTGATGAAATAAATGCTGCATCTATAGAAGTGGAAGTAGACTACAATGGAAGGACAGAAAAATGGCTACTTATGTTCAAAAATGAAACCCACAACCATCCTACAGAAATAGAGCCCTTTGGCGGTGCTGCCACCTGCCTTGGTGGAGGTATAAGGGATCCCCTATCTGGTAGATCCTATGTATATCAGGCCATGAGAATAACAGGGGCAGCTGACCCAAGACAGAGCTTTGAAGACACCTTGCCTGGCAAGCTTTCCCAAAGAAATATTACCCGCAAGGCCATGGAAGGCTATTCCTCCTATGGTTACCAAATAGGCAGCCCTGCAGGATATGTTCAGGAGTTTTACCATGAAGGATATGTGGCCAAGAGGATGGAAATAGGGGCCTTAGTGGCTGCAGCACCTAAGGATTGGGTTGTAAGGAAAAAGCCACAAGCAACGGATTTGGTTCTTTTAATAGGAGGCAGAACTGGCAGGGATGGAATTGGAGCTGCCGTAGGCTCATCTAGGGAACATACGGAAGAAGCCTTGACCAAAAGTGGGGCAGAGGTACAAAAGGGAGACCCATTACTGGAAAGGAAGATTGTAAGGCTTTTTAGAAATCCTGAAGCTACCAAGTTAATTAAGAAGTGTAACAACTTTGGTGCTGGAGGAGTGTCTGTAGCCGTTGGGGAATTGGCTGATGGCCTTAAGATTAATCTTGACAGGGTACCTTTAAAATATCCAGGCCTTAAGGACTGGGAAATAGCCTTGGCAGAGTCTCAGGAAAGGATGGCAGTTGTCATAGCTAAGGAGGACTTAGATAAGTTTATGGCCCTAGTAGAGGAGGAAGACTTAGAAGGCAGTGTTATAGCAGAGGTTACAGACAAGAAGAGGCTGGTCATGACCTGGAGGGGCAAGACTGTAGTGGATATAAGTACAGACTTTTTAGATACTAGCGGCATTAGGAAGAAGGCCAGGGTAAGGATATTGTCTCCTGAGGGTATGTATTTAAGTGAAAATCCTAACCACATCAGAGGAGAGGGCCTAAAAGAGGACTTTATAAAAAATATGACTACCTTAAATACAGCCTCCCAAAAAGGCCTAATTGAAAGATTTGATCATACAAATGGATCATCAACAGTTTTAATGCCCCTAGGTGGCAAGTACAGGCTTACTCCCCAGGAAGGAATGGTGGCAAAGCTTCCAGTACTAGATGGCAAGACTAGTACCTGCTCCATCATGACCTGCGGCTATGATCCATATTTAAGCTCCTGGAGCACCTTCCATGGAGGCTACTATGCAGTAATAGAATCCATAGCCAAGGTAGTGGCCTTGGGAGGAGACTTTAGAAAAGTAAGGCTTACCTTCCAGGAGTACTTTGAAAGATTGGAAGAGGATCCTACCAGATGGGCAAAGCCCTTTACAGCCCTACTGGGTGCCTTTATGGTTCAGAAAAAGTTGGATATTCCTAGTATTGGCGGCAAGGACAGTATGAGCGGTAGCTTTGAAGACATAGATGTGCCTCCTACCCTAGTAAGCTTTGCAGTAACTACAGAGCATATTAAAAATATAGTGTCTAGGGAATTTAAAAGGGTTAATTCACAAGTGGTGCTAGTGAAACTAAATATGGATGAAAAGGGCCTTGTAGACTTTGAAGAACTAAAGAAAAATTATTCTAAAGTTAAGGAACTTATAGATGGGGGCCATGTACTAGCCAGCTCCACTATTAAGTTTGGTGGCATAGCCAGAGCTATTTCAGAAATGGCCTTTGGCAACAAAATTGGCTTTGAATTTAATCCAGAAATTCTTGATAGCATCTATAAACCTCTATATGGCTCAATAATACTGGAAATTGAAGAAGGAAAGGATCTTGAAAGTCTACTGGCAGGGGTAGATTATTCAATTCTTGGTAAGACTATAGAAAATGAGGGAATTAGAATTGGTAAAGAGACCATTACCTTATATGAACTGATTGAAAAGTGGCAGCAGCCCCTAGGAGATGTATTCCCAGTGGAAGAGGATTCTAAGGTAGCTATTGAACCTATCTACTATGGAGAAGGAAGCAATATAAAGAGGGTAAAGAGTATTGCCCAACCTAAGGTGCTAATTCCAATATTTACAGGTACCCATGGAGAATATGACCTGGAAATGCGCTTTAAAGAGGCTGGAGCTGAGGTGGAGACCCTTGTATTTAAATCCCTATCCAGGGATAAGGTAAGAGATTCCATAAGAGAATTGGCTAAAAGAATTAAGGACTGTCAAATACTGGCCTTGGCCAATGGCTTCCTACTAGGCCATGAACCTGAGACAGCAGGCAAGATGCTAAAGCTAATATTTAGGGAGCCAGAGCTTAAGGAGGCCATAAATGAACTACTAACAGCCAAGGATGGCCTCATCTTAGGCATTGGTGCAGGCCTTCATGGTCTTATAAAGCTAGGCCTGATAGAAAAGGGATATATAACAGATTTAGAAGACACTTCCACCTATATAAGCCACAATAGATCTGGCAAGTATATTTCCACCCTGGTAGATGTGAAGGTAGTATCCAATCTGTCACCCTGGCTATCTGGCATGAAGGTGGGAGATGTATATACAGTGCCCCTAGCTACTAATGAAGGCAGGATAATATTAGGCAAAGAAGGTCTAAAGGAAAAAGGCCAAATTGCAAGCCAATTTGTAGATATAAACCCAACAGGCTCAGACCTAGGCATAGAAGCTCTTACCAGCCCTGATGGAAGGGTTTTAGGAACTGTATCCTCCATTGACAGGATAGGCAGGGATATATACAAAAATGCTGACATAAAAGGCTATCACAATATATTTGAGGCTGGAGTTAAGTATTTTAAATAGGAGGTTATAAGATGAAGGTTGCTGTTATAATGGGAAGTATATCCGATAAGGATTTGGGAAATAAGGTTACTAAGGTATTAGAAAAATTTGGTGTTGGCTATGAGCTTAGGGTCATATCTGCCCATAGGACTCCTTATACTGCCGTTGAATTTGCAGAAAAGGCAGAAGAAAATGGCATAGAAGTCATCATAGCCATAGCTGGAAAAGCAGCCCACCTGGCTGGAGTTATGGCAGGCATTACTACCCTGCCTGTCATAGGAATTCCAGCCAAGTCCTCCACCCTGGATGGACTTGACTCCCTCTTATCTGTAGTTCAGATGCCTAAGGGAGTACCTGTGGCTACAGTTGCCATAGATGGAGGAGAAAATGCAGCCCTGTTGGCAGTTCAGATCCTTTCCTTAAAATATCCAGAACTAAGGGATAAACTAAAGGATTACAAGAAGGAAATGGCAGAAGATGTAGCCCATATGGATGAAGCTGTTCGTAATGTGTAGGAGGGAGACCATGAGCGGTGTCATTGGAATATACAGTAAAAATAGAAAAGATGTAGCCCAAATAGCCTACTATGGCCTCTATGCCCTGCAACATAGAGGCCAGGCCAGTGCAGGCATAGCTGTAAACAACAATGGCTTTATAGATTATCATAAGGGTTTAGGCTTGTTAAGTGAGGTTTTTTCAAGGGATATTATAGATAGGCTAATGGGCAATATTGCCGTAGGCCACGTAAAATATGCCCATTCTAAGGATATAAGCTTCAATATTGTGGAACCCTTAGCTGTAGGCTATAAAAAGGGGGCCTTGGCCCTTTCCATGGATGGAAGTATTGTAAATACCAAGGAATTAAGGGATAGGCTGGAGGATCATGGAGTAATCTTTCAAAGTACCTTAGATACAGAGGTAATTGCCAACCTAATAGCCAGATACCATCGGGATGATTTGGACCAGGCAGTTATTGAGGCCATAGATGAAGTGGAAGGTTCCTACAGCATAGTTTTAATGGGAAGTGATAGGCTAATTGGCCTTAGAGACCCCCATGGTCTAAAGCCTTTAGTTGTTGGCAGGATAAAGGATGGCTATGTACTGGCATCGGAAAGTTGTGCCTTTGATACAATTGGTGCAGAATTTATAAGGGATATAGAGCCTGGAGAGATAGTTGTAATAGATGAAAAAGGTTTAAGGACAGCCAGGCTTAAGGCTGGGGAAAGGAAGATTTCCCTCTTTGAGTACATCTATCTAGCCAGGCCAGATAGTAAGATGGATGGAATAAGCATATACAGTGCCAGGATAGAAGCAGGCAGGCAGCTTTATAGGGAATGCCCCACAGATGCAGACATAGTAATAGGGGCGCCAGATTCAGGCATAGTGTCAGCCATTGGCTACTCAGAAGAGTCTAAGATTCCCTATAGGGAGGGCCTTATAAAAAACAGGTATGTAGGCAGGACCTTTATAGAGCCTACCCAGCAGTTAAGGGAACTGGGAGTTAGGATCAAATTAAATGTTTTAAAGGAAAATATAGAAGGCAAAAGGGTAGTGCTGGTGGATGATTCCATCGTCAGAGGCACTACCATCAGGAGAATAATAGACCTTTTAAGAAAGGCAGGAGCCAGGGAAATTCATGTAAGGGTAAGCTCCCCTCCAGTAAGGGATCCTGGCGATTTAGGATTGGACACTCCTGAGGAGGAAAACCTGCTGGCCAAGGGTAAGACTGTAGAAGAAATAAGGCAGGAACTAGGGGCAGATTCTCTATACTATCTGTCTTTAGAGGGCCTAATGAAGGCCATTGGAATTGAGAAATAAAAGGAGGATTTTTATGTCTTTAACTTACAAGGATTCAGGTGTAGATAAGGAAGCTGGATATAAACAGGTTCAACTGATAAAGGAATTTGTGAAAAAGACCTATACCCCTGGGGTTTTATCAGATATAGGTGGATTTTCAGGCCTATTTCAGTTGGATACTAAGGCCTATGAAGAACCAGTATTAGTATCTGGTACCGATGGAGTAGGCACCAAGCTAAAAATTGCCTTCATGATGGATAAGCACAACACCATAGGGGAAGACTGTGTTGCCATGTGTGTAAATGATATTTTATGCCAAGGGGCAAAGCCTCTGTTTTTCCTTGACTATATAGCCACAGGAAAGCTGGAGCCAGAGAAGATGGCCAAGATTGTTGAAGGTGTAGCTTCAGGCTGTATGAAGGCAGGCTGTGCATTAATAGGTGGAGAAACGGCAGAGATGCCAGGCTTTTATCAGGAAGGAGAATATGACATAGCAGGCTTTGTAGTAGGGGTAGTAGACAAGAAGAAAATAATAACAGGTGCCAATATTAAGGAAGGGGACATAATACTTGGCCTTCCTTCCAGTGGAATCCACAGCAATGGCTATTCCCTGGTGAGAAAGATAGTATTTGAAAAGGAAAAAATGGCTGTAGATGCCTTTATACCAGAGCTGGATACTACTATAGGAGAAGAGCTAATAAAGCCTACTAGAATATATGCAGATGTGGTGCTACCACTAATAGAAAAATTCAATCTAAAGGGCCTAGTCCATATAACTGGTGGAGGCTTTTATGAAAATATACCCAGGGTATTGCCAGAGGGCTTAACGGCCCATATAGACAAGTCAAAAATAGAGACTCCAACCATATTTAATCTCCTTATGAAGTGGGGCAAGGTTGAAGAAAAGGAAATGTACGGCACCTTCAATATGGGAGTAGGCATGGTACTAATATTTGGTGAAGAAGAATTAGAAGGTATAGAAAGCCACCTAAAGGACAAGGGAGAAAAATACTTCCTCCTTGGAAGGGTAAAAAAAGGAAGTGAAGGAGTAGTATTATGGTAAATATAGGAGTCCTTATATCTGGTAGTGGTACCAATTTGCAGGCCATTATAGATGCCATAGATAAGGGCTTAATTAAGGGAAATATAAAGGTGATAATATCCAACAGGAAGGATGCCTATGGCCTTGAAAGGGGAAAAAAAGCAAATATAGAATCCATATTTATAGATCCAAAGGGATACAGCAATGAAGAATATGGCAGGATACTTGTTCAGGAACTTAAAAAGAGGGATGTGGAACTAGTGGTGCTGGCAGGATTTTTAAAGATACTGTCCAAGGATTTTATAGCTGCCTACAGAAACCAGATAATAAATATCCATCCTTCCCTCATTCCCAGCTTTTGCGGCAAGGGATATTATGGAGAGAAGGTCCATAGGGCAGTCCTGGACTATGGAGTAAAATACACTGGTGCCACAGTCCACTTTGTAGATGAAGGGGCAGACACTGGACCTATTATATTGCAGGAAGTTGTAAAGGTGGACAACAATGATACAGTTGAAACATTAAGGGAGAAGGTTTTAAGGGTAGAACACAAGATACTGGTGGAAGCCATAAGGCTATATTGTGAAGGTAAAATTACCATAGAGGGAAGAAAAGTAATTATAAATAGGGAGTGAAAAAGATGAAGAGGGCATTAATAAGTGTATATGATAAAAGGGGAATAGTAGATCTGGCAAAGGCCTTAGTGGGTTTGGGCTGGCAGATAATATCCACAGGAGGAAGCTTTTTAGAGCTTAAAAGGGCAGGACTTGATGTCATTCCCATAGAGGAAGTGACAAAGTTTCCAGAAATACTAGATGGAAGGGTAAAGACCTTAAATCCCTATATCCATGGAGGGTTGCTTTACAAGAGGGATGATGAAGGCCATAGAAGTACTGTAGAGGATATGGGCATCTTTTCCATAGACCTGGTGGTAAACAATTTATACCCCTTTGAAGAAACCTTGAAAAAAGCTAATGTAAGCCATGAGGAAATAATAGAAAATATAGACATAGGTGGCCCTTCCATGATCAGGGCTGCAGCCAAAAACTATAAGCATGTAACAGTCCTTATAGACCCGGAAGACTATCCTAAGGTGGTGGAGGAGCTTAGGGAAAAGGGAGATACCAGCCTTGAAACCCGTTTGTACCTGGCAAGGAAGGTATTTAACTATACAGCCTATTATGACTCTCTTATTTCAAACTATTTTAATAGCTTGGAGGAAGTCCAGTTTCCAGACTACATTACCCTGGGTTATAAGCTTAAAAATAAGCTTAGATATGGAGAAAATCCACATCAAAAGGCAGCCTTCTATGTAGAATCCCAGGACAATGAGGCTACTCTGGCCTTAGGTAGGCAGCTACATGGCAAGGAATTGTCCTTTAACAATATAAACGATGGATCTGCTGCCTTGGATATGGTAAAGGAATTTAGGGAGCCTACCATAGTGGCTGTAAAACATACAAATCCCTGTGGCATAGGCAGTGGAGAAAGTATATTGGAGGCTTATTTAAAAGCCTATGAATGTGATAAGGAATCTATATTTGGAGGAATAATTGCAGCCAACAGGGAAATTGATGGGGCTACTGCTGAAGAGATGAGTAAAATCTTCCTGGAAGTTATAATTGCACCTTCCTTTAGTGAAGAAGCCCTTGAGATACTTACTAGGAAGAAAAACCTAAGGCTTATTGAAGTGGGAGAACTAAACATAAAAGGTGGCCAAATGGAAGTAAAGGATGTTTCAGGTGGTATCTTGGTCCAGGATAAGGACTTAAAGGATCTGTCTCATGACTTAAAAGTGGTAACAGAAAGAAAACCAACAGAGGAAGAAATGGAGGACCTTTTATTTGCCTGGAAGGCTGTAAAACACTTAAAATCCAATGGGGTAGTAATAGCTAAGGACAAAGCTACCCTTGGAATTTCAGGAGGAGAGGTAAATCGCTTCTGGGCAGTGGAAAATGCCATAAAAAGGGCAGGAGCTAAGGCCAAGGGTAGTGTATTAGCCTCCGATGGCTTTTTCCCTTTTAAGGATTCCATAGAAGCCCTTGGTAAGGCTGGCATAAGGGCCATAATCCAGCCAGGAGGCTCCATAAGGGATGAAGAGGTAATAGAAGAAGCCAATAGGCACAATATTGCCATGGTATTTACAGGCATTAGGCATTTTAAACACTAGGAGGGTTTAATATGAAGGTACTGGTTATAGGAAGCGGTGGAAGGGAACATGCCCTATGTTGGAAAATATTTAAGTCTAATAAGGTAGATAAGATCTACTGTGCACCTGGCAATGGAGGTACCAGGTTAATTGCTGAAAATGTGGATATACAGGCCAATGACATAGAAGGGCTTTTGGATTTTGCTGTGAAAAATAAGATAGACCTAACTGTTGTGGGGCCTGAAGAGCCTTTGGTTTTAGGTATAGTTGATCTCTTTCAAGAAAAGGGGCTTAAAATATTTGGACCAGATTAAAAATGTGCTATGCTTGAAGGCAGCAAAAGCTATGCTAAAGATTTCATGGAAAAATACCATATTCCAACGGCTAAATATAGGAGCTATGAAGATTATGAAGAGGCCTGCAAGGCTTTAGATGAATTTAACTTTCCCTTGGTAATAAAGGCAGATGGCCTGTGTCTAGGAAAGGGCGTAGAAATAGTAGAAAGTAAGGAAGAGGCCTTAAGGGTTTTAGAGGACATACTTAAGCACAAAAAATTTGGCAAGGAAGGAGATAAGGTTGTAATAGAAGAATTTCTTAGGGGGACTGAAGCCTCTTTACTTTGCTTTGTATCAGGCAATAAATTGATCCCCATGGAAAGTGCCAAGGACTATAAAAAGGCCTATGACAATGATGAAGGGCCCAATACAGGTGGGGTAGGTGCCTTTTCTCCCAGCCCACTGTTTACAGAAGGGCTTAGAAAAAATATTAGGGAAGAGATCCTATCCAGGATTGAAGAGGGCTTAGAGAAGGAAGGCCTTAACTATAAAGGTATTTTATACATTGGCCTTATGGTAGAGGAAGAAAAGGCTAAGGTATTAGAATTTAATGCAAGATTTGGGGATCCGGAAACGGAAGTGCTCTTGCCTAGACTTGAAAGTGACATAGTAGATTTATTTTTAAAGACCATAGACTCTACATTGGATCCTAAAGATCTGGTGTGGAAGAAAGAAAAATCCTTAACTGTTGTTTTAACTTCAGAAGGTTATCCCCTTAGCTATGAAAAAGGATATGAAATTACAGGATATGATGACCTGGATGAATCAATTATACTATTCCACAATGGAACAAAATATGAGGGTGGAAAACTATTAACAAATGGAGGTAGGGTTTTATCAGTTACAGCCTTGGCACCTACCCTAGATGAGGCCAAGGATATGGTTTATTCTAATATAGAAAAAATTAACTTTAGGGGAATGTCTTTTAGGAAGGACATTGGAAAGTAAGATTTTATCAGGGTTAGAAGGCTTTTTAAATTTTAATTTTAAAGGCCTTCTATTTTTTATTTTCAAATTATTAAGGAAAAGACTTTAATATATTCTTTTTTTTGGTATAATCTAAATAGTGAATAAAACTATGGTATTATTCACTACATAATAGGGTATATACTAATACTGTAAATTTAATATTAGTTAATCTAAGGACAACATAAAAAAAGCTAAGGAGGTATATAAGTGAAAACAGATGTTCAAATTGCTCAAGAAGCGAAAATGCTACCTATTACAGAAGTAGCTAAAAAAATTGGTCTTGAAGAAGATGATCTAATACTTTATGGAAAGTATAAGGCAAAGGTTAACCTAGATGTTTATGAAAGGCTTAAAGATAAGGAAGATGGAAAGCTTATTCTAGTTACTGCCATAAATCCAACTCCTGCAGGAGAAGGAAAGACAACTATGAATAATGGTCTTTCCATGGGATTAAATAAAATAGGTAAAACTGCCATTACTGCTTTAAGAGAACCATCCTTAGGACCTAGCTTTGGTATAAAAGGTGGTGCTGCAGGTGGTGGTTATTCACAAGTTGTTCCAATGGAAGATATAAACCTACACTTTACAGGAGACTTCCATGCTATAACTACTGCCCATAACCTAATTTCTGCTTTACTAGACAATCATATCCACCAAGGAAATGAATTAAATATAGATCCAAGAAGAATAGTTTGGAAGAGAGTTCTAGACATGAACGATAGGGCTCTAAGGAATATAGTTGTTGGACTTGGTGGAAGATCCAATGGAGTACCAAGAGAAGACGGATTTGACATCACAGTGGCATCTGAAATAATGGCAATTTTCTGCTTGGCAAAAGATTTAGAAGACTTAAAGGAAAGAGTTGGAAATATTATCGTTGCATATAAATATGATGGAAGCCCTGTATATGTAAAGGACTTAAAGGCACAAGGTGCAGTGGCCTTACTTATGAAGGATGCAATACATCCAAACCTTGTACAAACATTAGAAAATACACCTGCACTAATCCATGGAGGACCATTTGCTAATATTGCTCATGGCTGCAACTCCTTAATAGCTACTAGACTTGCATTAAAATTAGCAGAGTATACAGTTACAGAGGCAGGATTTGGTGCTGACTTAGGAGCTGAGAAATTCTTCAACATTAAGTCTAGATTTGGTGGCTTAAAACCAAATGCAGCAGTTATAGTTGCAACTGTAAGAGCTCTTAAGCATCATGGTGGTGCTAAGAAGGATGAACTAGGGGTAGAAAATCTAGAGGCCTTAGAAAAAGGATTTGCCAACCTACAAAAACACATTGAAAATGTAAATAAATTTGGTGTACCAGCAGTAGTAGCAATAAATAGATTCCCAACAGATACTGAAAAAGAACTAGAATTCTTAATAAGTAAATGTAAGGAAGCTGGTGCTGATGCTGTATTAGCAGAAGTATGGGCTAAAGGTGGAGAAGGAGCCGTTGAATTAGCAAAGAAAGTAGTAGAAATATGTGAAAGTAAAGAATCTAACTTCAAACCACTATATGATGTAAATGAATCCATTAAGGATAAGATAGAAAAAATAGCTAAGGAAGTTTACGGCGCAGATGGAGTAGAATTCACAAAATCTTGTGAGAAGAAGATTAAGCAACTAGAAGAACTAGGCCTAGATAAGAAGCCAATTTGTATGGCTAAAACTCAATACTCCTTATCTGATGATCCAACCTTACTAGCAAGACCAGAAGGATTTAAGATAACTGTAAGAGATATAAGAATATCCAATGGTGCAGGCTTTATGGTTGCATTAACTGGAGAAATAATGACTATGCCAGGACTACCAAAGGTACCAGCTGCTAACAATATTGATATTAAAGAAGATGGAGAAATAGTTGGATTATTCTAAAATCTGGGATCATATCCCAGATTTTCCTTTCTCTACATAAAATATTTGGGTAGCACCAAAAGCTAAATAGGGTGGTGAGGTTTTGGCAGATTTTAATTCAAAGATTAAAAGCAAACAGGTGGATGAGCTATTTGATGCAATACTCTCCCTTAAAACTAAGGAAGAATGCTATAAATTTTTTGAAGATTTGTGTACAGTAAAGGAAATCCAATCTTTTTCTCAAAGATTAGAAGTGGCAAAATTATTAACCCAAAAAAAGACCTATTCAGAAATTGAAAATAAAACAGGGGCTAGCACTGCTACCATAAGTAGGGTAAACAGGTCCTTAAATTATGGGGCAGGTGGATACAAGATAGTACTAGAAAGAATGGGAATTTCAGAAAGTAAATAAGGAGCTTTAAATACCTGGCACTTGAAAGTGCCAGGTCATACTTTAAAATTATATGTTTTTAATATATAATTTTAAGGTATGGAGTCTAAATAAAGGTGATCTATATGAAGAAGGTAATGTCAAATTTTTTAAAAGGATTAACAATTGGAGCAGCTGCCATAGCACCTGGAGTAAGTGGGGGCGCTTTAGCCGTTATATTGGGAATTTATGAAAAGATAACCTATGCCATTGGAAACATATTTAAAAATTTCAAAAAAAATCTAATATACCTTGCCCCCTATGGCTTTGGTGCCCTATGTGGTGTACTTATATTTAGCAATATATTTAAGTATCTATTTAAACATTACAATGTAGAAGTAAGATATTTATTTATAGGTCTAATGTTAGGAACCTTTCCATCCCTATTTAAAAGGGCAAACAAGAAAGGATTTAGAAAATCCTATATAGCCTTGTTTATTTTAACTTTTTCCATAACCTTTTTATTTGCCTTTATGGAAAATAGGCTAATTAATATAATACCCGATGGCCAACCATCTATTTTGGAGCTTATAATATGTGGCCTTGTAGTAGGCTTTGGTACCATAATACCAGGAGTTAGTTCTTCGGTAATCCTCATTTATTTAGGCTATTATGAAATAGTTTTAGAAGCATTGGCATCCTTAAATATACCCATGTTAATACCTATTGGCCTTGGATTTATAATATGCTTTTTACTATTATCTAAGCTTATATCCATGCTATTTGAAAGGGTATATGGCCTTACTTATTATGGAATATTAGGATTTGTACTAGGATCCATAGTTCCCATTTTTCCAGGTTTTCAATTTTCTTTAAGATATATAGTAGGCCTAATTATTATGATAATTAGCATAGGCAGTTCTTATTATTTATGCAAATTTGAAAGGGAGTAAGTGCCTCAATTTTAATTGAGGCACTTTTTTAGTGTGCCCGGCATGGGCGTAAGCTAGTCGGTGAAAGTCCGATACGGGGGTTGATAGTGCCAACCGTTAGCTTAAGACAAGGGTGTCCAC
>JAAYFE010000057.1 GCA_012728365.1 Tissierellia bacterium
GGCTAGATGGGATGAGCCTATTATATATGAGCTTTCAACTCCAGGAGAAAGGGGAATACTGGTTCCTCAAGCAGACAGGGAAATTAAGGAAGAGGCAGGAGATGTACTAGCCAGTCTGCCAGCAAATATGCGCAGGAAGGAAAAACCCAATCTACCAGAAATGTCTCAGAAACATGTATTGGCCCACTACCTACACCTATCCCAAGAAACCCTAGGCTCCAACTTAAACAATGACATAAGCCAGGGTACCTGTACCATGAAATACAATCCTAGGATTAATGAAAAATTAGCCACCTTGATTCATGAAGTCCATCCCTTGCAGGATGAGAGTACCATCCAGGGACTTCTTAGCATATACTATAGATTTGAACATATGCTAAAGGAAATATCAGGCATGGATAAGTTCACCTTCCAGCCTGGTGGAGGTTCCCATGCAGTATATACAGCTGCATCCATCATTAGGGCCTACCATGAATCCAGGGGAGAACTAGAACAGAGAAATGAAGTTATAACCACCATCTTTTCCCACCCCTGTGATGCAGCAACACCATCTACAGCAGGCTTTAAGATAATCACCCTCTATCCCAATGAGGAAACTGGAGTACCAGATGTAGAAGCCCTAAAGGAAGCTGTGTCTGAGCGTACAGCAGCCCTATTTATAACAAACCCAGAGGATACAGGCATATACAATCCAATTATTGATGAATTTGTAAAGATAGTCCATGAAGCAGGAGGCCTATGCTTCTACGACCAGGCCAATGCCAATGGTATGCTAGGCATAGCCAGGGCCAGGGAAGCTGGCTTTGACATGTGCCACTTTAACGTTCACAAGACCTTCGGTACACCTCACGGCTGTTCAGGTCCTGGAACAGGAGCCCTGGGAGTAAGGGATCACCTAGTTAAATTCCTACCTGTCCCAACAGTAGAATACGATGGAGAAAAATACTATCTAGACTATGACAGGCCAGAAAGTATTGGCAAGGTCAGGGGCTTCTTTGGAGTTGCACCAGTAATCCTTAAGGCCTACTGCTGGACTATGATGATGGGTGCCGATGGCCTAAGGGAGGTAGCAGAAATATCAGTACTCAACAACAATTACCTACAGAAGAAGGTAGAAGCCATTGATGGAGTAGAAACCTGGTATGCTGAGGGTCGCCGTAGACTGGAGCAGGTAAGGTACAATTGGAGGAAGCTGTATGAAGAAACTGGTGTAGGCACAGACGACATCATGCGTAGAATTGGAGACTACGGTATACAGCACTACTGGACCAGCCACCATCCATGGGTAGTACCAGAGCCCTTCAAACTAGAGCCCTGTGAAACCTACTCTAAGGCAGATCTGGATGAGTATGCAGCAGTACTGGAAAGAATAGCAGAAGAGGCCAGGAAGGATCCGGAATTTGTTAAGGCTTCACCACACAAGTGTGCAAGCCATGTAATTGCCAAGCCAGAAGAGTTAAATGACCCAAGCAAGTGGGCACTAACCTGGAGGGCCTATCTAAAGAAGCATAGGAAGGAAGAGCCTAGTCTAGGTTAATATACAGCCTGCAGGGGCCTAGGGCCTTTGCAGGCAAAAATTAATAGAAGGGGGTAAAAATTTGAAGCTAGGATTCATAGTCAACCCTATTGCAGGCATGGGAGGAAAGGTTGGCCTAAAGGGTACCGATGGAAAAGAGGTTTTGGAAAAGGCCATTAGGCTGGGAGCCAAGCCCGAATCACCTATTAAAGCTAAAAAGGCCCTGGAGGTACTGAAAGCTTATATGGATGAAATAGAACTTATAACCTGCCCAGGCAAGATGGGAGAGGAGGAGGCTGTAGAGTTAGGATTTAAGCCTACAGTCATAGGTAAGAAGAAGGCTGAGGTGGGGCCAGAGGATACGGAAGAGGCAGCTAAAAAGATGCTGGAGCTGGGAGTAGATCTGCTGCTCTTTGCCGGAGGGGATGGTACTGCCAGAAATATCTACAATGCCATTGGAGACAAATTGCCTGTCATAGGCATACCAGCAGGGGTTAAAATCCATTCAGCCGTCTATGCCAACCATCCCAGAAGTGCTGGGGAGGTGGCCTTAAAGTACCTTAAAGGTGAGATAAAGGCAATTAGGGAAGCAGAGGTAATGGACATAGATGAGGAAGCCTTTAGAAAGGGACAGGTAACAGCCAAGCTTTATGGTTACATGAAGGTACCCTATGAAAGGCAGCTGGTACAGAGTCTGAAGGCAGGCAGGCCAGAACAGGAGGAGGCAGCCCAGGATGCAGTGGCTGATAGGATAATAGCTGAAATGGAGCCGGATGTTTATTATATTATAGGATCTGGAACCTCTACCAGGCCCATTATGGAAAAGCTGGGTCTACCCAATACCCTATTAGGCATAGATATAGTTAAAAACAAGGAGCTGGTAGCCTCAGATGTGGGTGAAAAGGACATACTAAGGATAATAGATGGAAAAAAAGCTAAAATAATAGTTACAATCATTGGAGGTCAGGGATATATATTTGGTAGGGGAAATCAGCAGCTAAGTGGAGAAGTAATCAAGAGGGTTGGCAAGGAAAATATCCGTATCATAGCCACCAAGGGTAAAATAGTCTCCCTGGGAGGGCAGCCGATTTTAGTGGATACTGGAGACGATGAGGTAAACAAGATCTTTAATGGCTACATGAGGGTTCTAACCAGCTACAATGAAGAAATAATGTACAGGGTAAAGGGCTTGTAAGGATAAGGCTTGTGTTCATATAGAACATGAGCCTTTTCTATAGTAAAAATTGCAATTAAAATGAGAATTATATTTTGTTATAATAATATAATGGCATATATGGGTAAGAAACTATACATAACAAATAGAAAGGAGTATGAAGTTGCAAAATATATTCAAGTACATTCTAGGATTTTCAGGCAATAAAAGACCTATTAAGTTAGCTACATTACTGCTTATTATTTCAATCCTTGCATTAGGGATAATTGGCTGTACAGATTTATCAGAGCTGGATGTTGTTGGGGAGCCAGTTGAGGAGGAAGTAGACCAAATAGAAGGTACTTTAAGGGTTCACTATATAGATGTTGGACAAGGGGACTCCATATATATTGAACTTCCCAATGGGGAGATTGCACTAATAGATGGAGGGCCAAAGAGTAGTGAAGAGGCTCTATTAAACTACCTAGATGAACAAGGGGTAGAGAAGATAGACTATCTGGTGGCAACCCATCCCCATGAGGACCATATTGGTGGTTTGGTTGGGGTTATAAAAAACTATGAAATAGGTAAAATTTACATGCCAAATGTAGTGCACACTACTAAAACCTTTGAAAACCTCCTGCTGGCAATCCAGGATAAGGGCTATAAGATTACCAAGGCCATGGCAGAGGATACCATAATAGATGAGGCAGGCTTAAGCCTATATATTCTAGCCCCAGAAATAGATGCAGATTGGGAGGACTTAAATAACTACAGTATAGTACTAAAGCTAAACTATAAAAACAACAGCTTCCTCTTTACTGGAGATGCAGAAAGGGAATCAGAAGAGATTATGCTGACAAAAGGCTATGACTTAAGGGCCCATGTATTAAAAGTAGGCCATCATGGCAGTACCACCTCCACAATGGATGAATTCTTAGATAAGGTAGATCCCCAATATGCCATCATATCCTGTGGAGTAGACAATAAATATGGCCATCCCCACAAGGAAATCGTGGCTAAGTTGCAGGAAAGGAATATAAAAATTTACAGGACAGATTTAGATGGAAACATAGTAGTCAAATCTGATGGGGAGAATATTAGCTTTAACGAATAATATAAGTGGAATGGAGGTCAAAAATGAAGGTTATTATAGATAGGTTTGAGGGGCAATATGCTGTCTGTGAAGATGAGGATTTAAATATGATAAACATAGAAATAGACAAACTGCCTCAAGGGGTTAAAGAAGGAGATGTATTAATAATTGAAGGAGATAATATCAAAGTAGATAAGGAAGAAACAGAAAGCAGAAGGGAAAGAATAAGAAGACTAATGGAGGATTTGTGGGAGGATTAAATTAGGACCA
>JAAYFE010000058.1 GCA_012728365.1 Tissierellia bacterium
AAACTATATAAATATACTAAGAATTGAGGATTTTACTGTCGAAAATATTAATAATAATTTCAAAATCCCATTTATTAATGGGCTAATTCTTTATGCTCTTTTTTAACCTTGATTAAAAAAGTTAATTATGCAATTTCCTCAATTATTATATTAGTTTTATATATTAGTATTAGAAATTTTAAAAAAGAGGTGGAAAAGAATGAAGTTAGAAAATCTCACTTTTAAGGGTGGGGTAGATGTACCACATTTTAAGGAATTGACTGACGGCCTTTCTATAGAAAAAGCAAGAGAACCTGAAATAGTTTACATCCCCTTACATCAACATACTGGTGCTCCTTGTGAACCTATTGTTAAAGTAGGAGATATTGTAAAAGTAGGGCAAAAAATTGGACAATCTGAAGCCTTTGTTTCAGCCCCTGTCCATTCATCAGTTTCAGGAGTAGTTAAAAGTATAACTAATATGGCAACTCCTACTGCGGTAAACGTAAAATGCGTAGTAATTGAATCAGATGGCAAGGATGAATTACATGAATCAGTAAAACCAAAGGGTGATTTAGAAAATCTAAGCCAAAAAGAAATTATCCAAATAATAAAAGAAGCAGGCATAACTGGAATGGGTGGTGCAGGTTTTCCAGCTCATGTTAAGTTTTCTCCTCCACAAGATAAAAAAATTGACACCATTTTAATTAATGGTGCAGAATGTGAGCCTTATCTTACTGCTGACCATAGGGTTATGGTTGAATATCCCGAAAAAATTGTATTTGGACTAAAAGCAATAATGAAAGCTGTTGGAGTAGATAGAGGAATTATAGGTATTGAAAAAAATAAACCAGATGCAATTTTAGCTCTAAAAGAAGCAATAAAGGATGAGCCTAATATACACGTAGCAACCCTAAAGGTAAAATATCCACAAGGAGATGAGAAAAGACTTATAAATGCTATTTTAGGTAGGGTAGTTCCTTCTGGAGGCCTACCAATGGATGTTGGTGTAGTTGTATCTAATGTATCCTCTGCAAAAGCAATTGCTGAGGCTATATTAGAGGGGAAACCTTTGTATGAAAGGGTAGTAACTGTTACTGGACAAGGAATTAAAGAACCAAAGAACTTATTAGTAAAAATAGGTACACCTTTTAAAGATTTAATTGAACAATGTGGTGGCTTTGTAGGTGCTCCAGGTAAAATTATATCTGGTGGTCCCATGATGGGAATTAGTCAGTATACAATTGATGTACCAGTTATCAAGGGTACAAATGGTATATTGGTTATGACGGAAGAAGAAGCACAGCCACAAAAGGTTTACCCATGTATTAAATGTGGCAAGTGCTTGGAGGTATGTCCTGTAAGGTTGCAACCCTTATATGTTGCAGGGTATGCCATAAAGAAGAATTTTGATAAAGCGGAGGCTTATAATGCCCTTGATTGTGTTGAATGCGGAGCATGTTCATATATATGTCCAGCTAAAAGGCCTTTGGCTGAATCTATTAGACTAGCTAAGAGGGAAATAATTGCTAAGAGGAAATCAAAATGATAGGAGGAAATGAAATGGATGGAAAAGTAGTGGACACTTCTAAAGCCTATGAAGTTGCTTTAGAGAATGAATTATTAGTTACTTCATCTCCTCATATAAGATCTCATGAATCTGTACAGAGGATAATGTTAGATGTAATATTAGCTCTTACTCCAGCTATTATAGGTAGTGTTTACTTTTTTGGTATCAATGCTTTAAAATTAATACTAATATCAGTAGCATCCTGTGTCTTTTTTGAAGCCCTTATTCAAAAAATTCTTAGAAGACCTGTAAGTATTGAGGATCTATCAGCAGTAATAACTGGAATATTGCTGGCATTTAACTTACCTGCTGATGCACCATGGTGGTTGCCAATTATGGGATCAGCTTTTGCAATTATAGTAGTTAAGCAGCTTTTTGGTGGCTTAGGTTCTAACTTTATGAATCCTGCTTTGGCTGGAAGGGCTTTTTTACTTGCATCATGGCCGACCCATATGTCTACGTTTACTGGAACTAGACCGGATGTTATAGCTACTGCTACACCTCTTGCAATAATGAAGTATGGAATGAGTCCAGATAGTGCTGCATCTGCAACTACAGCTGCCACTTCATCTGCAACTATTGAGGCAGCAACATCAGCAACAAGTGCGCAAGGGGCTCAGTTACCAGAACTAATAGACATGTTTGTTGGAAATATTCCAGGAGCCATTGGTGAAACATCAGCCCTATTATTGTTGATTGGTGCAGCTTATTTAATTTTTAGAAAGGTTATCGATTGGAAAATTCCAGTTTTCTACATTGCTACTACATTTATATGTTTAGCATTATTTGGAGTAGAAGCTGAACTATTACCATATCATATTCTAGGCGGTGGACTAATATTAGGTGCATTTTATATGGCTACAGATTATGCATCATCACCTGTAACCCCTATAGGAAGAATAGTATTTGCTATAGGTGCAGGCTTTTTAACTGCTCTTATAAGAGTTAAAGGGGGTTACCCAGAAGGAGTGTCTTATTCAATATTGTTAATGAATATTGCAACTCCATTAATAGAAAAATTTACAAGGCCTAGGGTATTTGGAGGTGCTAAGTAGATGAATGAAATTGTTAAGTTGGGATTGATATTGTTTATTATTACTGCTGTAGCTGCAGGTGTGCTAAGTGTTTCTAATGCTATAACTGCAGATAGAATAGCAGAATTAGACAAAATAATGAATGATTTAGCTATGCAAGAAGTACTTGGAGCTGCAGAGGAATTTAGACCTGTAGATGAAGGCAAGTTTAACGCTTTCAAAAGCGTGAATTCAAAAGTTATAGAAATAAATGAAGGATATGATTCAGCTTCAAATCTTGTTGGTTATACTGTGAAGGCTGTAACTAAAGGCTTTGGTGGAGATATTGAATTTATGCTTGGTGTATCTATTGATGGAGAAATTACAGGTATTAAGATCTTAGCCCATGAAGAAACTCCAGGATTAGGTGCCAATGCAGAAAAAAAATATTTTACAGATTCCTTTAAAGGTAAACCAGTATCTGTAGAACTAGTTTCATCAAAAAGTCCTCAGGGAGAAAATGAAGTTCAAGCAATTACTAGTGCTACAGTAACTACTAATGGCATTGTTAATGGTGTAAATGAAGTTCTTAAAGCATATAATGCCACTTTTTCTAATTAGTAAATGGGGAGGTGCAGAGATTGAAATTATCTAAAGTATTTTATAATGGGCTTATAAAAGAAAATACTATATTTGTCCAAGCAATTGGTTTATGCGGTCTATTGGCAGTAACAACTTCAGCAATAAATGGTTTAGCTATGGGTATAGCAGTTATTGCTGTTACAGTTGGTTCCAACTTGGTTGTTTCATTATTAAGAAAGATCATTCCAAACAAAATTCGCATTCCAGCATTTATTGTTGTTATTGCAACATTTGTAACTGTAGTTCAAATGTTTATGAAAGCCTATACTCCAGATTTAGATAGAGCTTTAGGTATATTTATTCCACTAATAGTAGTTAATTGTATGATACTGGGTAGAGCAGAAGCCTTTGCATCAAAAAATGGCATTATACCTTCAATAGTCGATGGATTAGGAATGGGTTTAGGCTATACATTAGCTGCTGTTATGTTAGGAGCTATAAGGGAGATAATTGGTGCAGGAAGTATATTTGGAATACAACTATTTGGAATAAATTTTGAACCAGCATTGATTTTTATAATGCCACCAGGGGCTTTTATAATACTTGGAATACTTATGGGGCTTTTTAATTATTTTAGGAGGAAAAAAGAATCTGAGGGTATAAAGGAGGAAACTCTAGATGAATTTATTTACAATATTGATTAGTACTATTTTTATAAATAACTATGTATTTGCACAGTTCTTAGGTATTTGTCCATTCCTTGGAGTTTCCAATAAAACTGAAACAGCTGCTGGAATGGGCGTTGCAGTTACATTTGTTGTAACCCTTTCTTCAGTTATTACTTATGTTGTTCATCATTATATATTAGCAAATCTTGGGCTTGAGTACTTACAAACAATAGTTTTTATACTAGTAATCGCTGCCTTAGTCCAGCTGGTAGAAATGTTTCTTAAAAAGAGTAGCCCTGGATTATATAGAGCATTAGGTGTATATCTACCTTTAATTACAACTAATTGTATTGTTTTAGGGGTTGCTATTTTAAATATTGATAATAATTATAATATTATTGAAACTATTGTAAATGCACTTGGTGCCTCTATAGGTTTTGCTATAGCACTACTACTTATGGCAGGCGTTAGAGAAAACTTTGAGTTAGCAGATATACCAAAACCTTTACAAGGTTTTCCAATATCATTAATAACAGCTGGTCTTATGTCTATAGCCTTTTTAGGCTTTAGTGGACTTGTATAGGAGGCGATAGTATGACTGCAATTTTATATCCAATAGTTACATTAGGTGGACTAGGACTTTTATTTGGGATAAGCTTGGGATTTGCATCTAAGGTTTTTGCTGTTGAGACAAATCCCTTGGTGGAGGCAATTAGAAATGTATTACCAGGAGCAAACTGTGGTGCTTGTGGTTATCCTGGTTGTGATGGATGCGCAAATGCTATGGTAGAAGGAAAGGCACCAGTTAGTGCATGCAGTGTTGGAGGCCAGGCTGTAGCAGAAGAAGTAGCAAGTATTTTAGGAGTAGAAGTAGGAGAAATAAGTAGACAAGTGGCTACAGTTCTATGTCAAGGAGATTGTAACAAGGCTAAAAACAAATATAAATATGCGGGATTAAGAGATTGCAGGGCCCAGAACATATTAGCTGGAGGAAGTAAATCCTGCTCCTATGGCTGCTTAGGATGTGGTACTTGTGTAGATGTATGTGATTACAATGCAATATATATTGTAAACGGAGTTGCTGTAGTAGATAAGGAAAAATGTGTTGCATGTAAAGCTTGCATAGGAGTATGTCCAAAGAATATTATAGAGCTTGTTCCTTACGAAAGTGAATTTATAGTAAAGTGTAAAAGTAATGATCCAGGTAAGGTTGTTAGAGCAAATTGTAATATTGGCTGTATAGGATGTAAAATATGTGTTAAGAATTGCCCTGAGGAAGCATTTTCCTTTGAAAACTTTTTAGCAAAAATTAACTATGATAAATGTACCAATTGTGGAGTATGTGCTGAAAAATGTCCTACTAAAGCTATTTTCTCAGAAACTGAAAAGGTCAACTTAAAAGCACAGTAAAGAGCCTAATTTTAGGCTCTTTTATTTTTAAATAGATTATTTTATAATATATAAGGTAATTAATCTGCTAAATTGTAACTTGTAAATGAAAAGCAATAATGGTAAACTAATTATGATGTAAAGGTAGTAGTTTGTTAAAGGGGGAAAATTTTGACTAAGGGTGATAAAATATTAATTTTTGTCGTTATAATAGTTAATGTTTTTATATTAGTGGTAATAAATCAATCCCTATTTAGTTATGAAGAAAAATATATTAGCATACAGGTTAATGGAGAAGAAATAAAAACAATATTATTTAGTGATGATCTTATAGGAAAAACCATTCCAATAAAAACAGAATATGGTTATAACCTTATAGAAATAGGGGATGGTAAGGTAAGAGTAGTTGAAGCAGATTGTCCTGATAAACTTGATGTTAAACAAGGTTATATATCAAAAGTTGGAGAGGTTATTGTATGCTTACCTAATAGATTAGTTATAGAAATAAAGGGTGTTAGTGAAGAGACAGAGATTGATGGTATTAGTAGGTAGAGAGGATTAAATTATGAAAGGATTAAGAAGGTTAATTTTTTTAGCGTTATTAGTAGCAATAGGATTAGTTTTGAGTATAATCGAGGCAATGATGCCTTTGCCCTTTATTGCACCAGGTGCTAAGCTAGGGTTGTCTAATATTGTCATACTAATAACCTTAGTTGTATTTAGCTATAGGGATGCTCTGGTCACTGGAATATTAAAGTCTATTTTATTTACCTTAGCCACAGGTAGTGTTACAAGTTTATTTTATAGTTTATCTGGTTCTATATTTAGCTTAATGGTTATGTATCTTATCTATGAGCACTTTTCAAATGTATTTAGTTTAATTGGTGTTAGCATATTTGGTGCAATGGCTCATAATTTTGCTCAAGTGTTGGTAGCAAGTTTAATGTTAGGGAATATAAAGATTTTTTCATATCTTCCTGTTTTACAATTAACAAGTATATTTACTGGATATTTTGTAGGCCTTACTTCAAATTATGCAGTTAAACATATGCAGAAATCAATTGATAAGATATATCATTAATAGATTAAGGTGATACTATGATTCATATGATTCTTGCTTCAGCTTCTCCAAGGAGAAAAGAATTGCTACTTAAATACAATATTAAACCAATAATAGTCAAAGCTAATATAAATGAAAAGGCTTTTAGTAATGAAGAACCTGTACAAGTTGCTATGTCATTAGCCTTTCAAAAGGCCTATGAAGTTGCAAGTAGATTCAGTAATGGAGAGATAGTATTAGGTGCAGATACTATTGTTGCTTGTGAAGGAAAAATTCTTGGCAAGCCAAAAGATCAATACGATGGAATAAGGATGATTGAATTTTTGAATAACAAAGAACATGAGGTAATAACGGGTATATGCCTTATGAAGGCTGGTAGCAATTTAAAAATAATTGATTATGAAAAAACCATTGTAAAGTTTAGAAATTTATCCCATGAAAAAATAAAAAAATACATTGAAACTGGTGAATATATGGATAAAGCTGGAGCATACGGTATTCAAGGATTTGGAAGTTTACTTATAGAGTATATACATGGTTGTTATTTTAATGTTGTTGGACTGCCAGTTAGTAAACTTGATTTTCTACTGGAAAATTACTTTGATATAAGTTTGTTATAATAGGTGATTAAAATGGTTCTAGATAATAATAGTAATAAAAGCTACACTATTAAGGATCTACCCATGGAGGAAAGACCAAGGGAAAAACTTGTTAAATATGGTGTTGGGGCTTTATCCAATGCTGAACTAATTGCTATTATTATTAGAACTGGATATAAAGAAGATACTGCTATAGATTTAGCAAATAGGCTTATAAGTATGGATAATTCAGGCATTAGGTTTCTATCTCAAGCAACTGTAGAAGAACTTACAAAAATTAAAGGAATTGGTCATTGTAAGGCAGCCCAGATAATTGCTGCCATAGAATTAGGAAAGAGGATTTCTAGCTATGGAGTAGGAAGCAAACTTAAGGTTGATTCACCCCAAGTTGTAGTTCAGCTACTTATGGATGAAATGAGGTACTTCAATAAAGAACATTTTAGAATTGTTTTATTAAATACTAAAAATCAAGTAATAAGTATTGAGGAAATATCAGTTGGGAATTTAAATTCATCCATTGTACACCCAAGAGAAGTTTTTAATATAGCCATTAGAAGAAGCGCAAATTCTATAATCTTAGTACATAATCATCCTAGTGGTGATTCTACTCCTAGTAAGGAAGATATAAATATAACCTATAGACTTGTAGAAGTTGGTAATATTATAGGAATAAAGGTATTAGATCATATTATTATTGGTGATAATAATTATACCAGCTTTAGAGATAAAAATATAATCTAGGTAATACTTTAGCTGTAGAAAGGAGCAAATCATATGGGATTTTTTAGTATATTTTCAAAGGATATGGGTATAGACTTAGGAACTGCAAATACATTGGTATATATTAAGGGTAAAGGAATAGTTATTAGAGAGCCTTCAGTAGTGGCTATTCAAACAGAAACTAAGAAAGTTTTAGCTGTTGGAGAAGAAGCTAAGCGAATGATAGGTAGAACTCCAGGAAATATAGTGGCTATAAGACCATTGAAAGATGGTGTTATAGCTGACTTTGATATTACCCAAAATATGCTTAAATACTTTATTAAAAGGGCTTTCTCTAACCGTTTCCTATTTCAACCGAGGGTAGTAGTATGTGTACCTAGCGGAGTAACAGAAGTTGAAAAAAGAGCAGTGGAAGAAGCAGCTATTAATGCAGGTGCAAAAGATGCTTACTTAATTGAAGAACCAATGGCTGCAGCAATAGGAGCAGGACTTCCTGTACAGGAGCCAACTGGAAGTTTAGTAGTTGACGTAGGCGGAGGTACTACAGAAGTTGCTGTTATATCTTTAGGAGGTATAGTTACTAGTAAATCCATAAGGGTAGGTGGAGATGAACTAGATGAATCTATTATAAATTATGTGAAAAAAGAATATAGTCTTATGATAGGTGAGAGAACTGCAGAGGAAGTCAAGATAACCATTGGATCTGCAAATGTAAATAATAAAGAAACAAAGATGAATATAAGGGGTAGAGATTTAGTTAGTGGACTACCAAAGACTATTGAAATATCATCAAAGGAAATTAGAGAGGCCATGCAAGAACAAATACAGGGAATATTAGAAGCTATTAAATCAACATTAGAAAAAACTCCACCTGAATTAGCAGCTGATATAATGGAATCAGGTATAATGCTAACTGGAGGGGGAGCTTTACTAGATGGATTGGATAAGTTAATTGCAAAAGAAACTGGCATGCCAGTAAACATTGCAGAAAATCCCTTAGATTGTGTGGCAATAGGTACTGGAAAGGCCTTAGATAGTATTGATATATTAAGAAAAACTATTGCACCTGGCAAAAAACGAATTGGATAAGTGGTGGTAGCATATGCTCTTTTTTAAAAAATATAAAAATAGAATGATAGTAACTTTAATTGCTATCATTCTTATTGTTATTATTGGAGTTACAAACAGTGAGAGATTAAAATTAACTGCTATAGAAAGTTTTTTAGGGAATGTTTTTACTCCTGTACAAAAATTTATGTTCAGTATAGGGAGAAATGTTTCTGATTTTTTTGCTTCTATTAAAAACATATCTGACTTGATGGAAGAAAACAAAGAGCTTAAATTGAAAGTAGCAAAATTAGAAGAGGAAAATAGAAGATATGAAGATCTAATAGGAAGAAGTGAATATCTTATAAATGAAAAAAAATTATTAGAAAGTACTAATTATAAATTAATTGCCGCACAAGTTACTGGGAAAGAACCTGGCAATTGGTTTAAGAGGTTTACAATAGATAGAGGTTCAAAAGATGGAGTAGAAAAAGGAGATACTGTAATACAAGCAGTAGAGATAGATGGAGAAGTAGTTTTAGAAGGTGTAGTTGGGCGTATTGTGGAAGTAGGGGACAATTGGTCAAAAGTAATTTCTATAATAGACGAAAATAATAATATTTCTTTTAAAGTTACTAGAACCCAAGATGGTGGCATTGTTTCAGGTAGTATTGATGGCAATTTAAGTGGATATTTATTTGATAGTAAAGCAGATGTTATAAAGGGAGACAAGCTATTTAGTTCAGGTCTTGGAGGGGTTTACTTACAGGACCTGTATATAGGAGAAATTATCGATGTCATAAAAGAAGATGAGGATTTAACGAAAAAAATAAAAGTTAAACCAGCTGTAGATTTCAAAAAACTATATAAAGTATATGTAATTATAGATTGACGATAGAGGGATAAAATTGAGTATATTGACCGTAAGTATAATTATTATTATAAATTTTATATTACAGCCTACAATTGTGTCTTATTTTAAGATTTTTGATATCGTTCCAAACACCAGTCTTATTATTGTAGTCATTATTGCAATATCAAATGGAAAGTTTACTGGAGCAATTTCAGGCCTTATAGTTGGTCTACTAAATGATATAATCTTTAGTGTTCCAGTTGGAATAAATCCATTTATTTACTTTTTTGTAGGATATTTAGTGGGTATGACGGAGAATAAATTGTCAAGGGAGAGCATACTACTCCCAATTATCATGACTATATTATCTACACTTGGATATCATCTTCTTTATTACCTTTTCACTTTCTTCTTAGGTTATGAAATTTCCATTGGACATATAATGAGGAATATTGTTATATTTGAAACTGTTTACAACACTTTATTGTCAGTTGTATTATCTAAGTTGCTTTCTAGGTTTATTAAAACTCCTTCAATTAGATTTGGCAAGAAATAGAGGTGTTTTGATTTGAAATTCATGGAAAAAATTAAAAATAGATACAATATATTGATTATAATATTAAGTATTTGTATGATATTGCTTTCTTTTAGACTAGCTATTTTAACAATCGTAGAAGGAGATTATTATAGAGATATATCTGACAATAAAAGGTTAAAGGAAATATATGTAACTGCACCTAGAGGAGAAATCAGGGATAGATATGGTAGGCTTTTAGCTGGAAATAAGCTTAGCTTTACTGTCCAGCTCTTGAAGGATGAAATAAATACATTAAGTAGGGAGGAAAAGAACCATACCCTTTTACAACTAGCTAGGTTATTAGAGGAAGATGGAGTAAATTATGTGGATGAATTTCCAATTAATTTTAATGTATTTGAATATTCTAGTGAAGAAATTTATGAAATGGATAGTTTATCACCTTTGGATAAGGTAATAGAAATTATAATCTCTAATAATTTATTAGCTGAAATATTGGATACTTACTATATATATCCAGGCTATGAGGAACATTTTAAATTTATTACTATTAATAGGGCTATTGACGCCTTAGAAGATAAAGACATAAGGGTACCTGTTGTAGCTGAAATAATAAATGGTGAGCTTATGGTGACATATGACGAAAATGCAGATATAAACAAGTGGAAGACTGAGCATGGAATTAGTTCTGATGCAACACCTAAAGGTGCTATAATTTCTCTTATTAATAATGATAAAAATTATATAAGAAAGATACTAGACCATCCTATTTCCAGACAATTGGCATTTAATATAATTAAAGAAAAAAATCTTGATACTTTTACTCTAAATGTAATGGAAGGAAAAAGTATCAATGGAAATATTGTTTTGAAGGAGTATTCATTAACATATGATGAAGAATACAAGGACATAAAGAGGTCCTTTATGAATTCTTTTAGTAGTATTAACTTTGAAACAAGTGCAAAGGAAGATTTCGTAGAGATTGTTATTAGCACTTCCTTAGTTGATTTATTGTTTAAGGTTGTTGAAGAGGAAGATGGGAGTGGAAATATAAACAGAATAGTACCTGGTAAGATATTAATCGATATGATTAAGGAAAAAGGACTAGAGTCACCAGTGAAAATAGAGGTTGACGAAGGAGATAACTCAGTTATTTATAGCTATAAGGATAAGAAGGACTCCAGTGAAAAACTTCCTATAGATGCCCTTATAAGCTTTGCACAACAGAATAACATACTAGAAGACTTCATAACCCATGATATGATAAAGGCTATAGCACAAGAAGTGATTCTGTCCAATGGTTATAATCCAAGAATATCTATATCTAAGTGGGAATACGTGCCTTTAATAGATAAGGAAAGCTGGTATGATAAATTTAAAATACCTCATGATTATAGTGTAGAAGAAGCCTTCTATTACTTAAAAGAATATTATGACCTTGATCCTAATTTAAGTCCATATGAATCTAGGGCGGTAATGTCACTACATGACCAATTAGATAAGCAAGGGCAAAGAGCCTACCAGCCCATAAATATTGCCTATGGTATAAAGGATATTACTGTAGCTAAAATAGAGGAAGGTTTTATAGAGCATTCAGGAGTACAGGTCTCCATTGAACCTGTAAGATATTATCCTGAAGGAGAAACTGCAGCCCATATATTAGGATATTTAGGTAAAATATCCCAAAGTAATGAAATACAAAAATATGTTGTGGAAAACAACTATTCACCTAACGATATAATAGGTAAAACGGGGGTAGAAGAAAAGTTTGAGTTAATATTAAAGGGTAAAAATGGTGTTAAAAGGGTTGAAGTAGACGTATTAGGTAATAGAACTAATATTATTGATGAAGAGGAGGCAATTCCTGGTAACAATATATATTTAACTATCGATTTAGATTTACAAAAGGCTGCAGAAGAAGTTCTTGAATATGGTCTTGAGAAGATTAGAGAAGCTGGAGTTTTTGAGAGCAAGTGGGGAAATTATAAATATGGAATTAGTAACTCTAAAAAAAGGCCCTATATTAATGCTACATCAGGTGCTGTAGTAGTTACATCTGTAAAAACTGGTGAAGTGTTAGCTTTAGCTAACTATCCTGCTTATGATCCAAATTTATTTTCCACTGGTATATCTAAATCTGATTGGGAAAGCTTATTTCCTGAACATGAAGAGGATTTATTGGCTCCAAGACCCTTATATAATATTGCTATACAGACAGCTATTCAGCCAGGATCTGTTTTTAAGATGGTTACAGCTTTGGCTGCCTTAGAAAAGGGGATGGATCCTAATAAGACTATAAGGGATATGGGGTATGTACAATTTGGAAACAGAACAATTGGCTGTTGGTACTGGAATTCTTATAGGAGAACCCATGGAGCAACTAATTTATATGATGCCATTAGAGATTCCTGTAACTATTATTTCTACTCCCTTGCCCTAGGGGTGAACCAAAAAACTGGAGAGCCTGTTGGTGTAACTTTAACCATTGATGATATAGCTGAAATGGCTAAAAAATTAGGTCTAAATGATAGGACTGGAATAGAAATAGATATACCTAGAGAGTCAGCAGGAGGTGTTCCCAATCCTCAAAGTAAGATAATGATCACTCAAGTTCTACTAAGAAATTATTTAAAAGCTTATATTAGAGACTATATAAAAGAAGGAGAAGAATTTACTGATAAAGAAATTGAAGACAAGATAGAAACTATTGTAAGTTGGGTAGAAAATGAGAATTCTTTATCTAGATCTGAAGTTATAAGAAGACTTGATGAAATGGGAATTGAACCAGAAAAACCCCTTCCAGGAGATAGGGAAGGTCTAGCTGATAAGATCAAATATACCTATTTAAACTATGCTGGTTGGAATATAACTGATACTATTAATATAACCATAGGCCAAGGACAAAATGCCTATACTCCAGTTCAAATAGCAAACTATGTGGCTACTATTGCAAATGGAGGATACAAAAATAAACTAACTGTTATAGATAGTATTAAGAATTATGATAATACTAAAACCATCTACAAGAGGGATGTGCAACCAGAAAGAATAGACTTAAATAACTATGAAAATTTAGAACATATCAAATTAGGAATGCGAAAAGTGGTTACTGAAGGTAGCGTTAGCAGTGTATTTAAAGATTTTCCTATATCAGTAGCTGCTAAAACCGGTACTGCCCAAAGGGATGGAATAAATCCTGTTACTGGAGATACCTATGATGAATATGCCTGGTTTGTGGCCTTTGCTCCCTATGAAGATCCAGAAATTGCAATTTCAATAGTATTATTTCAGGGGGGTACTGGTGGGTATGCTGCACCAATAGCAAGGGAAATTATTGCTGAATATTTTGGTTTAAATGATATTGATGTAGAAGATCAATTGCCTTTTGAAAATGAATTGGAAAGGAGATAAACTTTCCAATTCATTTTTAAAATAAAAAAAGGATTTTTTATGTTAATAGAGAATATATAAATAGATGATATCTGGAGGTAATGTTTGTGAGAGAGGGATTGGTTAGCTTTAAAGGTATAAATGGAGGAATTTATATAAATGTTAAAAATGGAGAATTTAATACAATATTGAAAGAACTTGAGGAAAAATTAACAAAATCTATAGATTTCTTCAGAGAAGCTAAAATTATCGGTATAAAGGGGGAAAGTATATCTAAAGAAGAAAAAAAAGAGTTGTTAAATGTAATTAAGTACAAATATGAGCTTAATATTATAGAAGATTTAGAGCCTTCTTTAAAGGAAAGTGTATTTGACGGGATTGAAGAAGGTATGACTAAGTTTATAAGTACTACCATTAGATCTGGACAAGTGGTGGAATATGATGGAAATATTGTAATAATTGGTGATGTAAATCCAGGTGCACTAATTAAAGCTAGGGGAAATATTGTTATTTTAGGAAGTTTAAAGGGAGTTGCCCACGCTGGTGTAGGGGGCAATACTGAGGCTTATATTGCAGCTTATGACCTGCGGCCAACCCAGATTAGAATTGGTAGCATTATTAGCAGAAAACCAGATGGTAATATGGATTTTATTGGCATACCCGAGGTGGCTAGGGTTTGTAATAAGGAAATTGTTATTGAACCTTATTTACCAAGAAAATAAATGATAGGAGGAAAAGATTATGGGAATGGGCAAAGCAATTGTAATACCATCTGGATAAGGTGGAGTAGGTAAGACTACTACAACTGCAAATATAGGAACAGGTCTAGCTATGCATGGATATAAAGTGGTGGTTGTTGATACTGATATAGGTTTAAGAAATCTTGATGTGGTTATGGGGTTAGAAAACAGAATAGTATATGATATAGTTGATGTTGTGGAAGGTAATTGTCGACTAAAACAAGGATTAATTAGGGATAAAAGATTTGATGGATTATATCTTTTGCCTGCAGCTCAAACTAAGGACAAGACTGCTATAAATCCAGAACAAATGATGGAACTTATTTCAAAGCTTAAAGAAGAATTTGATTATATTATAGTAGATTCACCTGCAGGTATTGAACAAGGATTTAAGAATTCTATTGCAGGGGCTGATGAAGCTTATATAGTAACTACACCTGAAATTTCTGCAGTAAGAGATGCAGATAGGGTTATAGGACTATTAGAAGCACATGGAATTAACAATCCTAAACTTATTATCAATAGGATTAGATATGATATGGTAAAAAGAGGAGATATGATGAATGTTGAAGATATAGTAGATATATTAGCAATAGATTTGTTAGGTATAATTCCTGATGATGAAGCCATAGTAATATCAACCAATAAAGGGGAACCTGTAATTGCTGAAGAAAAGCCTTTATCTGCAAAAGCCTATAGAAATATTTGTAATAGAATACTTGGAAAAGAAGTTGAACTATTGGATTTGGAGACCAATGAAGGCAAATTAAGCAGGATATTAAAAGTGTTATTTAATAAGTAAAGGGGGAATAGCCTTGGATTTATTTAAAGTTTTTGGGAGAAACAAGACAAAAAGCAAAAATGTAGCTAAAGAGCGACTGAAACTAGTATTAGTTCATGATAGATCAGACTTATCTCCAAAGTTTTTGGAAATGATTAAAGGTGATATCATTAGGGTTGTTAAAGAATATGCAGAAATAGACCAAGATGCCTTAGATATAAAGTTTACTAGAATGAAAAGAGATTACGATAATACACCTGTTTCTGCCCTAGTAGCAAATATTCCAATTATAAAAGTTAAAGATAATTGCAGGTAAATAATGGTAGATGTTGTACATTTATTAACAATCATTGATTTAAACATTTTAATTTTTTATAATCAAATCGTTAACAAATTATACAAATTAACCATAAAGATAAGAGATATGTGGAGGTGTACAAATGAAAAGAAGATTAAGCTTAGGCATTTTATCCATGATTTTAGTATTAGCTTTGCTAGTAGGATGTAGTGGACAAGGCACCGAAACCAGCACTGATGAAAACGATGGTCAAAGTGCAGGCAGTGGAGAACTTGTTGATGGTACTTATTTAGTTAAGGATCCTGTAAGTGATCGAGGAAACTATCCAATGGCGGTCATGGAAGTAGTAGATGGTGAAATTGCTTCCTTTGAATATGTAGAAATTTTAGCAGATCTAGGTGAAGAAAAAAATGAAAGCAATTACAATTATGCTGAGGGGTTAGCTGTAATTGCCAACTTAAATGAGCAATTTAATGAAAAGAAAGATCTAAATGAAGTGGATTTTGATGCTGTAACAGGAGCAACCCATACTAAAGAAAACTTTAAGAGAATAGTTAACGAATTATTGGACAAAGCCGCAAAGGGAGAAGTATATGAACCAGTTTATAAAGATGGAGAATATACAGCAACTGCTGAAGAACCTAGCCATGGTTGGTTAGGAGAGGTAAAAATAATTGTAAAACATGGACAAATTGTGGGATTAGACTATTATGAATATGCTGTAGAAGATATGGAAGGAAGCAAGGTTGTATTTGATGAAGATGATAAGCCTGTAACAGGAGATGATGGCAAGCCTGTTACTGAAGAAGTACAAATTTCTGCTGGAGACAGAAAATCAAAGGAAAATTATGCATATTTAGAATCATTAGAAGTTATGAAAAAGATGCAAAAATTAATTATAGATAATAATGGACTAGACAACTTAGATGTTGATAGTGTAACTGGTGCAACTGGCACAAGAACAACAATTATTGAGCTAGTTGAAAAAGCTCTTGAAGGAGCAAAATTATAAAATTTTCATACATAGAAACCCTAACGATATGTTAGGGTTTCTAAATATTTAGAGAGAGGAATTAATATGAATAAAAAGAAAATAATACTTATGATATTGATAGTTGGAATTTTATCAAACATTGTTGCCTGTAAAGCTAAACCTAAAGAGCCCTTATCTAAATCTGCCTTTATGATGGATACTATTATAAATCTAAGAATATATGATAAAACTGATGAGGGCATAATAAACAAAGCAATGGACAGGTTAAGAGAAATTGAAAACAGAATGAGTGCAACTATAGAAAATAGTGATATTAGTTTAATAAATAAGAATGCCGGTATTAAACCTGTCCAAGTCCATGATGATGTATATTATGTTCTTCAAGTAGCAAAACACTATGCAAGCCTAAGTGATGGCGCTTATGATCCTACTATAGGACCTTTAGTAGAACTCTGGAATGTAAATGATGAAGAAATAGAAAGGAATTCAATACCTAGTGAGGAGGAAATAAAAAAGGCACTAGAATTAGTAGATTATAATGATTTAGAGCTTATGGAAGACAATTATGTTTATTTAAAAAGGGAAGGTATGAAGCTGGATTTAGGCGGTATTGCTAAAGGATATGCTGCTGATGAAGTTAAGAGAATATTTAAAGAATATGGGGTTAGATCTGCCATTATAGACTTAGGTGGAAATATTTATGCAGTGGGAGATAAGGGAGAAGGTGAGCCTTGGAGAATAGGAATTACTAATCCTTTTGAACCAAGTGGAAGATTTACAGGGCTTTTGGAGCTAACAGAAAGTTCTATCATCACTTCTGGAGATTATGAAAGGTATTTCATATATAATGGGAAAAGGTACCATCATATATTAGATACTAAAACTGGCTATCCATCAGATAGTGGTATAAGTGGCGTAAGTATTATATCTGAAAGAGGAATTGATGGGGATGTCTTATCAACTACTTTATTTGTACTGGGTTTAGAAGAAGGTTTAGAGTTTATAAATAAAATGGAGGGAATTGATGCTATTTTTATTACTATAAATAGGGAGGTAATTGTTACGGAAGGATTAAAGGATAAATTTATTATGGATAATCCTGAATTTCAATTAAAAAATAATAAGCATTAATGTGTAATAAAACCCACCTTTATTAAATATCATATAAGTAGGATAAGGTGGGTGAACTTATGAATAGGAGGATATATAATAGAAAGTATAGGGGAATTATAAATTTTTTCAAAGCTAGATTTAATTTGAAAAGGCAGTTAAAGAATATAATAGGTGTAATTATAATACTGATTTTATTATTATTTTTAAAAATACTTAATAATAGCATAACTGATAATATAATACAAATTATTTATAATGGCCTAAATTACAAATTTAGTTTAAAGGAAGATGGAAAAGCTATATTAGATTATAGTAAGCGGGCTCTTACTTTTCCAGAAAGGGCCTTAACAGTATTTAATTTTACAGATACTGTTAGGTATAATCCACCTATTAAAGGTACCATATATAAGCCCTTTGGTGAAATTAGATATCTAGATGGAAGAGTTGATTATAACAATGGTATAGACATTATACCAAAAGAAGAAAAAGAAACAGTTACTATAGAAGAGGGCATTGTTGAAAAAATAGAAGATAGGGATACAAAGGGCTATTTTGTAACAGTAAATCATGAAAGCTTTAAAACTGTTTATGGGTACTTAACAAAGCTATATGTAAAAGAAGGGGAAAGTTTAAATCCAGGAACTAAAATTGGTACCTTAGGTACAAGTAAGGATGGAAACATGTATCTTCACTTTGAATTATGGGTTGATGGTAATCCTGTAAATCCTCTAGATTATTTAAATTTTGGAAACTAAATTAAAACTGTCATGGACAGTTTTAATTTTTTCTACAAAAAATATAAAATTAATGTTAATATAATATTTAGTACAGAAGAAAAGGTGGTTGGAAATGATAAATAGAACTAGTTTTGATCAAGTATTAAAAAAAGCTGAAAAACCAGCAAGATATATAGGTATGGAAAAAAATTCTATCAGCAAGGATTTAAGCACAGTTGATATAAAATTTGCTTTTGCCTTTCCAGATGTATATGAAGTTGGTATGTCCCATTTAGGTCTTCATATATTGTATAATTTGCTAAACAATGAAGATTATATAGCCTGTGAAAGAGTGTTTGCTCCATGGATTGACATGGAAAATGAAATGAGGAAGGAAGGTATTCCTCTATATACTCTGGAAAATAAAGAACCTATAAAAAACTTTGATTTTATAGGTTTCACCCTTCAATACGAAATGAGTTATACAAATATAATAAATATGCTGGATTTAGGTAATATACCTATATTTTCAAAGGACAGGAAAGAAGATGATCCTTTAGTAATTGCAGGAGGACCATGTGCGTATAATCCTGAACCTATTGCAGATTTTATAGATTTATTTGTAATAGGTGAAGGAGAAGAGATTGTACTGGAAATAATGGAACTTTATAGGCAATTTAAATTAAATGGATATAAAAGGGATGAATTTTTACAAGAGGTAAGCAAAATTGAAGGGGTTTATGTACCTAAGTTCTATAAGGTATATTATAAAGAAGATAATACTATAGAAAGAATGGAACCATTAATTGATGGAATTCCTCAGATTATAAATAAACGAATTATAAAGGATTTAGACAAGTCATATTATCCAGAAAAAATAATAGTTCCCTTTATAGAAACAGTCCATGATCGAATACCATTAGAAATTTTTAGAGGATGTACTAGAGGTTGTAGATTTTGTCAAGCTGGAATGATATATAGGCCAGTACGGGAAAAGGAAGTAGATACCTTATTGGAACTGGCTGAAAAATTAGTTAATAGTACTGGCTATGCAGACATATCCTTGACAAGCCTTAGTTCCTGTGCTTATTCCCAACTACAGCTTTTAGTTACAAAGCTTATTAATAAATATAATGAAAAAAGGGTTGGAATATCACTGCCATCATTAAGATTAGATTCCTTCAGTTTAGATATACTTAAAGAAATTGAAAAGGTAAGGAAAACTGGTCTTACTTTTGCTCCTGAAGCAGGTAGTCAAAGACTAAGGGATGTTATAAACAAAGGGGTTACAGAAAAAGATTTGGAAACAGCAGTGTCCTATGCTTTTGAGGAAGGCTGGTCAACTATTAAGCTTTACTTTATGATCGGTCTACCAACAGAAACTAAAGAGGACTTATTAGGAATTAAGGACCTAGGCTATAAGGTAAAAAATATATTTTTTAATTTGCCAAAGGAAAAAAGACAAGGTAATTTAAAAATAACCTTAAGCGCTTCCTGCTTTGTACCAAAACCCTTTACACCCTTCCAATTGGTAGGACAAAACTCTTTAGAGGAGTTTAATGAAAAGATTAATTTTCTTAAAAATAAAATAAAAGATAAGAAAATTACCTTTAACTATCATGATCCAAAATTAAGTTTTCTTGAAGCAGTACTTGCAAGAGGCGATAGAAGATTAGGAAAAGTATTAGTCAGAGCATGGGAATTAGGTTGTAAATTTGATGGTTGGTCTGAAATTTTTGATTATGACAAGTGGATGCAAGCCTTTGAAGAAACTGGTATATCTGCAGACTTTTATGCTTTAAGGGAAAGAAAATTTGATGAAGTAATGCCTTGGGACTTTATTGATATAGGTGTAGACAAAGCTTTCCTTATTAAGGAATATCAAAAGGCAAAAGAGGGTCTACTTACAAGGGACTGTAGGGAAGGTTGTAACAATTGTGGTATTAATAGAAGCTTTTTAGGTGGTGTGTGCTAATGAACTTAAGGGTTAAATTTACAAAAAAAGGGTATTTAAAATATACTTCACATTTAGATTTAATGAGGCTATTTCAAAGAGCCTTTAGGAGAGGAAATATACCAATAAAGTATTCAGAAGGTTATAATCCTCAGCCTAAAATGTCAATTGCAAGTCCTTTAGCTTTAGGTATTGAATCAGAAGAGGAGTTTATGGATATAGAGCTGTCTAATAAGTTTCCAGAGAAAGAATTTATAAAAATAATGAATAATGAACTTCCTGAAGGAATTAAAATACTAGATGTCAAGTATGTTGATGAAAAAAAGTCACTACCTTCTATAGTTGGGTGGAGCTATTATGAAATAAGTGTTAAAACTAAAAATATGATAGATAGAAACGTAATAGAAGCTAAAATTAATAAATGGTTAAGTGAAAGGGAAATAATATTTGAAAGAATAAAATTCAAAAAAGGCAAGGAAATAAAAGAAGTTAAAAATATAAGGCCTCTTATTGGAAATATAAGCCTTGTTAAAGATGATAAAAATATTAGTGATGATACAATAGTTTTCCGTTGCTTGTTAAAATCTGGAGATAGTGGTAATTTAAAACCTACAGACTTCCTTATAGCCATTGAAGATTACCTAAATTTGAATATAGAAATTGAGATGGCTGATATTAAAAGATTAAACATATTTGCAGAGCTAGAAGGTAAAATTCAATCACCAATGTAATTTTGGGAGAGATTATATGAATTATATATTTATAGATAAAAAAGAGGGTATAGAAAAGGTAGGTATAGTTGAAAATAATAGGCTTGTTGAATTTTATATAGATTACGATAATGAACACAAATTAGTTGGCAATATATATAGGGGCCGTGTAGTAAATGTGTTGCCAGGAATGGAGGCTGCTTTTGTCGATATAGGAGAAGGGAGAAATGCCTATTTATATATTAAAAATGTCATACCTAAGGGTAGTAAATATATAAAAGGATCTGTTAGTATAAATGATTTAATTAAAAATGGCCAAGAAATTATAGTACAGGTTATAAAGGAACCTATAAACAATAAGGGAGCTAAGGTAACAGCTCATGTAACCTTACCTGGAAGATTCATAGTTCTAACACCTTTTTCAAAAAAAATAAGTGTATCTAGGAAAATAGATAATACAAAAGAAATAGAGAGATTAAAAAATATAGGACAAAAAATACAGGTTGATGATATAGGTATGATTTTTAGAACCAGATCAGAGGAGGTTCCTGAAGATATAATAACTGATGAGTATTATAGATTAATATCCTTATATAGGAAAATTGAAAGGGAAAAAAATTATCTACCCTGTCCAAAATTAATATATAAGGAAATGGATCTGGCCCATAAAATTATAAGGGATAGTTTTAGTGAGGAAATTGAAAAGGTTATAGTAAATAATAAAGACAAGTACAAAAGCTTATTAGAATATGTAAATATGATATGTCCCTATTTAAGAGATAGGATATATTACGATGAAGAATTTGATATATTATATAATGAAACTATAATGAAGGGCATAAATACGGCCTTAAATAGGAAAGTTCATCTAAAAAATGGTGGATATATTGTAATTGATGAGACAGAAGCCTTAACAGCAATAGATGTTAACACAGGAAAATTTATTGGCAAAAAAGATTTAGAGGATACTGTAGTACAAACTAATTTAGAAGCTTGCGAAGAAATTGCACGGCAAATAAGATTAAGAGATATTAGCGGTATAATTATTATTGATTTTATTGATATGAAAAAGGATTCTGATATTACTTTAGTGCTTGAAAAGCTAAAAAAAGACTTAAAAGGTGATAGAAATAGGGCTAATATAGTCGATATTACTAAGCTTGGACTTGTTGAATTAACAAGAAAGAAAATAAGAAATAGCCTAAGCGTTAATTTTATTAAAAAGTGTCCTAATTGTGATGGAAGGGGCAAAATATTGGAAACTTTTATTGACAAAAGCTCAAATTTCTGATAAAATTTTACTTCGTAAGTGGCCACTCAGTGCTGGTATTAAAGCATAGTCACCAGACACTGGTGAGACTGGTTAGAGGAGGTGTAAGTGCAATGTACGCTATAATAGAAACAGGTGGAAAACAATATAGGGTAAAAGAAGGAGATACTCTATTTGTTGAAAAACTAGAGGTTGAAGAAGGAGAAAAGGTTGAGCTGTCAAAAGTTCTTCTTATTTCAAATGATGATGGAGTTAAGGTAGGAAAGCCATATATCGATGGAGCTAAGGTAGAAGCAACAGCTCTAGAACATGGCAAAGGAAAGAAAATTATAGTATTTAAATACAAGCCTAAGAAAAACTATAGAAAGAAACAAGGACATCGTCAACCTTATACAAAAATAAAGATTGAAAAGATAGTTGGATAGAAATGACTAAAGTTACTCTTTATAGAAACAATAAGGGTTATATTGTAAGATATAAAGTTTTAGGCCATTCAGGCTATGATATTAAGGGCAAAGATATAGTTTGTGCAGCAGTTTCATGCTTAAGCCAGACTGTATTGATAGCCTTGGTGAAGGTCTTGAATATTCCAGAAGCAGATATTGATTATTCTATAGATGAGGATATAGGACTTTTGGATGTTAAAATTCCCCTAAATATGCCCTATGATAAATTAGAAGAAGTTAATATAGTTCTTAAAACTTTCGAGGTAGGAATTAAATCTATTATGGAGAGCTATCCAGGGTATGTTACTCTTTCATACGAGGAGGTGTAAATATGATTAGATTAAACTTACAACTATTTGCTTCTAAAAAAGGAGTAGGTAGTTCAAAAAACGGTAGAGATAGTGAATCTAAAAGGCTTGGCGTTAAAAGAGGAGATGGCCAATTCGTTTTAGCAGGCAACATACTTGTAAGACAAAGAGGCACAAAAATCCATCCTGGACATAATGTTGGAAGAGGTGGAGATGATACCCTATTTGCAAAGGTAGATGGAGTTGTTAGATTTGAAAGAAAGGGTAGAAATAAGAAGCAAGTAAGTGTTTATCCAGTTGAAGAATTAGCTTAAGAATGTGAAGCTTACCTTAGTGGTAGGCTTTTTTTTCTGAAACATAATAAGCTTTTTAAGGGTTATAATAATACTATATATTGACAGCTTAATAGTAGTTGATATAATAAAATTACCAAATTATAGAGGATGATGGTAATGTTTGTTGATGTGGCAAAAATTCATTTAAAAGCAGGAAAAGGTGGAGATGGGGCAGTAGCCTTTAGAAGGGAAAAGTATGAGCCTTCAGGTGGTCCTTATGGAGGCGATGGAGGCGATGGAGGCAGTATTATACTCCAAGGGGACGAAGGCATAAGAACCCTTATGGATTTTAGATATAAACGTTCCTATAAGGCTGAGAATGGCGAAAATGGAAGGAACAAAAAACAATATGGTAGAAAAGGTAGAGACCTAATACTTAAGGTACCTGTAGGAACACTAGTAAAAGATGCTGAAACTGGCAAAGTAATAGCCGATATAAAAGAACATAATCAACAGGTGCTAATAGTTAGAGGAAGAAAAGGAGGTAGGGGTAATGCAAAGTTTGCAACTCCTACTAGACGAGCACCTAGATTTGCTGAACCTGGTAGAAGGGTGAAGAAAGAACTGTAATACTAGAATTAAAACTTTTAGCAGATGTTGGTTTAGTAGGTTTTCCTAATGTAGGTAAATCAACTATATTATCAATTTTGTCTGATGCTAAACCTAAAATTGCAAACTATCATTTTACAACCTTAAAACCTAATTTAGGAGTTGTAAGAATTGACGATGAACAAAGCTTTGTCATAGCTGATATTCCTGGACTTATAGAAGGAGCCCATAAGGGGGCTGGTTTAGGACTTGATTTTTTACGCCATATTGAAAGAACTAGAGTTTTAGTCCATGTTTTAGATGCATCAGGATTGGAAGGCAGAAATCCTATTGAAGATTTTTACAATATAAATGATGAACTTTTTAAATATAATGAGAAATTAAAAGAAAAAGAGCAGATTATTGTGGCTAATAAGATGGATTTACCTACTTCTAAAGAATGGTTAGCTAAAATAAGGGAAGAATTTGAACCTAAGGGGTATGAAATATATCCTATATCAGCTGCAACAAAGGAAGGCATAGATAGACTAAAATATGCAATATGGGAAGCAGTAAAAAGAATTGAAAGTAATTATGAAACCTTTGATGAAGAAATTGATATTACAGCAGAACAGCCAAAGGAAGATCCTATTATTGTCAAAAAAGAAAATGGCAAATATATTGTTGAAGGAAGTTTCGTTGAAAGATTATTGTATTCAATAAACTTTGACGATATAGAATCTGTTAGATATTTTCAAAAAGTTCTTAGAGATCAGGGCATTGTAGACAAACTAATAGAACTAGGAATTGAAGAAAATGATTCTGTATTTATATGCGGTCATGAATTTGAATTTTTTCAATAGTTTTAACTATATTAAGGGAGTGTAATAATGTTAACAGGAAAGCAAAGAAGTTATTTGAAAGGGCTTGCTAATAAACTAGATCCTATTTTTCAAATTGGGAAAAATGGAATTACAGAAAATTTTATTAAGCAAGTAGACGATGCTTTAGAAAAAAGAGAGATAATAAAAATAAAAGTTTTAAATAATAGTCTTCTTGATGCAAAAGAAGTGGCAAATGAAATAGCTAAAAAAACCAATGCTGAATTTGTGCAAAGTATTGGAAATAAATTTGTATTGTATAGGGAGAGCAAAAAGAATAAGAAAATTATATTACCATGATTAAAATATAAACTTCAGACTAGGTTTCTGAAGTTTATATTTTAATTATATATGGAGGTAAGTATATAAGATGAAAAAAATTGGTATAATGGGAGGCACCTTTGATCCAATACATATTGGCCATTTACTTATAGCAGAATATGCAAGAATTTCTTTTAAACTAGATAAAATTTTGTTTATACCTACAGGTAATCCTCCACATAAAAAGAAAAAACATATTACATCAGATATGCATAGATATAATATGGTTTTATTAGCTACAAATTCAAATGAAAACTTTTTACTATCTACAATTGAAATGGATAGGAAAGGGGTTACTTATACTATAGATACTATTAATGCCTTAAAATCCATATATGACAATACTGATTTTTATTTTATAATGGGTGCTGATTCCTTATTGCAGATCTATTCTTGGAAAGATTATGAGAAATTACTTAATATGTGTAAGTTTATAGTTGCAAAAAGACCTGGGTACAAAGATAATAAGCTAGATGAGGTCAAGAGTGATTTGAATTTAAAGTATAATAGTCAAATATTTATTATGGAAGGTCCCCTTTTAGATATTTCCTCATCCCAAATAAGAGAAAGGGTTAAAAAGGGTATTTCAATTACATATTTAGTACCAAGGGCAGTGGAAATATATATATATAAACACAAGCTATATAGTTAATAGGAGGCTAAATAATGATTAAGGATTGGTTCTATGATAAACTAAAGGCAGATATTGGCATAAAAAGATTTGAACATTCATTAAGGGTAATGGAAACCAGTATTAAATTGGCTAATAGATATAACTTTTCTGTAGAAAAAGCTGCCATTGCAGGTTTGCTTCATGATTGTGGCAAGCTTAAAGGGGAAACAAATTTATTGAAAGTCAGTAGTGATTTTGGTATAATTCTAGATAGTATGACAAAATGCAACAGTGAACTGATTCACAGCATATTAGGTGCAGCAATTGCTGAAAAGGAATATGGCATAAAAGACCAAGAAATATTAAGGGCCATTAGGTATCACACCACTGGCCGTGAAAATATGAGTCTATTAGAAAAAATAGTTTATATAGCAGACCTAATTGAGCCAGGACGTAGCTTTGAAGGAGTAGACAAACTAAGAAGGTTAGCTTTAGAGGATCTAGATAAATGCCTTTTATATTCCTTAGATAATACGTTGAAGTTTTTAATAGAAAAGAAGAAATTAATCCATATAGATAGTATTAAAGCAAGGAACTATCTATTAATTCAAACAAGGACTACGGAGTGATAACATGAAAAGAAGATTTTTTAGGACTTTTTTTATTTCATTAATTTTGTTTACTGCATTATGGACAGGCTTTATATATAAAACAGTCATAATTGCAGAAGGTGAAAATGGAGTTGAGTATGAAGAAGAGGGTTTTTTAGATAGGCTTATAAGAGATAAAGATGATATTACTTTTCTTCTTATGGGTGTAGACTCATATGATGTTAAAAAAAGCTCTGGTACACGAACTGATACCATGATAGTATGTAAGGTTAATAAATCAACTGGAGAGATCTCTATGCTTTCTATTCCTAGAGATACAAAAGCAATTATTAGAGGTAGAAAAAATGAAGAAAAAATAAACCATGCTCATGCCTATGGAGGACCAGAGCTAGCTGTTAAGGCCGTAAAGGATTTATTGGGTATTGACTTAGAGTATTATGTTAAGGTTGATTATAAAATAGTTAAAGAATTTGTCGATATAATTGGCGGAGTAGAAATTAATGTGCCAATGGATATGAAATATAGTGATCCGGTTGCAGATCCACCTCTTTATATTGATTTAAAAGCTGGTTTGCAGGTACTTGATGGTAATAAGGCTCTCCAATTTTTAAGATTTAGGAAAGGGTATTCAGATCAAGACTTAGGAAGAATCCGTGCTCAACAGCAGTTTATTAAGGCTGCAGTTAAACAGACTTTAAAAGTTGAAAATATAGGCAAGATTCCACAGTTAATTAAAAGCTATTATAATAATGTTGAAACTAATATACCGCTGGATTTATTACTGAAATTTGCAGTTAATATTAATAATTATAATGTAGATAGTATACAAACGGCTACATTACCTGGAGAACCTAAATATATTGGTGGTATATCATATTATGTGCCAAATGAGGAAGAGATGAAAGTAGTGATAGATACTATGTTTAATAACAACAATGAAGAATATAATAATTAATGTATTTTATAAAACGGGAGGTAATTAAGTGAAGGATATTGAAGAAAAAATATCTGTTATAATCAAAGCTTGTACTGATAAAAAAGGTTTTGATGTGAAGATATTGGACATCAGTGAGCTTTCTAATGTTGCTGATTATTTTATAATTGTTAGTGGAAATACACCTAACCAAGTTATGGCTATTGCAGATGAAATTGAGGATAAAATGTATTTAACCAACTATGACTTACTAGGTAAGGAAGGTTATAGAGAAGGCAATTGGATTTTGCTTGATTATGGAGATATAGTTGTCCATGTATTTAGAAAAGAAGAGAGAGAATTCTATGGTTTAGAAAAGGTTTGGGCAGATGGTCGTGAACTGACTTTAGAAGATATGATATAATTAATAAAGGAGTTGAGAATATGGATAAAGAATTTATTGCTACTAAGAATGCACCTGAGGCAGTTGGCCCTTATTCACAGGGGATCAAAGTTAGCAATATTGTTTTTACATCAGGTCAATTACCAATAGTTCCAGAAACAGGTGAAATAATAAAGGATGATATTAGGATGGCTACTAAACAGTCTTTAAATAATGTTTTAGCAATAGTTGAAGCAGCTGGAGGCACATTAAAGGACGTAGTCAAAGTAAATATTTATGTGAAAAATATGGATGATTTTGGAGCTATAAATGAAGAATACGATAAGTTTTTCAATGGCCATAAACCTGCCAGATCCTGCGTTGAAGTTTCAAAACTTCCAAAGGACGGAATGATTGAAATTGAAGCAATTGCAGTATTATAATATATTATTAAAAGAATCTTGCTATTTGGCAAGATTCTTTTAATAATATAGATTACTTGTGTCATAATAGGAATGTCTTCTTTTCCTTTTTTTTCTTTTAAAGATAACAAAAAGTCTCAATAAAATATAGCTAAATATTAATACTAAATACCACTTGTCAAAAATTATATCCATAAGGGTTGGAGTTGGTATTTCATCTACATTATAGGTAGAAATTATATTTACTGATCCTAAATGATTATCCTCTAAAAAATATTCTACTCTTCCTAATATATCCCCATTTTTAATTGGCGCTATAATTTTATCCTCAATAATTATTTTTTTTGATATTTTTTCTAGAGAGTTAACTGGTATAGTAGAATATAGGTCTTCTTCAATAATTCCTGCGACAACAGGAATTATACCATTTTCAACTTCGAAATTATCAACAAATTGGTTTTGTGTTGCAATATTTACTTTTTCAAAGCTATCAAAACCATAATTTAATAATTTATGGATGTCAGAAAATACTTCTGTTCCATTAGATTTTAGTACTACTGCAATGAGACTTTCATTGCCTTTTTCTGCCGATGCCACTAGACAATTACCTGCTTCTGGTGTATACCCAGTTTTTACTCCTGTTATTCCATCGTATTTAATAGGAACAGCTTTTCCATCTACTGTAATAGTATTTTGACTATACAATAATCTATTTGAAGACCATAAGACTCTTTCCTGATTTTTTTTATTTGTTACAGGAATGACGTATGTATAGTTTGAAACAATTTCTCTAAAAGTATCATTTTGCATAGCATATTTTGTAATTAAGCTTAAGTCATAGGCTGTTGAAAGATGGCCTTCAACACTGAGTCCATTTGGGTTTACAAAATTAGAATTTAAAGCACCAAGTTCTTTTGCTTTTCTATTCATAAGCTTTGCAAAATCTTCTACACTTCCTGAAACATGTTTTGCTAAGGCCAAGGCAGCATCATTAGCTGATTCTACCAATAATGCATATAGCAAATCTTTAACTGTCAGTTGTTCCCCAGCTTCTAAAGCAATGTGGGATCCTTTAGTTAGATGAACTACCTCTTCATCTACTGTAACAATTTCCTCTAGGCTTACATTTTCTAAAACTAAAATTGCCGTAAGAATTTTTGTTGTACTTGCAGGATGCAACTTCTCATGGGCATTTTTTTCATACAGGACTTGTCCAGTTTCTGCATCGATTAAAATAGCGCTTTCTCCCGTAACATTTAAGCTATCTGCAAGGGATATATTACTAGCAATCAAAATTGATAACAAAGTAATAGTAATTATTTTACTCAAAATTACCCTCCTTTCTCAATATTAATAAATAGTATATCAAAAATGTGGCTATAGATTAAGAGGAAATCCTTTTTTTCAAAAAAAAAGGATTTAAATAAAATGTAGCGAATATATTAATGAAATCTTAAAGGAGGTGATTATCAATGGCTTTTTTTTCTAAAAGGGAGCAAATAATACTAATGTTTTTGGTTATAATTGTGGTATCTATATCTTTGTTTAATTTTTTAAACAAAGATATAGCTGATCCTACAGATGAAAAAAGATTAGTTGAAGATTATATATCTGGATTTAATGAATTAGATGAAAATAATAGTGACGAACCCCAGGAAATTATGGTACATATAAGTGGACAGGTGTATAAACCTGGTATTGTTATACTAGAAGCTGGTTCTAGATTAATTGATGCGGTGGAATTGGCCGGAGGATTGAAAAAAGATGCAGACTTGGATAAAATTAATTTAGCAAGAAAATTATCAGATGAAGAAAAGATATTTATTCCCAAAATTGGAGAAGATCCTATAGAAGAAGTATATGAATTTAAAAATCCCAATAGTTCTTCTTCAGGAAAAATAAACATTAATACTTGTACCAAGGAAGAGCTTATGTCTCTACCTGGTATTGGAGAGGTATTAGCTGATAGAATAATAAAGTATAGAAGTGAAAATAAATTTAAAAGTATTGAAGATATTAAAAATGTATCAGGTATAGGAGAAAAGAGGTTTGAAGATATTAAGGATCTTATAATAGTAAAATGAAGGAGTGTAATTATGGATATTAAGTTAACTCAATATGCCAAAACTTCTGGCTGAGCTGCCAAGGTCGGTCCCGACATATTGGCACAGGTTTTGTGCTACTTACCAAAAGCTCATGATGATAATCTAATAGTAGGATTGGAAACTTCTGATGATGCAGCAGTTTATAAGATAAATGATGAACTGGCTTTAATTCAAACCCTTGATTTTTTCACGCCCATAGTAGATGATCCATATGAATTTGGCCAAATAGCAGCAGCAAATTCTTTAAGCGATGTATATGCTATGGGTGGAGAGCCTAAACTAGCTATGAACATAGTGTGCTTTCCAAATTGTCTCAGTCCAGATATACTGGTTGAAATATTAAAAGGTGGCTCTGACAAGGTAAAGGAAGCAGGAGCCTTGCTTATTGGAGGTCATACTGTAGAAGATGATGAACCCAAATATGGTCTGTCCGTTGCAGGCTTTGTAGCCCCTAATAAAGTGTGGACAAATAGCAATGCAAAGCCAGGAGATTATCTTGTCTTAACAAAGCCCTTAGGAGTTGGTATAATAAATACTGCTATTAAGGGTGGCTTAGCAGATGAGAAAATTTACAAAGAAGCAGTTAAAACCATGTCAACTCTCAATAAATATGCAAAGGAAGCTTTAGAAGGTCTTGAGGTAAATAGTGTTACAGATATAACTGGTTTTGGTCTTTTAGGCCATGCTTTAGAAATGGCTGAAGGAAGTTCAGTTACCATAGTCCTTGACCATAAAAATCTTCCAATTATAGATAAAACTTTAGAATATGCTAGGATGGGCCTAGTCCCTGCAGGAGCCTATGCCAATAGGAAATTTGTTGGTGATAAGGTAGAGTTTTCAGCTGATATTCCTGAGGAGATAAAGGATGTTCTTTATGATCCTCAAACATCAGGTGGTTTACTTATTTCTCTACCTAAGGAAAATGCAGACTTATTGCTGGAAAATCTTAAAAATACTCCAACAGCTTATGCAGTAGTTGGAGAGGTTGTAGAAAAGAAAAATAAATATATAATAGTTAAATGAAAGAGGGATTATATGGCAAATATCAAAAATCTATTTAGATATATACCAAAAGTTGATGAAATATTAGAAGATGAAAAAGTTAAGGAGTCACTTAATAGGGTTCCTAGAAAAATAGTTTTAAGCTCTATTAGGGAAGAATTAGATTTATTTAGGCAGGAAATAAGAAGTAATTCTTTAAATGAAGAAGAAGTTATAGAAAAAAGCAAGAATATAGTTGATATTATCTTAACTAGAATAAAAGATAAAAACTCTTATGCTTTAAGAAGGGTTGTAAATGGGACAGGAGTGGTAATCCATACTAATATTGGTCGTTCTTTAATAAGCAAGGAAGTAATGGAAAATGTATTTGAAATAGCTACTAATTATTCAAATTTAGAATATGATTTAACAACTGGAGAAAGAGGATCAAGGTATAGTCATCTTAGAGAGATACTATGTGAAATTACAGGTGCAGAAGATGCTATGGTTGTCAACAACAATGCAGCAGCTGTTATGTTAGTTTTAAGTACCATAGCTAAGGGAAGGGAAGTTATAGTATCTAGGGGAGAGCTAATAGAAATAGGAGGATCCTTTAGAATTCTTGATGTAATGGAGGAAAGTGGTGCAATACTTAGGGCTGTAGGTACTACTAATAAAACCCACTTATATGATTATGAAGGTGCAATTAATGAAAATACTGCAGCCTTATTGAAAGTACACACCAGCAACTATAGAATATTGGGCTTTACATCTCAGGTTTTAGCTGAAGAACTTTACCCGTTAAAGGAAAAATATAATTTGCCATTAATTGAGGACTTGGGTAGTGGAGTATTAATTGACCTATCCAAGTATGGCTTAGAATATGAGCCTACAGTTCAGGATTCTATAAGAAAAGGTGTTGATATTGTAACCTTTAGTGGTGATAAATTGTTAGGAGGTCCTCAAGCTGGTATTATAGTAGGGAAAAAGGAATATATAGATAAGATGAAGAAAAATCCACTGACAAGGGCCTTTAGGGTTGATAAATTTACAATATCTGCCTTAGAGGCAACCATGAGGCTTTATTTAGACGAAGAGATTGCAGTAGAAAAAATACCTACTTTAAAGATGCTTTCTATGAAAGCTAATGAGTTGGGAAAAAGAGCAAAAACACTAATAAAAATGTTAAATGAGAAAATAAAATGTGACTCTTGCAATATAGAAATAGTAGATGGCTATTCTGAAGTAGGGGGGGGCAGCCTACCTCTTGAAAGAATACCTACAAAATGCATTTCCATTGATTTTGGTGAAAAAAATATTACTGGATTTGAAAGAGCCCTAAGGGAATTTAGAATTCCTATTATTTCAAGAGTTTATAAAAATAAGTTATACTTGGATTTAAGAACTATTAGAGAAGAAGAGTATGATATTGTAGTAGAGGGTATAGAATATGGCATTGAAAGAATGAAAGGGTGCATCTAATGAAACATATTATAGTTGGTACGGCAGGACATATTGATCATGGCAAGACAACTTTGATTAAGGCATTAACAGGAAGGAACACTGACAGGTTAAAAGAGGAACAACAAAGGGGAATTTCCATAGAATTAGGTTTTACCTATTTTGATCTACCTAGTGGAAAGAGGGTAGGTATTATAGATGTTCCAGGCCATGAGAAGTTTATAAAAAATATGTTGGCAGGAGTTGCTGGTATAGATATAGTACTTTTAGTCATTGCTGCAGATGAAGGTGTTATGCCTCAGACAAGTGAGCACTTAGCCATACTAGACTTAATTGGAGTTGAAAAAGGATTTGTTGTATTGACTAAGGCAGATCTAGTTGATGAAGAATGGTTAGAAATGGTTAAGGAAGACATTAGAGAAAATCTGATAGGCACATTTTTGGAAAATGCTCCAATTATTCCAGTATCGTCAGTTAAAAAAACTGGAATTGACAAGGTAATAAAGCTAATTGATGAAATGTCATCACAAATTGAAGATAGACAAGTAGATGATATGCCAAGGCTTTGTATAGATAGGGTATTTTCTATACAAGGCTTTGGAACTGTGGTTACAGGTACATTATTATCAGGTGCTTTAAAGCTGGGTGATGAAGTAGAAATATTTCCTAAGGGAAAAATTGGACGTATAAGGTCCTTGCAAGTACATGGAAATAGTACAGATATTGCTTATGCAGGACAAAGGGTTGCCATAAACTTGGCAGGAATTAAAACGGAAGAAATAGATAGGGGAGACGTTATTGCACCAAAAAATTCAATGAAACCTACATCTATGTTAGATGTGAAAGTAAAACTTATTGACAGTATTGATAGGATAATTAAAAATAGAACTAGGGTAAGACTTTATATAGGTACAAAAGAGATATTAGCAAGAATTGTATTATTAGATAGGGATGAATTAAATCCAGGAGAAGAATCTTATGCCCAACTAAGATTAGAAGAGCCCATTGTGGCAAAAAGGGAAGATAGATTTATACTAAGGTTTTACTCACCTATGTTTACAATAGGTGGAGGAAAAATATTGGAACCTAATCCTAGGAAGAAAAAAAGATTTGATGAAGGAACAATTGAGGAACTGAAATTAAAGGATATAGGAGATTCTAAAGATGTAATTGAAAAGATAATATTAGATAATAGTAACAGTTTCCCTACTGTGAAGGAAATATCAAAATCCACAGCTATGTTGGAAGATAAAGTAAAGAAACATGTTAGGGATCTAGAAGAGGAAGAAAAAGTTATTGTATTTAATCTTACAAAGGATTTACATGTAATTCACAAAGATTATTATAGGGATTTAAAATCTAAAATTATAGACCATTTAAAATCATATCATGAAAAGTATCCACTTAGATATGGAATCCTTAAAGAGGAATTACGCAGTAAGTTTTTAGGTAATATAAAAGCTTTAATTGGCGAAAAATTTATAGATTTGCTAATAAAAGAAGGAAGTGTTAAACAACGTAAAGAAAGTATATATTTAGAAGGCTTTCAGGTTAAATATAGTGAAAAACATATGGCTATAAAAGACGAAATAATCAATACCCTAAAGAGCCATAGCTATATGCCACCTAAGATAGATGATTTAAGAAAAAGTATAAGATACGAAGAAAAAGAAGTAGAAGAAGTTTTCTTGGCTTTGGTAAATAACGAGGAGATAATAAGGCTAAATGAAGATATGGGCTTTTATAAGGAAACTATAGAAGAGGCAATCAAACTAATTACAGAGTATCTTAATAAAAATAACTTTATTACTGTAGCTGAGTTTAGGGATTTATTAAATACAAATAGGAAGACAGCCATAGCTTTATTAGAATACTTCGATCAAATAAAAATTACCAAGAGGGAAGGGGATAAAAGGTTATTGTTTTCTAGTCAATGATGTTAACTTGGTATGGGGTGTGACAGATGGCTACAAATGTTATAGTTATCAATAAAGACAAATCCTTTATTAAAGGATTAAAATATAGTTTAGAACAAGAGAATTTTATAGTTGATATTGCCTTATGTATTAAAGATGCAATAGATTTGTTAAAGAAAAAAGAGTTTGATTTGGTAATAATGGACATATTGTTACCAGATGGAAATGGATTGTTGCTTTTAAAAGCTGTAAGAGAATATTCACAAGTTCCTATAATTGTGCTAACAGACAAAAAAGAGGAATTAACTGAAATATTAGCTTTGGAATATGGTGCAGATGATTATATAACAAATCCTATAAATTTAATGGTCTTTAAGGCAAAATTAAGGGCTATACTTAGAAGAGCTAATATGAATAATGTGGAGATAGATAATCATACAGTAAAAATCGATAATTTTGTAATAAATACCGTTGGCAGAAGGATTAGTATTAATGGTAGAAGTGTTATATTAACTGGCAAAGAATTTGATCTCTTTTATCTTTTAATTACAAATCCGGGAAAAGTATTTACCCGTGAGGAAATACTAAAAACCGTATGGGGATATGATTACTATGGAGATTTAAGGACTGTAGATGTCCACATTAGAAGGCTTAGAGAAAAAATAGAGGATGATTCCAGTAATGTAGAATATATTCATACTAAATGGGGAGAGGGTTATTATTTTAAGAAAAAAGAAAAAAGCGTATCAACTGAATAATAAATATTTTTGTGTCAATAGTCAATGAAAATGTCACATAAGAACATAGAAATTTATTCAGTGAAAATGTCACTTTTAATGATAAAAAAAAATATATAACCGCATTTATTCCACGGTCCTATTGACATGGGGCCCCTGACCCCTCTGGACACCAAATTTTGCCGGAAATAGTCCTTAAAATGCAGGTATTTCCGCCGCAAAATTATACCAGAGGGGTCCTCCCC
>JAAYFE010000059.1 GCA_012728365.1 Tissierellia bacterium
CAGACCGGAGTTTTGCCGCCGACTTCCTTCAGATTCCACCTCGCGGTGGACACCCTTGTCTTAAGCTAACGGTTGGCACTATCAACCCCCGTATCGGACTTTCACCGACTAGCTTACGCCCATGCCGGGCACACTAAAATAGGGACTAGGATAGCAACCTAGTCCCTATTTGGTTTACATAATAGCTTATATGTTTATATCCTCTGGCATTTCCCAGTTGTGGTACACTGCTTGTACATCATCATTATCTTCCAATGTATCTATTAACTTTATCATATTTTTTATATCTTCTTCATCTGTAAGTTTAGTTGTATTTGAAGGCAAGAAAGCAATTTCAGCAACAGCAAATTCATATCCACCTGCAGCTAAACCATCCCTTACCTTGTCAAAGTTTTCAGGATTTGTTGTTATTTCAAATCCATCTTCTGTAATTTCAATATCTTCTGCTCCTAAATCTATAGCTTCTAACATTAAATCATCTTCAGATATTCCTTCTTTTTTTTCAATAAATAATAATCCCTTTCTTTCAAACATGAAAGAAACACAGCCACTTTGTCCTAGATTCCCACCAGCCTTATCAAAAGCATGTCTTACATCTGCTGCTGTTCTATTTCTATTATCTGTTAGACAGGATACATAAACTGCTATACCACCAGGTCCATAGCCTTCATAGGTTATTTCTTCAAAGGCAGCACCATCAATCTCTCCACTGCCTCTTTTTATAGCTCTTTCTATGTTGTCATTTGGCATGTTTGCAGCTTTTGCTTTTTCTATGGCTGATTTTAAAGCAGCATTATACTCTGGATCTGGACCTCCTTCTCTAGCTGCCACCATAATAGACCTTGCTAATTTGGTAAATATCTTGGCTCTTTTTGCGTCTTCTTTGCCTTTTTTATGCTTTATATTGCTCCATTTTGAATGACCTGCCATTTAACTTCTACCTCCTTATTGTCTCCAATAAATTTTAACACAATTCTCTGTCATTGTGAATATATTTAGTTACTTGGTATAAAAATTGGTGGCATATTTCTTTTATGTTCACTTTTAACTTCCAGATCCCTTATTTTCTTAACTATATTTTCAGGTCCAGTTTTTCTTTCTATATACTTATCCAGTACATCATATCCAAATCCCAATTCTTCTTCATCAGTTTGATTTTCCCATAAACCTGCAGTAGGTGGTTTTTCAATAATTATACTAGGTATATTTAAATGTTTTGCTAATTGCCTTATTTGAGTCTTAGTAAAGGATGCAATGGGAAGTAAATCCACCCCACTATCACCATGCTTTGTAAAATATCCTACAGTAAACTCACTTTTATTAGTGGGACCTAAAACCAGATAACCTAAACTTTGGGCATAGTAGTATAGGGTAGTCATCCTTAGTCTAGGCTTAATATTTGCAAGGGCTGTTTTGTTTCTTGCTTCTAAAGGAATAGATTTTAATAAAACATTGTAAGTATAAGTTAAATCTACTTTTTCTACCTTAAGTCCTAATGTATTAGCTACTAAGTAACCATGTTCTTCGTCAATAGGATTGCTGTGGCAAGGCATTATAATACCTAATGAGTTTTCAGGAAAGGCTTTTTTTGCAAGAGCTGCTACTACAGCAGAGTCAATTCCACCACTTAAACCAAAAACCACTCCTTTACTATTAGCTTCATATACCCTATCCTGTAACCATTTTACAAGTTCATTTATAATTTTTTCCATAAATATTCCTCCAATTAAGATTTTTAAGTATAAGCAGCTAAATTATGGTGAAATTAATAATAGTATTATAATTATACCACAAAGGAGTAAAATATGCATTTTAAACATATTAAGTTAATTGCTATTGGATTAATTACAGGATTTATTAATGGATTATTTGGTTCTGGTGGTGGAATGATAATAGTACCAGCCCTCATATTTTTTGTAGGTATAAAAGAACATAAAGCCCATGCTACAGCCATATCCATAATACTTCCTTTGTCTATAATAAGTACTTTTTTTTACTTGAAGGCAGACATCATAAAATTTAATATTGCCCTTAATGTGGCTTTGGGTGGTATTATAGGAAGTTTTATAGGTGCCAAATTATTAAATAAAATTCCAGCACCTTTACTAAGAAAAATATTTGCTAGCATAATTATATTAACAGCCATAAGGATGATATTAAAATGAAATTATTTATTATTGGTCTTTTGTCAGGGATAATAAGTGGAATGGGAATTGGAGGAGGGTCCATTTTAATACCTTCCTTAGTTTTAATGGCTAATCTTAGTCAACATCAAGCCCAAAGTATAAATTTAATTATATTTATACCTGTATCAATTACTGCACTAGTAGTCCATATAAGAGAAAAAAATATATTTTTTCAGTATACTAAATGGATTGTTCCTGGTGGTATTGCAGGTGCCATATTAGGTTCAATATCTGCCCTAAGAATTGATGCCAATAATTTAAGAAAATACTTCGGTATATTCCTATTATTTATAGGAATATATGAACTATTAAAGAAAAGATAGGTTTAAACCTATCTTTCCCTAGCAATTAATGTTGCATATACACAATCATTGAAAAGATTTTTAAATCCTAAACTCTCAGCTTTTTCAACTACTTCTTCATCGTAGGTACCAGGTTGGAACCAGATGTACTCTATGCCTAGGTCTTTAATTTCATCCAAAAGCCCTAAAGTTACCTTCGGTGGAACAACTACATCAACTACTTCAATTTTTTTAGGTATACTCTTTAAGGTTGGATATACTTTTTCCCCATCAACTTCTTCATATTTTGGATTTACACCATAGGTCTCATATCCATGTTCTTGAAGCTTTTTAAATATTTTATATCCAAACCTATCCTTTTTTGTAGTTACTCCAACAACAGCCCAAACCTTCTTTTTTAACATTTCCTCTTTGATCAAAATATCTCCTCCTATACTTTTTTACCATCTTTTATAGATATATACTCTTCTTCTAAATATTCAAATTCTGCAGTTCCATTGGTTAGATTAGTTATTTTTTTTATAAAGTTATTTACAACTTTAGTGTCGATATATACATATATATTTACAGCATCGTCATATATAATGTTATCTATTATATACCCTTCCTGATTCAAAAAATTCTCTATTACTCCATAGGAAGTATAGTTTACCCTTACTTTTAATTTTCTATGGAGAACTTTATCTACGATTATTCCAGCCTCAAGTCCTATTTTTGCTCCTTTAGTATATGCTCTTATTAGTCCCCCAGCACCCAGCTTTATACCCCCAAAGTACCTAGTAACTACTACTACTACATTTCTAAGGTTTTCTTTTTTTATTACTTCCAATACTGGAATACCTGCAGTACCTGAAGGTTCTCCATCATCACTAAATCTTTGTATGTTGTTGTTATCACCTACTACATAGGCGTATACATTATGGGTTGCATCTTTATGTTCAGTTTTAATCTTATCAATAAATTCCAATGCTTCCTCTTCATTGCCTATGGGCATAGCATGGCCTATAAATCTTGATTTATTAATCATGATTTCATCTTTTCCATATTTGTGTATTGTTCTATAAGACTCCAACATGCTAATCTCCTTTCAATCTAATTATATCTATATTATACCATGCTATGGAAGGCAAAAATAAAGGCAGAATATTTATCTGCCTTATAGGATGCTAAGTTTATGCGTAAATTTGTTTAGTTTCAAATTCCTTATATTCTAAGTATTTTTTATAAGATAAATTTACCAAGGCCCTATCTTGGCTATGTGTAATCATCTCTAAAGCTTTATTTACTGGATAAAAACCACCATCTTTAAAGCCTTCCTCTTTATTTATAAGATAAGTATCATTTTTAGACTCCATTACATACCAAGTTATAATATTACAAACAAATTGTTTTCTTGTTAAAGAAAAAAATTCGTAACTTGTCTCGCCAGCAGTTGAAACAATATTGGCATCAAGGCCCGTTTCATACTTAACACGACTAAGGGCTGTTTCTGTTGGCAAGGCATCGTTACGAATTTTACCCTTGGGCAATACCCACTGGTCTTTATCATTTTTCAAGATGAAAACCTTAGCCCCATTGAAAACTACACCACCTGCACAATTTCTTACAATCATAGAACTCAGCCTCCTTTATTGTATTAATAATATCATACCCAAATTTTCTAAATAATTCAATTGTTTTTAAATTTTTTTACAATTTTTATACTTTATATTTTTTTAACTTTTCATAGTCTGTATGTGTAGTTTTTACCCTTAACTTCACCCCTTGGTCTAAATACTCTAAATGCTTATATTCATAATTATCCAATATATAGCTTATAAGAGGCTGATTTTCATAAGGTATAAAATAAGTGGCTTCCTTATAACTAATTGGCAAATTTTCCATTATCATGTTTAACAATCCATCTAAATTTTTATCCTTTTTAGCGGAAATAAATATTTTCTTTTGAACTTTACTTGTGTCATAAATAAGTTGATTTTTATTACTTTTATCCATCTTATTAAAAACTGTTATTATAGGCTTGTCTAGCACATTTAAGTCTCTTAATATATCTAAAGTAGTTTCTATCTGTATGTCTAAATTTTTATTTGATGCATCTACTACATGTAATATTAAGTCTGCATACTTAACCTCTTCTAAGGTACCTTTAAAAGCCTCTATTAAATCAGTAGGAAGTTTACTTACAAAGCCTACCGTATCTGTAATTAAAAACTTCTGACCATTTGGAAGTTTGGCTTGCCTTAAAGATGTTTCAAGGGTAGCAAAAAGCATATCATATGCAAATACTTTTTTAGAGTCATCATTATCTCCATATAGTTCAATTATCCTATTTAACAGAGTAGATTTACCTGCATTAGTATATCCCACTAAGGCTACAATTGGTATTGATGAACTTTCCCTTTTTCTTCTCTTTACACCTCTAGTTTTTTCAACTTCCCTTAGGGCTTTTTCAATATTATTGATTTCCTTTAATATATAACGCCTGTCTAGTTCTAATTTTTGTTCTCCAGGCCCTCTTGTACCTATTCCTCCTCCAGTTCTAGAAAGATACTTTCTAAACCCTACTAATCTTGGCAATCCATATTTTAACTGGGCTAATTTAACTTGTAGTTTTCCTTCTTTTGAAGTAGCCCTATTTGCAAATATATCAAGAATCAAAGTAGTCCTGTCAATAATTTTTCTATCTATTATATCCTCAAGATTTCTTAATTGAGCTCCAGACAACTCATCATTAAAAACAACGGTATTAATATCATGAATTTCACAATACTTCCTTATCTCATATGCCTTTCCTCTGCCTATGAAATAGGCTGGATCTATGGATTTTTTCTTTTGTATGATTCTAAATAAAACTATTCCTCCTGCAGCCTTAACTAATTCTTCTAATTCGTCCATTGAATCTCCAATATCAGACTCATTATAAAGTTGAAGACCTACAATTATGGTTTTTTCTTTATTTAATGTTTCTAATTTCAAGTTATTCCCCTTTCCTTTCAATTTAAATAGTAATTTTTATTAATAAATAAATTTTTTATACCTAAATAATCCCAGTTCTATTATATATCAAAACCACAAAAATTTCCTTATTAACCAAGCTTAAAAAAGTTACCAGATCACATCTAATACCCCTTATTCAGGTATGTCAACAAAGGTTTCAGGTACGTCACCTATTATTATGGTTTCAGCAATGGGAATATTGGTAGTAACTCTTATATTTTCTGATGTTAAAGGCAGAATCATCTTAATATCTGTATTTACAACAATATATATCCTATGCCTAGTTTGATTTATACCTGCAGATTCAAACTCCGTTGCAAAATCTACATCTATGGCTCCCTGAGGAATAATTCTAACTTTAATACTAGGAAGTTTTATAATATGTATATCAAAAACATTGTTTAAAGGTAACATTATACTAGAATCTGAAATTTCCACCAGTTGCTCTTGAACTTCCAAAGCCACCTCTGAAGCAAGTATGTTCATTAACATTGTATTAGCCTGCATCATAGCAATTTTTCCTTCCTTGTCATAACTAACATTTATCAAATCTGTATACTTTATATTATTACCTATGGTTTTTTTAATAGTATCATTAATAGTTTTAATAGCAACTTGTCTGGCTTTAACTTCTGATACAGCTACTATGCTGGGTTTTAAATTTTTATCAATATATTTGTAAATGTATAATACAAATAGCAATAAGGCTATAATCCATATGAAATATCTTTTTTTTCTAAGTAAATAAAAATAATATCTCAATTTTCCCCCTCCTATTATATAATATATGTATATTTTAAAAGAAAAGGATATAAGAGACCTTTATTTAATTAATTCATTTTATTAACAACAAATAGTTTGTATGTTATAATTAGTTTGATTACTGCCTGTCCCTAAATTAAGGAGGTATTTTAATGTCTGAAGGAAATAAGAAAAAAGCAAAATATAGCAAGGCAAAAATATTTAAATATCTATTCATAATATTATTTATGATAGGAACTATCTTAGTAGGAACAATAAGTGGTATTGCTCTGGCCATTATTGCCGAAGCACCTGAAATTAATCCATCAAATATTGATTCACTGCTTACACAAACTTCATTTATACTTGATGAAAATGGTAATATACTGGAAAAAATTCAAACTGAAGAATATAGAACAGTTGTAAGCATAGATAAAATGCCACAACATCTTAAAGATGCATTTATTGCCATAGAAGATGAAAGATTCGAAAAGCATATAGGAGTGGATATTATAGGTATTGCAAAATCAGCAATTGACAATATAAAAGCTGGAGAAATAGTAAGGGGAGGTAGTACAATTACCCAACAGCTAGCAAGAAATTTATACCTTACTTTGGATCAAAGTTGGACTAGAAAAATTCAAGAAGCATATTTAGCTATCCAAATTGAACAGGAATTAACAAAGGAACAGATTCTAGAAGCTTATTTAAATAGAATATATTTAGGCCAGGGAGCCTATGGTGTACAATCTGCTGCAGAAACTTACTTTTCAAAAAATGTAGAAGATTTAACTCTGGCTGAATCTGCAGTGCTTGCTGCAATAGTTCAAAGTCCAAGTAGGTATGGTTTATATCAAACTATAAAACCTGAAGATTATGATAATCAAAAGCATATTAAAGTTGGAGAAGTTGATATATTTGGAGAAAAATATATTGCCATTTATAATGAAAGGGCTTTAGATCGTCAAAAACTTGTTCTAGCTAAAATGTTAGAACTTGGTAAAATTACTGAAGAAGAATACAATGCTGCCATAAACGAAGATATATTATCTAAAATAAAGCCTGGTGAGAAAAAGATACAAGGCATATCTTCCTATTTCAATGACTTTGTAAAAGCTCAAGTAATAGATGCCCTAATGGTAGAATTTGGATATACTAGAGAACAGGCTGAAAGGGAGCTTTATACTGGTGGACTTAGGATCTATTCAACTATGAACTTAGAATTACAAAAGAAGTTAGAATATATATATGATAACTTTACTGAAATTCTATTAGGAGATGTTGATAATATTAGTGCTCCTGCCCTTATTAAATGGAAAAGGGACAAGGCAGGAAATATATTAGATGAAAACAATAATATTATATTTTATAGTCAACAAAATTTATTAGATGAAGAATACAATTTAATTTTAGGAACAAATGAATATGAATTTGCTGATGATAACTTAGTTCTTAAAAGCAGAAAGTTCTCTGTTTATAACAATGTAATTGATATAGCCGACTATTATAATATAGATGATAAAAAAAATCTAGTAACATATAGAATGGGTAACCTATCTTTACCAGAAAATGCATTTACAGTTGGAGATGATAAGTCCATTATTATAAACAAAAATTATCTTAATGAAAATAAAGAGTTTTACACTGTTGATTCAGAAGGTAAATTGCATATTAATAGCACCTACTTCTATAGACAAAAAGATGGAATAGTTCAACCACAGTCTGCTGCAGTAATAATAGATTATAAAACTGGTCAAATTAAGGCATTGGTAGGTGGTAGAGATGTTGAAGGTACACGTATATTAAACCGTGCCACTTCATCACCAAGACAGCCTGGTTCAACCATTAAACCCTTGGCAGTATATTTACCTGCCTTAGATAACGGTTATACTGCTGCAAGTCCCATTGATGATATTCCATTCTATGTAAATGGTGAACTATGGCCTAATAACTGGTATACAGGCTATAGGGGTATATATACCTTAAGAGAATCTGTAGAACAGTCTGTAAATGTCAACTCAGTAAAAACGGTTCAAAATATTGGTGTCAGAACAAGTATGGAATATTTAAGCAGAATGGGTATTATAAATAAGGAAAATCCTGGTAAAGATAATTTTATAACCAGTGCTGAAAATAGTGTAAATAACGACGAAAATCTATCAGCTTTAGGACTAGGTGGCATGACAAAGGGTCTTACTCCATTGGAAATGGCTGCTGCCTATGGTGCCATAGCTAATTTAGGCGTATATATAGAACCTATTTCTTTTACAAAAGTATTGGACAAAGACGGTCATGTTTTAATAGACAATACACCTAGGGAAAATGTAGTAGTTTCACCAGGGGTTGCTTATATAATGTCAGATATATTAAGAACTACTGTTGCAAATGGTATTGCTAGCAGGGCGCAAGTTCCTAATATGCCAACTGCAGGAAAAACAGGTACTACTCAAGACCAATCTGATGCCTGGTTTGTTGGCTATACACCATATTATGTAGCCAGTGTATGGATAGGTAACGATTCTCCTCAAATAAAATTAAGTAGGTCTAGTCCTATTGCAGCACAGCTATGGAAAATAATTATGACTGAAATCCATGAAGGTTTGGAATCAAAGGATTTTAATCGTCCAGACAATATAATTACTCTAAATGTATGTACAAAATCTGGAAAGCTGCCTACAGAGCTATGTAGACGGGATCCTAGAGGAAGTGCTGTAAGAAGTGAAATATTTGTAAGAGGAACACAACCAACAGAATTCTGTGATGTCCATGTTGAAGTAGAAATTGATACTTCAACAAATAAAGTTGCTAACGAATATTGTCCAGAGTCTCTGGTAGAAAAAAGAGTATTTATCAAGAGAAATCCGCCATATGACCCTCAAGCAAATAATGGAATTGTACCAAGTGACTATCAATACACTGCGCCAGTAGAAGTTTGTGACGAACATACTGAAGGAAGCTTCCTTGAAGACTGGTTAAGGGATTGGTTTAATATACCTGGTAATAATGAAGAGGTACAGAATAATGATTATGATAATGAAAATAATCTAGATGATAGATCTAATGATGGTTCAAATGAGGAAAATGAAGATGATAATACTAACAGAAACAACCGTGGCAATAGAGACAATAATAACGGAAGAAACAATAGAAATAACAATGGAGATTAAAAAGGAGCCTTATGGCTCCTTAACTTTTTGATTTAGGATAGGATACAACTGAAATTATATATCCAAATAAAACTGCAGCTGCTGTTGCACCAGCAGTTGATTCCAGCCCACCTGCAAATGCACCTATTACACCTTTTGCTTTAGCACCTTCAATTGCACCTTTACTTAGTGAATATCCGAAGCCTAGTATAGGAATAGTTGCACCTGCTTCAGCAAATTCCGCAATAGGCTCATAAACACCTATTGCTCCCAATACTACCCCAATCATAAGAAAGGTAACTATTATATGTGCAGGTGTTAAACTTGTAGTATCAAGTAATATTTGTCCCACTACACAAATCAATCCACCTACTATAAAAGCAGTTATATATTCCATATATATCCTCCCAACTAGATAGATTTTTCTATTGTCACAGCATGTGCTATTCCAGGTATAGATTCCCCTTGTAAAGAAGAAGTAGTTGAATGTAATGCACCTGTAGACATGACTAGCACCCTATTAAAGGTACTTTTTAATATTTCTTTGTAAACATAACCATTGAATACAACAGCAGAGCAAGCGCACCCACTAGCGCCTGCATGTACATCTTGCTCTACAGTATCAAATATCTTTATGCCACAGTCTGTATAATTTTCAGAAAGATCATATCCCTCTTTTTGCATCATATCTATCACAATTCGTCTACCTATCAAACCTAAATCACCAGATATAATCAAATCATAGTCCATAGGTGTAAATCCAGTATCTTTAAAATGATTTAACAATGTATCTACTGCGGCTGGAGCCATAGCTGCTCCCATATTGCTTGTATCAGTTATGCCATAGTCACGTATTCTTCCTGGTGTAATATAAGTTATATATGGTCCCTCTCCCTTAGCCGATAGTACTGTTGCTCCAGCACCAGTTACAGTCCATTGTGATGTAAATTTTCTCTGAGCACCATACTCTAGTGGAAATCTAAACTGCCTTTCTGCAGAACTAAAATGGCTTGAAGTAGCACAAACCACATAATCAGCAAATCCTCCATCTATTATCATGGCACCTAAAGACATGGATTCTGTCATAGTTGAACAAGCACCGTATAGTCCAAAATAGGGTATTCCTATTTCCCTTGCTGTATAGGATGAGGATATTATCTGACTTAATAGATCTCCAGATATTAAAAAATGTATATCATTTACTGATAAATTTGCATTTTTTATGGCTAATTTAATAGCCTCCTCCTGCATTTTTGCCTCTGCCTTTTCAAAGGATTTTTGCCCCCACGTATCATATTCTAAAACTAAATCAAAATAACTTCTTAAAGGGCCATCACCTTCCTTAGGTCCAACTATTGATGAAGTTCCAATTATAGATGGAGGATTTTGAAACTTTATAGTCCGATTTCCAATACGTTTTATGGCCATAAGATCACCTTCCTGCTGTGAAAATTAAGTAAAGTATACCTACCACTATAGAACTTCCAATGCCATATACTAGAACAGGACCAGCTATGGTAAACATTCTAGCAGCTACTCCAAAAATATATCCTTCTCTCTTATATTCCATGGCAGAAGCAACAATTGAATTTGCAAAACCAGTTATAGGAATAGTTGCACCTGCACCTCCAAATTTTCCAATCTTATCGTATATACCAAGACCAGTTAATAAAGAACCTAAAAATACCATTATTATAGCAGTACCAGTAGCCACTGCTTTTTCATCAAATCCAAATCTAAATAGGCCGTTTCGTATTATTTGGCCAATTAAACATATAGTTCCTCCTACAAAAAAAGCTCTTATGGAGTTTTTTAAATAGTTTGGTTTTGGAACCTTCTTTTTGGCATATTCTTGATACTCTTTATTCGTTAAGTTATCCATAAGTATCACTCCTAACGCTTATTTAATACTAACCAATACCACAATGAACCTGATACTTTTCCTAGTAGCATAGCAAACACTATATATTTAAGATTGTGTTTAAGTTTAAATTTTTTTGATAAAACTGGTATGACATTTAATACTTCTGCTAAAGCTGATGAAAATAAACCAGTAAACACTCCCATTATAAAAGAAACTAACATACTAATTATCCTACTTAATTTAAGTCCATAGTTAAAAAAATATAATAAACTAATTAATAGACCACCTAAGGCATATAAATTTTGATATAGTTTTATATACTTTCTAGTATTAGTTAACTGAATCAATCTAGGTATAAAATCAAGTAATGTTACAAAAGCAGCTAAAGCACCACCTACTGTTAAACCAGCAGAGATACCCATAAAGGGTAATAAGATATATTTCATATAACCACCACCATTAATTAGCTAATTACCCTTCTTTAAGTCGTCCAATATACTATCTTCAATATTTTTATCATATAAATATAATTCTAACTCTAATGGGCCAGGCTCTTGTTTTCTTCTTTTACTAAAACTAAATACCCTATTAAAGAAAATATATATACCTAATCCAATACCTAAAGAAAAAGGCATAGTCACAATCAAAGGATTTTTTTCTTCCTTTCCTGTAATAACATAATATATTCTTTCTAAAGTACCCTTCATATTAACATCTTCAAAAAAATTAATTATAGCCATAGCTGAACCAAAAAATAGTATTAAGGCCACTACTAATATTTTTAAAAAGTTTAAAAAAGGTCTATTTTCTTCTTTTCCCTTTATTTCTAAAAATACATCTGAACTTCCAATTATTGATATATCTATATTGTCTATATCATCCAATATCTTTGTTATAATTTGATTTCCTGAAATATAGCTATAAGATTCCTCTGGTTTAACCCTTAGTATTTTTACTTCTTCAACTTTCTTTTTTATGCTTTCATTTTTGCAATATACTTCCCCTATATCTTTCACATATATGTTAGTATTTGGTTCAACTGAATGCTTATCATTTAAATTTATGTATATTTTTTCCCTGCTTATAATATCAACTCCTCTTTATTATTTATTACATAAATGGCTTTTTTTGGAGCTTCTTTATTGGTTCCTTCTTCGTTATACCAAATAAGCAAGCAAATAATTAGTGCTATTATTAAAAGTATTGCTATAAATATTTTTTTATTTTTCTTTAAAATATAATTCATTTAATCACCTCAATCATTACTTATTATTCTCTTATATGAAAATTTAATTCAAAAAAATAAGGCATGTAATCATGCCTTAGCCAACTTTTTTTTCATTTCCCTTATTATTCTCTTTTCTATTCTGGAAACTTGTACCTGTGATATGCCTAACATATTTGCAACTTCCATCTGGGTTTTATCTTTAAAATATCTTAAAAAAATTACCTGTCTATCCCTTTCCTTTAATTCACTTAATAATTCTTGCAAAACTATTCTATCAAGTATATCTTTTTCATTATCCTCTTCTAAACTTACCTTATCTATTAAGTGTAATGGATTTCCTTCTTTTTCATGTACAATATCATATAAATAATCTGGATGATAAGAAGCCTCTAAAGCCATTACTATTTCTTCCCTATCAAGGTCTAATTCATCAGATATTTCTTGTATTGTAGGTTCTCTTCCTAGTTTTTTAGATAGTTTCTCTTGGGATTGCTTTATCTTATTGGCAGTTTGTTTTAGAGATCTACTAACTTTAATTATTCCATCATCCCTTAGAAACCTTTTAATCTCTCCTGCTATCATAGGAACAGCATATGTAGAAAATTTTACATTGTAAGATGGATCAAATTTATCTATTGCCTTTAAAAGGCCTATACTTCCTATTTGAAATAGATCGTCTATTTCATACCCCCTATTAGTAAATCCCCTTAGAACACTTTTAACAAGGCCAATATTATATTTTACTAATGTTTCTTTGGCTTCCATATCTCCCTTTTGTGCTTTTTCTATTAACTCCATAGTCTCTTCATGGGTTAATAGTTGTGTATCTCTATTCCCTTTTTCCATAGAATCTACTCCTTACGGGACAGGCTTTTAAATATTTTACTCATCTTTACCCTTGTACCTTTGTTTACTGTACTTTCCACTTCTAACTTGTCCATAAATGTCTCCATAACGGTAAAACCCATACCGGATCTTTCAAGATCGGGCTTTGAGGTATAAAAGGGCTCCATAGCTTTACTAATGTCTTCTATTCCTTTACCAAAGTCTTCAACTATTATATCTAATCTATTATCTACAATTGTTGCTTCTACTACTACCATTCCCTCTCCATATTCATAGCCATGTATAATAGCATTTGTAACTGCCTCTGACACAGCTGTTTTAATATCTGATAACTCCTCTATTGTTGGGTCTAGTTGTGAAGCAAAAGCAGCTACTACCACCCTTGCAAAAGCTTCATTACTAGACTTACTTAGAAATTCTATTTTCATATAATTTCTATTATTATTTTTTTCTACCATATATACCCCTCCTTAGCCCCTTATAGCCTCTTCAATGGAATCATATATTTTAACTAATTTTAATAATCCAGACATTTTAAGCATTCTATTTACATAAGTATTGGTACTAACAATTGAAATTTCTCCATTTCTATTGGTACAATTTTTATATCTGCCCATAATTAGTCCAATTCCTGAACTGTCCATAAAGCTAAGCTCTCTTAAATCTAAAATTATATTTAATAAATTATTATTAAAATAATGCTCATCTATTTTTTTTCTGGCCTCTTCTGATGTATGATGATCCAATTCCCCCTTAAGTTTAACAATCAAGTAATCCTTCTTTATTTCAGTTGTAAGTTGCAAAGTCCATCCCCTCCCAATACTTATTCCCCTATTATATTCTATTGATAAACAATATTATCCTTCATAAAAAAACTACTAGTTTTGTAGAAAAAAGTAAAAAAAATACCTCCAAGTAGATTTTTTAATCTTAATTAGATTATCTACTTTGGAAGTATCATTTTAATGACTCTTTTATGGATTAATTAATTTTACATGCATGAACAACCTGTCTTAACAAAATTGAGGTTGTAACACTGCCAACTCCACCTGGCACTGGAGTAATCTTACTTACTATTGGTTCTACTTTTTCATAATCAACGTCTCCACTGATCTTTCCATTTTCATCTTCACTTACTCCTACATCTATTACAACTGAATTTTCATTAAAATACTTTTCATCAAAGAACTTTGCCTTTCCTAAGGCTACTACCACAACATCTGCTTTATTAGTTATATTAGGTAAATCTTTAGTTCTTGAATGACATATGGTAACAGTGGCATTTTCGTTTAAAAGCATCATAGTTAAAGGTTTCCCTACAACCATACTTCTATTAACAACAACTACATTCTTGCCTTCCAATGGAATACCATAGTATTTTAATATTTCCATGGCAGCCATAGGAGTAGCTGGTGCAAATCCACTTATATCCCCTTCAAATATTTTTTCTAGATTCCATGGATGCATGCAATCTACGTCTTTTTTAGGACTTACAGCATTTCTTATTATTTCCTCATCAATATGCTTTGGTAATGGCCTAAATACTAGAATTCCCGAAATTGAACTATCATTATTTAATTCTTCAATTAACCCTACTAGTTCTTCAGTACTTATATCTACATTTCTTTCATAAACCTTAGATTTTATTCCTAAATTATCACAATTTTTTATAATACTTTTTTCATATGAAATATCCCCTGGATTATTTCCTAATCTAACAATAGCTAAAGTCGGCACCTTGTTTTCCTTAGCAAGCTCCTCAACATCCTTTATTATATTTTCCTTAATTGCTTTTGCAACAGCGTTACCTTTTAATACATCTGCCATAATTTTTACCTCCTTATAAATTATATTTTGTTATAATCTAAGTTTTCATATACAAAAAGCCTGAAATTATAGTTTTATTATAACATATATAATAATAAGAACAAATCGGGTAGGAGGAAAATAATTAATTTATTTTCCGACCTCCCACACCACCGTACATACCGTTCGGTATACGGCGGTTTCATAGTTTACACTCTAACATCAAGGTAATATTTAAGAAAGCTTAAATATCCTTGTTGTTC
>JAAYFE010000060.1 GCA_012728365.1 Tissierellia bacterium
CAGACCGGAGTTTTGCCGCCGACTTCCTTCAGATTCCACCTCGCGGTGGACACCCTTGTCTTAAGCTAACGGTTGGCACTATCAACCCCCGTATCGGACTTTCACCGACTAGCTTACGCCCATGCCGGGCACACTAAAATAAGGCCATTATCTAGATAATGGCCTAACTAATATTTAAGGCTGCAGCAACTCTAATTAATATAATCCTAGTAGCGTAGGCATATAGTGGAATGGATATTGCTTGGGACAATATTCTTGATGGTAGTGAAACTGCAAATGGGACTCCAAATAGAGTATTCATAAAATAAGGAACTAAAATAATTGAAGTAATAATTTGTCCAACTGCTATTGCAAGTAAAAGTTTTTTTATTGAAGCTTTACATGCTATGTCTTTACAATCCATCATTATTAAGCCTGGAATAATTCCTGTTAAAGCAGCTGTTAGGGTAAAATGTGGCATGTAAGCTCCCATTGGACTTATAATCATTCCAATAATATCTCCAATTGCTCCTACAATTCCTCCTGCTACAGGACCAAATAAGATACCAGCAAATATAACTGGAAATCCTCCAAATCCTATTCTTATTATTTCAGTTCCTCCACCACCTATTCTTATACTGCCTACCCTTGTTAGTACTACATTTAATGCAATTAGCATACCATAAATTACAATATTTCTAGCTGTAAATTTTTTCATTTAAAAAATCCTCCTTTCATTTTGATATGGCAGTATACTGCCACATCAAGAAAGAGGACTTTACAAGATGTGGCAGCGAACGCGGTAGCTTAACGCAAGCTTTTTACAAGCTTTTCGTTTAGAGGCAACGTCCCATCCTCTAACACTTAACGCAAACTACCTACTCTGCCTATATCTGATTATAATATTATATACCCTTGTGATAGATTATTTATCCCTATTTTAATATTCAAAATTTTTAAATAAAAAACCAATAGGGATTCTTCTGCATACAGCATACTCTTATATTATACAATATATTTATTAACAATCAAGTTTTTTTTCAATTTTTTCATGATTTTAGAACATAGTTTATATTTTCGTTTTGTATTGTTTTGAAAAACTATGTATAGGCAAATATTCAAGTTACAGATGAAAATATTGATTTTTTACTTTACTCCTAGATAGTTTGCTATATTTGCATCTACTGCAATTTTTCCTATTAGTTTATTGGTTTTACAGCTTAATATTGTAGTAATACCTGGTCCATGGCCAGATATAATACTATTGCTGTGTACTACAACCCCTATTGTTACTGCTCCTTCTAAATACTGTCTACCATATGTATTGTCAAAATCCTTAAGAAGGACTAGATCACCAAATCTAAGCTTGTCTATTCCAAATTCTTTATTTGCTTTTTCATCTCCTGTCATAATATCGTAATCTCCAGAAAAAGCAGTTGAAGCACCTATACCTGAGCCCATTAAGTATGCAGGGATTTCTGCAACAACTGGTACTTCTAGTTGGCCTTTTTCATTTTCATGTATTCCTATTTTTTCAAATAAGTTTGGATCTATATTCATACATACTACATCCTCATATCCTTCTATAGCCAATCCTTGACCCCAGGCCTTAATAAGTATTTTATCATCTATAGTTAGTCTTTCTAAAACTTCTTTTGTAAAATAAACCATTACATGTTCAATTCCACCATGCTTGCCTGTTACAAAACCTTTAGCACCTTTTGCTTCACCTGATGTTACTATAGCTTCATTTCCAATACAGGACAATACCATCAATGCATTATTTTCTTCTTTAATCTCATTTCTTATGCTAACCCCTGGCTCTACGTGATCACCAACTAAATCCATACATGGATCGCCTATTTGATAATTATAAGTAATACCCCCAGTGGCTGGTAAGATAAGTCCTTTACCCAAGGAGTCTATGCGATAATAGTTGCCCTTCATTATAGGACTATGAATTTTCCCATGAACTGATTGCATTACTAGTTTTTCCTTATTAGTTTTCATAAAAACTCCCCCTCCTGATTATAAATTATTTGATGTAATTTTATCCCTTATAGGATATATTTCCAAAACCTTTCCTATATCATATGTAACGAGGAACAATTTCAGGATTAGCTACAATTAAACTGACCATTCTTACATCCCATACTAATCTAACAAGTTCTTCTTTGTAAAATAAGATGATCTAAGAATATTTAACTTCATCTAAAATGGTGAAAACCCTGTATTTTACAGGGTTCTCGTAATAAATTATCGATGAGTAAATCTATAAGCCGTGTTCTGTCTTGGATGATCATCTATCTATGACTTATTGTTACCAATAAGTTCTTGCGACCTACCATTGGGACAGCAGCGGGCCACTGCCTTTTTAGTCCCTTGCTTGGTCTTGCTCCGGATGGGGTTTACAGAGCCAGCTAGTCGCCTAGCTGCTGGTGAGCTCTTACCTCACCTTTCCACCCTTACCTAGCAAGAAATGGCTAGGCGGTATATTTC
>JAAYFE010000061.1 GCA_012728365.1 Tissierellia bacterium
AGACCGGAGTTTTGCCGCCGACTTCCTTCAGATTCCACCTCGCGGTGGACACCCTTGTCTTAAGCTAACGGTTGGCACTATCAACCCCCGTATCGGACTTTCACCGACTAGCTTACGCCCATGCCGGGCACACTAAAAAAGCTTCTAGGATCTTCTCCTAGAAGCTATTTTACAGATTCTATTTTATCCATAACTTTCTTTTCAATATCTATAATCTTCTTTTCAGATAAGGTTCTATTATCTCCCCTTGTATAAATATATATCTTAAGTTTTGGTTCTGTACCTGATGGTCTAACAGCATACCAGGAATTGTCATCAAAGAAATACTTTAGCACGTTTGATCTTGGAGTATCAGTTTCATCCTTTAAATAATCAATAGTTTTTATCAGTTTCATATCATTAATTTCAGTAATAGGTTCCTTTCTAAAGGACTCCATAATCCTTTCTATTCTCTCACTTCCTTCAATCCCTTCAAGAACAATGGAAATAAGTTTATTTAAGTAATATCCATGTTCATTATATAGTTCTTCTAATATATCCAGTAAAGTTTTACCTTGTTTCTTATAATAGGCTGCCATTTCAACTATTAACATAGAGGATATTACCCCATCCTTATCCCTTACAAAGGTATCATATACATAGCCAATACTTTCTTCATAGCCAAATAAAAAGGTGTATTCCTTAGTCTTATCAAATTCATTTGCCTTGCCACATATATGTTTAAACCCTGTAAGGGTTTCAATGACCTTTACATTATATTTTTCTGCTATGGCCTTACTTAAATCACCAGTAACAATGCTTTTAACTATGGCAGCATTTTGTGGTATATTACCTAATTCATATCTAGTTGATAATATATAGTTTACTAATAAGGCTCCAATATCATTTCCATTTATGGATATAAATTCCCCATCTCTTCCCTTAACCATACAGCCTACCCTGTCACAGTCAGGGTCTGTGGCCAAAAGTATATCTGCATCCTTTTCCCTTCCGTACCTTTCAGAGTATTCAAAGGCCTTTACATCCTCTGGATTAGGATAGCCAACAGTTTTAAAATCTGGATCTGGATTTTCCTGTTCTGGCACTACAAATACATTAGTAAATCCTCTATCCTCAAGTACCTTCCTTACAAACTTATTACCTGTGCCATTAAGGGGACTATATATAACACTTATTTCTTTGTCTACATCGTCCCTTAAGCTTGAACTTATAACTTTTTCTATATAATCTTCATCTATTTCCTTACCTATGTATTTTACTAAGCCTTTTTCTATTCCTTCTTCAAGTTCTATAATCTTTATTTCTGAAAAATCTTTAATTTTATTTATATTGTTAAGTATTTCAGTTGCAATATCTTCTAGTATCTGACTTCCTTCCTCCCAATAAACCTTATACCCATTGTAATCCTTTGGATTATGGCTAGCAGTTATAACAATTCCTGAAATAGTGCCTAGCTTCCTAATAGTATAGGACAGTAATGGTGTTGGTCTTATATCATCAAATAAATATACTACTATACCATTGGCTGCTAAAACTCTAGCTGCAATAGATGCAAAGTCCTTTGAAAAATGCCTTACATCATAGGCTATGGCCACACCCCTATTTTTGGCTTTTTCTCCCTTGCTCAATATGGTAGCTGCTAGTCCTTGGGTAGCTAAGGCTACAGTATATTTGTTCATCCTATTTGTACCTGCTCCAATTATTCCCCTTAAGCCGGCAGTACCAAAGGTCAAATCTTTATAAAATCTATTTTTGATTTCTTCTTCATTACCTTTAATGGCTTCCAGCTCTTTTCTAGTGTCTGCATCAAAAAATTCATTTGTAACCCAGTATTTATATTTTTCTAAATAGTTCATATCTACCCTCCTAAGCACCATTATATACCATAAGATTCCCTTTACTGGCTTTCTTTATTATAACATAATAAAAGACTCCCTACCATATTTATCACAAGTAGGGAGTGCTGGTAATATTTTATTTAGCAGTACTAATTACATTTAGCCTAGACAGAGCTTCAAGAAATATTTCTACATCTTCTTTGAACACATAACCCATTACTCCAACCCTAAATACATCTTCCACTAAGGGTGCCAAACCAGTGTTCACTATTACACCTTCTTCTCTTAGTGCGCCAACAATTTCTTTAGCTTTACCAGGTGCATGAACTGCTGTCAGTGTTCTAGATGCATACCTTTCATCCTTTGGGAATATATCGTATCCAAGTTCTCTTATACCTTCTATTATTCTATTTGTATTTTCTTTATGTCTTCTATATACATTATCAAGTCCTTCTTCAAATATCATCTTAAGGGCCTCATCAACAGCAAAGACATTATAAACAGCAGGAGTGTTAGGCGTTTGGTTTATTTCTTGAAACTTTCTAGCTTTGTGTAAGTCAAAATAATATTTTGGTAGGTTTGATTTTTTTGTAGCTTCCCAAGCTTTTTCACTTAGTGAAATAAAGGATAAACCTGCTGGAACCATAAGGGCCTTTTGAGATCCTGTCAATACTATATCAATATTCCATTCATCCATTTTCATTTCTATACCGCCTGCTCCACTTACAGAGTCTGTCACCAATAGTGTATCTCTTCCTTCCAAGGCTTTACCAAAGGCTTGTAAATCATTCATTACTCCAGTAGAACTTTCATTGTGGATTACAAACAATCCCTTTGTATTTGGAGTTACATATTCCATTACTTTATCTACAACTGCTGCCTCACCTAAATCAAATTTAACTCTAATAACCTTTAGCTGATATGCCTCAGCCATTGATGCAAACTGTTCACTGAAAGTACCTATCACTGGAACTACAACCTCATCGCCCATAGAAAAACAGTTTTGTATAGCTGCTTCCATAGCTCCTGTACCTGATGAAGTTAAAATAAAGACTTCATTTTTTGTATTAAAGATTTTCTTTAACCCCTCTCTTACCCTTTCATGTATCTCACAATATTCCTTAGAACGATGGGAGATAGATTTTCTATTCATTGCCTCTAAAACCCTACCTGGCACCGCTGTTGGTCCCACCATCATCACTACTTCCTTTTTCATACCCCGCCCCCCTTTTACTAATATTAAAATATATTTAATAATGTTAAATATATTTTACCTATACTTAAAAATTTTGTCAAGTAAATATGGGAAATTATTACTATTAATAATAAAAAGGCTATATCAAAATGATCTAAATCATTTTGATATAGCCTATTATTTTCATCCTACTTAGCTAATTCTTCTAATAGAACTTTAAGGCCCCTGCCTAAAACATCCTCTTTTCCTAATCTGTAAAGGGTTCTTTCAATAGCTGATATGGTAGATACTAAGAAGTGATTGTCAATATTACCCATATGGCCTAATCTAAACATCTTACCAGCATACGCCCCCAGGCCTCCTGCTACTACTACCCCTTCTTCCGCTAATATCTTTCTAAATTCAGCATCTTCTATACCTTCCATATATAGGGCATTTGAAAGGCTTACTGCCCTATATTCCTTTTTAGCTAACAATTTAAATCCTAACTCTTCTAAGGCAGCTTGCATTGCCCTAGCTACTTTCTTGTGTCTTTGGTATCTATTTTCTACCCCTTCTTCTTTTATAATTTTTAGAGCTTCCTTTAATGCCCAAATCATATTTACAGGTGGTGTTGCAAAGTATTTACTTGGATCATTCATTACTGGAATCCATTTTTCAAAGTCTACATAGTAGTCTCTTATTGTGCCTAAAGATTTTCTTCTTCCTAATGCCTTTTCCCCTGCTAAAACAATGGCTAGTCCTGGTGGTACTCCTAAGGCTTTTTGTGAACCTGTTATAAGTACATCTATTCCCATTTCATCTAAGTATTCTGGTTCTGCTGCCGTTGCACATACCCCATCAACAATAAATATAGTATCTTCATACTTTTTAACAACCTCACCTATTTCAGCTATTGGTGCACATACTCCTGTTGATGTGTCCACATGGGTAACTGTTATAGCCTTGTAAACCTTTTCCTTAAGCTTATTATCAATTTCTTCTGGTGTAACTACACTTCCCCATTCTGCTGATAAAACATCTACTTTTAATCCTCTTCTTTCGCATAATTCAACATATCTGTCTCCAAAGAATCCATTGGATACTACTAATACATTGTCCCCTTCTTTTGTAACATTAGCTATTCCCATTTCCATAGCTAAAGTACCAGATCCTGCCACAACAAAGGCTTCTCCTTTGGTTTTAAATATTTCTTTTAGGTCTTTAATCACTTCTTTAAAATCATTTATAAAATCTGGGTCTCCAAAGGCGACAGTTTCCCTTCCCATTTGGTCTTGTATTGATCTTGTTACAGGTGTTGGACCTGGGATCATAACAAGTTTCTTATTTTTCATTATGAATACCCCCTTGTTTATTAATAAATAAATATCTTATTTAAAGAACCTCTGCTATACAATAGATGATTTACTAATAGTAAATATAATTTAGTGTTGTTAAATACATTATAATTTATTGCCATATAAATGTCAATAAAATGGCAAACAGAATATTATATCTATAAAGTATTTAAAAAATAATAAAAAAGACTTACTGTTGCATAAATAATGCAATGAAGTCTTTATAGGCCATTTATTATAAATTTATTTGTTATTTTTAATTAATAGTCTTCAGGGTATTAGTAGCTTCTTTTGAAATCCTAACAACATCTTTCACCCATTTTTCCTTATTCTCTTCCGTAAATCTTGATGTTGGGCCTGATATTGTAATACATGCTATGGCTTCGTCGTTTAAATCAAAAACCGGTGCTCCAATGCAGCTAACACCTAGTTCCTTTTCCTCATTGTCAAAACCATAACCATTTTTTCTTATTTTTTCTAGCTCTGCATTAAGATCTTCTTTATTTACTATAGTGTTTTCTGTATATTTAGTTAACTCTATTTTATCTATTATTGAATTTCTAACTTCTTCATCCTTAAAAGCCAACAACACCTTGCCAGCTGCTGTACAATGTAATGGAGCTGTTGCACCTTTTTTAGTAAACATCTTCACTAATCTATCACTTTCCTCCTGGGCTATATATACTATTTGATAGTTATCCATAATTGTAAGATTGGCTGTTTCCCCAGTAAGCTCTTTAAGTTTCTTTAAATATGGTTGCAATATATCTGATAACTTGTTTTGCTCGTATGCCAACAAGCCTAATTGCCATAGCTTTAATCCCAACTTAAACTTTTTAGTCCTTTTATTTTGCTCTATTATATTGCATTCCTTCAATGTATTCAATAAATGATATGTAGCACTTACACCATAATTTAATCCTCTACTAATTTCAGTAGCTCCAACTTCATTCTCTGACTTTGCTATAAATTCTATCACTTCTATTGCTTTAATTACAGAACCTATAGTTTTTTTCTCTTTTTTCTTTTTTGTTTGCTCCACTATCTTCCCTCCAGATTTTATAACTAAAGTTTTTATTCTTTACCAATATAGTTTTAACAGTGTTAAATATTTTATCCTATTTGTGAATAAAAGTCAATATTTAGCCTTTTGACACTCCCCATGACTAAAGTCAGGGGATTCTCTGGTGATTAAATGCCACTCCATTTCTGGTAGGCAAGTATGACCCAGAGTTAAGGGTGTGTCATCACCCCTCCCTAGGCAGGTCGTATAGACTCTAGGGCTGGTAGACTTATCAACTACGCTACACCATCTACCACAGGTGCTTTTATTATATTCATTGCACCTAATCTATCGCTATGGGTTGTATATCCACATGATTTGCATATATCTCTTCTATCTCTTGCTTTATTTAAAATACCACAATGAGGGCATTTTTGACTTGTATGTTCTGGAT
>JAAYFE010000062.1 GCA_012728365.1 Tissierellia bacterium
CCAGAAGGAGGAGACAGGGGAGGTACAGTAGTAGCCTGTGGAACCCCTGAAGAAATAATAGAAGTAGAGAGCTCTTATACGGGACAATATCTAAAGAAAGTTTTGAGGGATAATAGATGACATATGAAAACATAGTAGAAGGCATATTTATTAAAAGGCCAAACAGGTTCATAGCCCATGTATTAATTAATGGGGAAGAAGAAATGGTTCATGTAAAGAATACTGGAAGATGTAAGGAGCTACTTGTACCAGGAGCCAAAGTTTTACTGGAGGATTGCTCCCATATTAAAAATAGAAAGACCAAATACTCCTTAATAGCAGTATGGAAGGGAAACATGTTGGTAAATATGGATTCCCAAGTACCCAACAGGGTGGTCTTTGATGCCTTAAGGGAAAACAAAATTGAAGGCTTTGAAGATCTAACCCATATTAAAAGGGAAGTGGCCTATGGCCATTCAAGATATGATATATATTTTGAAGGCCAGAAGGATAAAGGGTTTATAGAGGTAAAGGGTGTTACCCTAGAAATAGACGGCATATCCATGTTTCCAGATGCCCCTACTGAAAGGGGTACTAAACATGTTTTAGAGTTAATTGAGGCTGTTAAGGATGGATATAGGGGGGCAGTGCTCTTTTTAATACAGATGAAGGGTCCTACTAAATTTCGCCCTAATTGGGAAATGGATAGGAAGTTTTCTGAAGCCATTAAGCTGGCCTATGAAAATGGAGTAAATATACTGGCCTATGATTGTTTAGTTACAGAAAATACCATAGTTTTAGATGAAAAAATAAATATAGAGCTATGATCATTCTCTCCATCTTTAAGGTGGAGAGAATTTTTATAGCATCTTGGGTATAGATATATATAAAAGCTTTAAGGAAGGTGATTATATGAAAAGGTCCTTAATTATAATCCTTATAGCTGCAGTAGTATTCATTGTAATAGCATATGTAGCTGGAGGCAATGAACTTGTTTTAAGGGGCTTAAATGTATCCCTTAATACAGCAAGGAAATCTGTCCTTATGCTAATTGCTTCTTTTATTGTCATAGGACAGCTTCAGGTCCTACTTACTAAGGAAGTAATAGATAGCTGGCTTAACAAGTTTAGTGGCATAAAGGGAGTGGTAGTTAGTGCCCTTTCTGGAGGTCTTTTTCCAGGAGGTCCCTATATATACTATCCCTTTGTTGTTAGCTTTAAGGAAAAGGAAGTACCCTTTTATATATTAATTTCCTTTATATTTGGCAAGCATATTTATGATTTTTCTAGAATTCCTATGGAGATCAGCTTGGTTGATCCCCAAATTACCCTTATAAGGTACCTAATAACCCTTCCTATACCTATTCTTGTTGGTATGCTGGTAAAGTACTACAATGATAAAAATATGAACCAATATCCCTTTTTAAAGGTGGGTGAAAAAGATGCTGCAAACAACAATAATTCTTAGTATAGCAGCCCTTATACTCATATTTATTAACTGGAGAAAAAATGGAAAACACTATGAAGGATTAAAATCAGGCATAAAGCAGATGATACATACAGCCCCCCTTATATTAGGTGCCTTTGTATTGGCAGGTATGATAGAAGTATTAATACCAAGGGAATTTGTCCAAAACTGGCTTTCAACAGAAGCAGGAGTAAGAGGAATTTTTTTAGGCACCATAGGTGGAATGCTACTGGCCATGGGTCCTTATGCTTTCCTGCCACTTGTTGCTTCAATATTGATCTCTGGTGCAGGATTAGGAACCATAGTATCCATTATTACAGGATGGTGCCTATTAAGCCTAAGCAAGATGCCCTTTGAGACTGTTTTTTTTGGAGCTAAGTTCTATATTTTAAAAACTGTCTTTAGCATACCCCTTTCTATTGTTGCCGGTTTTGTAGCCCACATTGTTGAAATTACTTTACAAAAAACCTAGCCGAAAGCCCATGACTTTAGTCATTGGGATGAAGGCTTATTGGATATTTGCCACCTATCTAATATTAATATATATTATAATTAGATAGGTGGTGGTTATCTAATGAATAATAAATACACACATAA